>JBARPG010000293.1:0-2016 GCA_049642885.1 Acidimicrobiia bacterium | reverse complement strand
AGGTTGATTCGGGTCGCTCCTCACCGTCGGGCATTTCTCCGTTCGCGACACTCACGAGTTCGTCAGCGTGAATGATGAACTGCATCTCCTCGCCCGCCGGATTCAAGATCACACGCGGGGTGCCATTGGATACCGCAAGGCTGCATACGTCTCGACCAGACATCACAAGGAAGGGATGTTGCCGCGCCCAGGCCACAAACTCCGCGCCGTTAATGAAGGCGCACACCACCTGCGGTCCGTCGGATGCAACTGCGAGGACGATTTCAACCGACTCCCCATCAGCGGGATTCAGCCGCGCATAGTGAAGTGGCGCATCGCCTTGCTTCGCGGGAACCATGATTTCGGCCGCGATGAACTCCTCGAACACCGCGCGACGCATTTCGGGTGTTGGCGCCTCTGCGTGATCGCGCAACGCATCGGCGAGGAGTGGATTTGTGGGTTCGTCGAAATCAGACATGCGCGTTACCGAGTCGCCACAGGCTTCATGACCTCGGAAAAGAAGTCATTGCCTTTGTCATCGACGACGATGAATGCCGGGAAGTCTTCGACTTCGATTCTCCACACTGCTTCCATGCCGAGCTCGGGATATTCCAGGACCTCAACCTTGCGGATGCAGTCCTGTGCGAGCCGCGCCGCGGGCCCACCGATCGAGCCGAGATAGAAACCACCGTGCTTCTTGCACGCGTCGGTGACCTGCTTCGAGCGGTTGCCCTTGGCGAGCATGATCATGCTTCCGCCTGCGGCTTGAAAACTGTCGACGTAACTGTCCATGCGGCCGGCCGTCGTCGGGCCGAACGACCCAGACGCATATCCCTTCGGCGTCTTCGCAGGCCCCGCGTAGTACACGCACATGTCTTTCAAGTATTGGGGCATGCCGAGACCGGCAGTGAGGCGGTCTTGGATTTTCGCGTGCGCGATATCGCGTGCAACCACCATCGGCCCGCTCAACATGATGCGCGTCTTCACCGGATACTTGGTCAGCTCCGCACGGATCTCATCCATCGGGCGATTGAGGTCAATGCGCACGACCGCATCGTCGAGATGTTCATCGGTGATCTCGGGCAAGTACTTCGCCGGGTCCGTTTCGAGCTGTTCGAGAAACACGCCCTCCGCGGTGATCTTGCCGAGCGCTTGACGATCAGCCGAACAACTCACGGCGATAGCGACCGGACAACTCGCGCCGTGACGGGGTAGGCGAATCACGCGCACGTCATGGCAGAAATACTTCCCGCCGAATTGCGCTCCGATCCCGAAACCTTGGGTGAGTTTCAGGATCTTGTCTTCCCATTCGATATCGCGGAAGGCTTGACCGAACTCATTGCCCTCTGTTGGTAGCGAGTCGAGATATTTCGTCGACGCCAGCTTCGCGATGGCAAGGGTCTGCTCCGCGGAGTTGCCACCGATCACAATCGCAAGGTGATACGGAGGGCATGCTGCGGTGCCGAGTGTGCGGAGCTTCTCGTCAAACCACTCAAGCATGCGCTTTTCGTTGAGGAGCGCCTTGGTCTCTTGGAACAACAAGCTCTTGTTCGCGGAACCGCCGCCCTTTGCAATGAAGAGGAATGAGTATGCGTCGCCGGGTACTGCTTCGAGCACGAACTCGGCGGGAAGATTCGTGCCGGTGTTCACCTCGTCGAACATGTTGAGCGGTGCCATCTGCGAGAAACGCAGGTTGTCTTCTTCGTAAGTCTTGAATATTCCCTTTGAAAGCGCCTCGCGGTCATCGCCTTCTGTCAGGACGTACTGGCCCTTCTTGCCTTTCACGATCGCGGTTCCCGTGTCTTGGCAACTCGGCAACACCATGCCGGCGGCAATGTTCGCATTCTTCAACAACTCAAGCGCAACGAAACAGTCGTTTGGCGACGCTTCTGGATCTTCCAGAATCTTGGCAAGCGACGCGAGGTGAGCGGGGCGAAACAAATGCGCAATGTCGAAGAATGCGGCCTTGGTCAGGGCCGTGATCGCCTCTGGTGCGACCTTCAGGAATGAGGTGCCGCCAAGGTCGATCTGTTCAAC
>JBARPG010000292.1:0-16373 GCA_049642885.1 Acidimicrobiia bacterium | reverse complement strand
GCAGGTGCTGCAGCTCGGGGGCTTGTGGGGTCGTGAACCCGGTCGCGAGAGTCTTCGAACCAATGCGAACCCCGGTGGTCCCAAGAATCGCCGAAGGGTGCCCTCCGGCTGCGGAAATTCCGTCGAGAAGATAGGTCGTCGTGGTCTTCCCATTCGTTCCGGTCACACCGAAACACATGAGCGTTCGGCTCGGATCACCTTCCAATGCCGCAGCAATCTCACCAATTGCCTCGTTGACATTGACGACCAGAACAACGGGAACTGACAGAGCGAGCGGTCGTTCAGAGAACACGACTGGCGCACCGGACGCGACCGCGTCTTCGGCGAAGGCGTTGCCATCGAAACGGGCACCCGCTACGCACGCAAATGCAATTCCCGGAGCGACGTTGCGATGATCGAGCGTGACCGAGTCGATCGCGAGTCCATCGACATTCCCAATGACTTCAACGAGCCCCGGCACGCGTGCAAGCAACCTTGTGAGCTTCACGGTTACTGATTCGCTGGCAGCGGCTGGTCCGCAGGCACATGGCGCACGTCGAGCGCGTAGGACATGATTCGCTTGAATGCTGGAGCCGCCACGTCGCCGCCGTAGTACTCGTTCCGAGCGTTATCGAGCACCACGATCGTCGCGAGCTGCGGATTGCTCGCAGGTGCGAAGCCCGCAAAGCTCGAGAAGTGTTCGCCCTTGTTATACGGGGCCTTCAACGCGGTACCTGTCTTTCCGGCGACGGAGTACCCAGGAATCTGCGCTTTCTTTCCAGTGCCACCAGTAGCAGCAACCACCCCTTCGAGCATGCCGCGGACAGAACGAGCCGTCGAGACCGACACCACACGACCCGCCGGCTCGGGTGTGGGTGCCGCTTCAAACGCACCGCCGAGCTGTGTGCCGAGTACGAGGCGCGGTTTCACTGGAACGCCATCGTTTGCGATCGTCGCGAATACGTCGAGCATCTGCATAGGTGTCACTGCAATGCCGTACCCAATCGGCATTGTGATCATCGACGTGTCGCTGTAGTTGGAACGGTCGAGGAGCACACCGGAAGCTTCGCCCGGAAACCCGACATTCGAAACTGATCCGAATCCGAATTTTCGGAGTGCCGTATCGAAACGATCGGCGCCCAGCAGCTGAGCGATCTTGATCGTTCCAACGTTTGAAGACATCTCGAAGATTTGGGTCACCGAAAGGGGTCCGCCCTTGGCGCGGTGCTCGTCCCTCTGGAATGCGCCGCCTTGTGAAATCGTGAGCGGCACGTCGAGAACCGTTTGCGGACCGACAAGTCCTGATTCGATCGCCGCCGACATCGTGATGATCTTGTTTGTCGATCCAGGTTCGTACACATCGGTGAAGGGTCGATTGCGATCAGTTCCTGATGCTGCGCGCACGGTTCCGTCTTCGCCCTTCGTCACTGTGGCCGCAGCAAGAATGTCCCCTGTCTTGAGATCCATCACAAGTGAAACGGCGCCATCGGCGTTTACACGCGTCACTTCGTCGATCAATGCCTGTTGCGCCTCATACTGGATGCCTGAGTCCATCGTGAGTACGACGTCTTTGCCTGGCGCTGCGGGCTTCAGGTGCTGTTCCGTTTCTGGAATGCGACGACCGAATTGATCCACTTCTTCCCTGCGAGATCCAGAGTGGCCGGTGAGCGTGTGGTTCAGGAGGTACTCGCTGCCAGCGAGCCCGTTGTCATCGATGCCGACGACACCCAATACCGGGGATGCCAGATCGCCCGACGGATAGAAGCGTCGGGGCTCGGACTGAAACTCGATTCCCGGAATCGCGAGCGCCTTCACGCGGTCCGCAACGCTTTGATCGACCTGCCGTGCGACATATGCAAACGATGAGTTCTTCTGGCGAAACCGCTTCGCAAGGGTCGCGGCATCGATCCCTACGATTGGGGCGATCTGTTCGGCAGCAACGGCCGCGTCGGGAATGAGCTTGGGATTCGCGATGATTGTCGGCGCCGCAACGGTGACCGCCAGCTGGGCGCCGTTTCGATCCAAGATGCGACCGCGTGTGGCCTCAAGCGTCTCCAACCGCGATCGTTGTTCGAGGCCCGCCTTGTTCAGGAAGTCGTGAGACAGGGCTTGGAGGGAAACGAGTTTGGCTGCAATGCCACCGAACCCGACGAGAAACAACAACATGATGACCAGCAGTCTTCTTCGCGTCGACTGCACGCTGGGTGCGGAAACGCGAGGTTTCGTCGTAGCCCGACGTGTCGCTACTCGCGCTTTGGGAATGGCGCGGGAATGCTGTCGTGTTCTGCTGCTGTGCGCATTCGCGCTGCGCGAAGACTGCTGACGTGACGCGACCTTGGTCGTGGCCGCGCGACCCGATCGCAGGCCTGCAGTTCTGACTCCCCCCGAAATCGTGATTCCCGCCATATCGGCTTACTTCGGCCCTTGAACCGGTGCGCCGTTCGGGCCGATGTCGACGATCACCTGCGTCGTCTGGGGTTCGATCATCCCGAGCCGATCCCGCGCGGCGCTCACGACCCGCGACGGCGCTTGTAGTTCAGCGACTCGCAGACGCAGGTTCGCTCGATCCTGGACGGCGAGAGAATAGGTGCGCTCGAGGCGGTCTAATTCGATCTGGGTTTGCGCGAGGAGACTCTGCGTGACCGCTGTCCCGCCCAGCATGGTGATGGCTGCCGCAATGAGCAGAACACGAGGAGAACGAGGTGCGCGACGAGGAACGGCGACAAGTTTCGGGCGCGAAACGGGCGCGCTCCTTCGAGCCGGTGCGTTCAACACCATCGCGCGCGTCATTACTCTGCGATTCGCTCGATGACGCGGAGTTTGGCGCTCTCCGCGCGCGGATTTCGCTCGATCTCTGCTGCGGCCGGCCCCTGTGCTCCGCGTGTTACGAGTCGGAACCCGCTGCGTTCTTGGATCGGTGGGACGGGATATGGAGTTACGGTCCCTGCGGCAGCGGCGAAGCGCTTCTTGACAATGCGGTCTTCGAGGGAGTGATACGAGAGCACCGCGACGCGACCCCCAGGCGAAATGAGGTGCACGGCATCGTCGAGACCTTCTGCCAGATTGGGGAGTTCGCGATTCACTTCCATGCGGATTGCCTGAAAGGTTCGCCGCGCCGGATGCGATCCGCGGCGGCGTGCGCCGTGCGGGACCGCGCTGTAGATGCAATCGACGAGCGCTTTCGTACCAACAATTGGTCGAGCGGCAACGATGTTCCTCGCGATCGGCTTGGCGAACTTCTCCTCGCCGTACCGAGCAATCACCGAAGCAAGATCGGCCTCGCTGTACTCGTTCACCACATCATCGGCAGTGAGCGACTGCCTCATATCCATGCGCATGTCGAGGGGCGCGTCGAACCGATACGAGAACCCGCGTTCTGGTCGATCCAATTGTGGAGACGAAACTCCGAGATCAAACAACATGCCCTTTACCCCCTGGTGATCCACCCCGTGTTGTGCGAGAACTGCCTTGAGCTGGCCGAACTCACCTGAGACGATGCGAACCCGGGAGCCGAATCGAGAAAGTCGTTGGCCTGCCGCCGCTCGAGCATGTTCGTCGCGATCGATTCCGAAAACTTCGAAATCCTCTCGACACTCGAGGAGCGCCTCCGCATGTCCTCCGCCTCCGAGCGTCGCGTCAACGATCACTCCCGACGGAAGACCCATAAAGCTCTCGATGATCTCGTCGAGCATTACGGGTTGGTGTGCGAATTCAGCCACCGGTACCTTCCGATCAAATCCCCGGTTTCGCACCGTCACCAGCCCCCCGGCGTACAAACGTCGAACAGGTTTTCTCCCCTGTCACAACTCGGCTGGAAGCGGGCGGAGTAGGGGCCAACAACCGTGACGCCGGAAGGCTGGTGACGGCCCGATGCCGGGCCTGCATGTCAATGTTCGTGGCATCCGGAGATGCCATTTCCTTGCTCGATGCGTACGGCTATAAACCGAACCCATCCAGCGAGGAGGAATCGGCAAGCGCTGCCTCTCCCACTCGCTCGCGCTCACGCCACTGCGTTGAATCCCAAACCTCAATTCGGGAGAACACACCGGCAACGACCACATCGCGATCTAGTGACGCGAACTCGCGCAAGGTCTGCGGCAATGCGATTCGCCCTTGGCGGTCGGGCACCACATCGATGGCGCCGGCGAAGAAGGAACGCGCTGCTTGTCGCTGCGCCTCCCCTTCCATTGCTCGCTGTCGCACACCTTCTGCCACTTGCTGAAACTCCTCTTGCGTGTACACGAAAAGGCAACCGTCTCGCCCCTTGGTCACGTACGCGCCTTCAGCGAGCTGGTCACGGAATTTCGCCGGAAGGATGAGCCTCCCCTTGGCGTCAAGGGAGTGCTGGTACTCCCCAAGAAACATCCCGCGCCTCCCCCTCAAGTCGTGTCCGCGGCCTTTGGAGTCCCACACCCCTCTTCACCGTTGGGCGCACCATAATCCCCCACTTCCCTCCCGTCAACACCATTTCTCGCCACTTCTGCTCCTCAGGCACCACTTTCTGCGAAAAGGGACCGGTTTCGGGAGAAATGCAGGTTCAGGTCGCAACGGAAATGCAACGTCAGTCATCTTCCATACGAAGGCGGCAATGTGCGAACGAGGACGCGTCAGTGGATAGCGACCGCACTCGGTGGAGCGTGCACGTCAGCGGGCGGTTGCTACGAGAGCTGTCGTCGAACCCAGCGGAGGTACGAGATGAAGTCCGCGCCTACATCGCCGGGATTCGCCGTCGATCCATATTGGGTTTCGAGGCGAAATGAAAGGTACGAGCGAGACGGGATCGGTACGAAAGGAAACGTCCGCCACCATGCGGGCCGACGGATCGACCACGCCAATCGCAGGGAGGTTGCCCAAAGTTCGGGATGCAAAAGCAACGCGCGCAATAGCGGCCCTCGACGAAGCGGAGGGATCAAGGCCACGTCAGATTGGTCGAACGCCATTCCCATCCAACGTAGTCTGTGTCACTTCATCACGATCCGCCCTGGTTCGCTCATTTGAGCTGAATGAACTGGAGACGAAATGCAAACACCGCTCCAATTGGAGACCGCGACCGCATCCCTCTCGGGTGCCCTGAGATTTGAGCAGATCGCGGAGGCGCTCGAATCGAATTTGAGCACCGTGCTAGCGGGCAAGCCCGAAGCGATTCGTGCCGCACTCGTATGCCTTTTCGCCGGCGGGCACCTTCTCATCGACGATGTACCCGGTGTCGGTAAAACATCCCTTGCTCGTGGGATTGCACAGTCCATGGGCGGGGCCTGGCGCCGTATTCAGTTCACGCCCGATCTGCTCCCGTCCGATATCACGGGATCCACCGTGTGGGATCGCGACCAGAACGCGTTTGAGTTCCGGCCGGGTGCCGTGTTCGCGAACGTCGTCCTCGCCGACGAAATCAACCGCGCTGCACCGAAAACCCAGTCTGCCCTGCTTGAAGCAATGGAGGAAGCGCAGGTCACTGCCGATGGGGCTACCCACGCGCTGCCAACCCCATTCATGGTGATCGCAACACAGAACCCCGTCGAAACTGACGGCACCTTTCCCCTGCCAGAGGCTCAGCTCGACCGCTTCTTGATGCGTATTTCCATTGGCTACCCGACCCGCGATGCTTCAATGGACATCCTCGCAAACCATGACGCCCGACTCGCTCCTGAAGTACCCGCGGTTGCTTCGCCTCGCGTCATCATGGGAGCGGTCGCTGCGTGCGAAGGAATCACCGTGCACGATGCAATCCGCGCGTATGTAATTGACATCGTTGAAGAGACACGGGATGCCCCTGGCGTCCGTCTTGGCGCGAGCCCCCGCGCCGCTCTCGCATTGCAGCGGGCAGCACGCGCACAGGCAGCCCTCGCCGGGCGCAATTTCGTACTTCCCGACGACGTCAAAGAACTCGCGGTTCCGGTCTTGGCGCATCGGATCCTCATGGAATATGGGACCTCAATGAGTCCCATCGAGGTCATCAACAGCGTGATCCTTCAGGTGCCAACTCCGCACCCTGCCCGTTAGGGCCTTTCGCTGCCATGCGACTGACTTTGACCCGCCGCGGGATCGCCGTGTGCGGCGCTGCCGGCGGTCTCATCGCTGCCGGCAAGACTCTTGGCGTTCCCGAGTTCTCGGCTTTCGGAATCGCTGCACTCGTCCTTGTGGCGTTCGCAGCAATCGTCGTCAGCAGGTCCGGTCGGCGGCTGCAGGCACAGCGAAGCGCTCCACATCGCGTTGCCCTCGGCGAATCCACCACTGCCGCCTGCGAAGTGACCGCACCAACCTTTCTCGAACTTCGACTCACCGAAATGATCGGTTCAGACGGGACGACGACACGGGCGCGGGCGCATGCGTGGGGACAGTCGATGTCATATCGAGTTCCCTCAGAACGACGAGGTCCTGTCGGGCTCGGGCCGCTCGTGGCACGCCTCAGTGACCCCTTCGGGTTGATCGTCGTCGAATACACCGCTCTTGAAGCCGATCAATGCGTCGTGCATCCGCGTCGCGATCAGATTGATCGGTTGACTTCGGCTCACCTCTCGCGGCGCGGTACCCGTGACCGCGGCGAGGGCGACCCCGCCACTATTCGCGAATACCAACCCGGCGATGAACTCCGACGCATCCACTGGCGAGCGAGCGCCCGGCAAGATCATTTGATGGTGCGCGACGAGCGTCGCGAGGACAACCGACTCCTCACGATCATGATTGACCTGCGGGAATCCTCGTACTTCGAGGAGATCGTCTCGGCCGCCTACACACTCGGGTGGTCATGGCTGGAATCTGGTGCGCTCCGCATCGTTGATCAGCGCGGACGGTTACTCGTTGATTGCCCATCGTCATCAGCGCTGCTCGCACTGGGCGATGCGCTCGGGTTCCTTGTTCCGGACGGGTCCACTCCAACGCGAGATGGAGCCGACATCGTGCTCACCGCGCACCCGGGATGGGCAGCTCCACGTCGCACCGTTCAGTTTGGCGAAACTGCATCGTCCGGTGGCGTGTGGATTCAGGTGACGGATCGATTCCTTCACGCGTGGAATGCGACGATGACGCGGGGATCACGCCGATGAACCTCCGCCACGCCAACTCGACCCGCAGCATCCGCAACACCCTGGGCGTCACGACAGCGCTGACCCTGATGTGTGCTGATGCAATCGCGCTCGCGAGTCTCAGTCGTTTGTTCACACGCGGGTCCGTGGTTCTCGCACCAATCTTCATCTCGCTCTCGATGCACCTCGCCGCGCTGCTCGCATCGCGGGCGTTCAAGACGGTCGCAGGTCGCGTGATCACCTCATACGTCGTCGGTGCCATCGCGTGCGCTGTTGTCGTATCGCGACTGAAACGCAAACACCCCTGGATCACAGACCTCCGCGGCGCGTTCCGAGGCGCGGGGCACACGATCCTTCGAGATCACGGGCGTCTTCCCGTCACCGCACCTCGCGAAATCGCGGTCGCGCTCCTCGCGATCGTGCTGACAGCAACAACGATGTTGCTCTGCTCGCTCCCCGCCCGGTTCACGGCGCTCGTCCCCTCATTCATGGTGTTCGCTCTGAGTTCAACTCTCGGCACAGCGAACGGCCGTTGGCTTCTTACTTCCGGATATATCGCTGTCGCCGCGATCTGGCTCAGCGGATCGCGGAATCGTCCCCCCGGACAACGACGCACATGGCGAATCGACATGACAGTGGCGGTGGTCATCGCCGCAATTGGTGCAATGGCAGGAGCGGGGATCACGGTCCTTTCCAATCCTCCGCTGTGGGACTGGCGAGAAGCAGCGAGTTTCGAACTTCCATCGACGATTCAGTTGGATTCGCTCGACAATGTCGCCGATTGGCTGCGTCGAAAACCTGCGGAGCTCTTTGTGGTGAAGGCGAAGCAACCGGAGTACTGGCGCATGTTCGCGCTCGATACCTTCGATGGGGAGTCGTGGTCGATCCGCGCCGATACGGCGCGCAGTGCAGAAGCGGATGCCAATGCCGGCGAAGGCGCCGATCGGCTCGTCCAGGACATTTCGATTGCAGGGCTCGTCAGTTCAGAAATACCGGGCGCATTTGTACCGACGAATATCACGCCGATCAGCCGAGGCTTTCCCGAAACGCTCAGCATGCCCGAGACTCACAACTTCGTGCTCACGCGCCCGACGCGCAGAGGCGACGAATACCGGGTGGTTTCCCTCCTCGGAGATCACGCGAGGCAAGCACCGAGCGATTCGAAAACGCTCGAGCTCGATCCCGCATTCGCCCAGAGGATCCGCGACGCAATTTCGAAGGTCGCTGATCCGAAGGCCACACCCGAAGAACAACTCGCACAGGTTGAGGGGTGGTTACGCGGACCTTCGTTTCGATACGACATCAATGCCGCGTTCGATCCGAGCCAGCGCGGTGTATTGGCCTTCTTGACAGCACCGACTCCTTCGGGTTTCTGCCAACATTTCGCCACAGCATTCGCGCTCATCGCTCGGAGCCTCGGATTGCCAGCACGCGTCGCTATCGGTTTCCGCCCAGGTGATTCCTCGCCGGGCACCGGAGGCTCGCTCGTGTTCTCGGTCAAGACGAATATGGCACACGCGTGGCCTGAGGTGTTCATCAATGACCGCGGCTGGGTTCCATTCGAACCGACACCCGGATCTGCGAGCAATCCAATTCGCAATCCGCGTGACCCGAACTCCCTTGCGCCTGCGCAACCCCCTATAGATCAACCGGCACCCGGTTCCGCAGCGAGCACATCGCTCACGACCGCGAGCACACCGCGCCCAGCGTCTTCGATCTCCGCCGGGTCCGCCGCCGTATCGAGTCTGCCGGCCGCGGGCGGTACCGCTTCACAATCCACACAATCGTCAGCTTCAACCTGGTGGCTGCTCGGCGCGGGTCTCGGAGTCTTGGGACTGGTGCTCGTTGCCGTCGTCCGACGCCGCAGAAGACTGCTTCGCGAACATGACGCTGATCCGCGGAACGCGCTCGCCTCGCTGTGGCGCGACCTGGTGTCTCATCGTTCACGTGCCGGTGCATTTGTGCCGCCAAACGCGACCATCCACGAAGAGGCACGATCGGTGAAACGCGGACTGCCCCGAGAAGATGCCGAGGTCATCACAAAGATGGCCGACGTGCTCTCGACGCTCAGCTATTCCGAAGCTGAGGTACCAGACGAAATCAATGAACAATCACACGCTGAGGCGTCCGAGCTGCTCGACCGTCTGAAAGCAGAGACGGAATCCGCTGGGGTTCAGCGGCCCCAACGCCGACTGCGAGAGCGTTCGCCAAATTGACGCCACGCATCACTCGCTGCAGCAAGACTCGCCTTTCCGATCTTCCGAAGGTGCGCTTCAATCACGAGGAGCGCCGCCAACATGATCAGAAATCCGATCGCCCCGAGAATGACCGAGGTGGTGAAGGTCGCGATCATGAAGATGACGCCGAAAATGAGCGCCGTCACGGCAAGTTGGATCACGCGCCCCGAGTAGCGATACACGGTCGTCTCGCTCACCTCTTTGACCAGGCGCGGGTCACTCGCGGAGAGTTGCTGTTCGATGTCCTTGAGGATCTTCTGTTCGTGCTCTGAGAGTCCCATGGCGGTCGAAGTCTCCCACGCTCATCGTTGCGAGTTTGATCGCGGCGAGGATTTTCTTCCCGTTGAGATCCGACCGGGACCGTCCGGGGCCGCCAGCGGACCGTATAGGCGGTCTGGATCGGGGGCACGATGGCGCACGAGACGCGCGACCCCAATGGCGTCGGCGCCGAACTTGTCCCGAACCGCGTCGACGACGGTAGGAATATTGGTCGTCATGCCCGGTGCCAATGAACCGCCATCAGCGTCGCTCTCAAACAGTCGAAGAGCCGTCTCTGAAAGCTGCGAAAACGAGACTCCAAGCAGACGCACTCGTTGCATATCCGCGGGCGCGCGATGCAACAGTGCCTGCACCTTCGGCCACCACATTGCAGGATCCATTGAGGCCTCGGGTACGGTGATTGAGCGGGTAATCGTCTGAAAGCGGTCGTTGCGTATCTTGAGATGCGCAGTGCGCGCTGCGACGTGATTCAAACGCGCTCGTCGCGTTGCTTCGTGCACGAGGCGGAAGAGGTGATCTTCGATGAGCTGTTTACCCACGAGGTCGCTCGCAAAGGTCTCTTCGTGGCCGATCGACTTCCGGTCGCGTTCGGTCTCGAGCACCCGATCGTCCCGCCCTTCGCACAGGTCTCGAATGTGCGCCGCCCGTACCGCGCCGAGCGCCTGATCTAAGAGCACCGGTGCTGCGCGCCGGGCATCGAGAATGGTGTGGATCCCGACACGCTGGAGCGCCTCTCCCGCTTTCGGCCCAAGACCCGGAAGCGCACGAATGACATGGCCGTCGAGGAACTCCTGCTGCCGATCCAAGGCGACGATGCAGATGCCATCGGGCTTCGCATCTTCGGTCGCCATCTTGGCAATCAATTTGGAAGAGCCCCCACCGATGCTCACTGGCAATCCAGCGCGATTGCGCACCTCCGCGCGTACCGACTCTGCGATTTCCTGAGGACTGCCGCTGCGGCGTTGCGCTCCAGTCACGTCGAAGAAGGCCTCGTCAACGGAGAGCTGTTCCACCAAAGGGGTGATCTCGCGCAGAATTGACATCACCTCACGTGAGAGCTCCTCGTAGCGACGCATGCGCGGTGGGAGGAACACCCCGTGCGGGCAACAACGTCGTGCGATCGCGGTCGGCATTGCCGAGTGCACACCGGACTTCCGGGCCTCGTAGTTGGCGGTTGCGACGACCCCGCGATTGCCGATGCCACCAACGATCACTGGCCTGCCCTCGAGTGTCGGATCGTCGAGCATTTCCACCGACGCGAAAAAGGCGTCCAAATCCGCGTGCAAGATCACTCGCTCTTTCACACGCGGTGCACCTTCATATCGTGCATGCCAGTTCCGTCGATCCGGTACGAGAATTCCCGACAGTCATCAATTTCCCACCGATGTGTGAGCCATTCCGTGAGCGGTTCTGAGACCCAGCGGGGGGCCGCACGCAAACGAAGGTGCATGTCGTCGCCGGAAAAGAATCCTGCATCGATCACGATGTTGTCTGGGTCGGCGACCGTTAACGATCCAGACAGCTCCTGTGCCCGAAAGACCTCGACGGTCAAGTGCCAGCCAATGTGGGGCGCCTCGGCGATGACGCGGTAGTACGGCCCGGCCCAGGAGGTCACGCTGAGCTGGGTCTCTTCGTGGACCTCTCTCGAAAGCCCTGAAATCACATCGTCATCGGTGTCATCAATCACGCCGCCCGGCGGGCTCCAATCGCAACGGCCCCCGCGACGTTGGTTGCACACAAG
This sequence comes from Acidimicrobiia bacterium, assembly GCA_049642885.1. GTDB lineage: Bacteria > Actinomycetota > Acidimicrobiia > IMCC26256 > JBARPG01 > JBARPG01. The sequence continues at coordinate 5,115 of JBARPG010000292.1, read as the reverse complement.
AAGGAGACCGTCATCAGTTTCGATGAGACCTCCAGCAACGCGCACGAACCGCATCTACCTATTGTGCCCTGTGATTGCGACGGGATGCAGGCGAATCAGAGAACTGCGCCGCCTCAAGCGTTCGGAGACGTGCGCTTCTGGCCTCGGAACGAAGCGATGCGCCGCCTGACCCCCCACTTTGTCACGAGCCAGAAAGCCTCGCGCACGATCTTCCCGCTCATCTTCGAGTTTCCATAGGCGCGGTCGTGGAAGGTGATCGGGACTTCTTTGATGCGTCCGCCGTTGCGAACAATCTGATCGGCCATTTCAACCTGGAAGACGTAGCCACCGGCCTGGAGTTTGGCGAGGTCAATGCCCTCAAGTGCCGTCGCGGAATATGCACGAAAGCCCGCCGTGGCATCCTGAATTGGCAACCGAAGCATCAGACGGAGATAGCGGTTGCCGGTACGACTGATGACTCGACGCTTCCGGGGCCAATCCGGGGTCGATCCTCCCGGTACGTAACGAGACCCAATCACCAATTCGGCCTCGCCCGCACGGACGGGTGCGATGAGATCGTTGAGCCGGGCCGGGTCATGGGAGAAATCAGCATCCATCTCGATGATGATCGAGTAGCCGCGAGACAAGCCGACACGGAAACCCGCACGGTACGCGGCACCGAGTCCGCCTTTGCTGCCCCGCCGCAACAACTCGATCCGCCCGAGCTCATTCGCCACTCGCTCGACGATCTCGGCGGTCCCATCAGGGCTGCCATCGTCGACCACGAGCACGTCAGCCTCGTCACATTCACTGCGGATTGCACCGAGAATGCGTTCAATATTCTCGGATTCGTTGTACGTCGGGAGCACAATGAGGACTGACACGAATCGCAGGCTACTTGGCGACGCCGTATCCTCAACACATGGAATCGGTACACCCCGGCATCCCGCCCGCGCGGGCATTCACGTTGGCATTCATCGGCGCAGTATGCGGAGGCCTTCTCGGCGCGCTCGTTGGGTATGGCTACGTGCACACGGCCCACCCGAGCCAGTCCGGCGAAATCCTCGGATCACTCATTGGCGGAGTTGTGACGGTGATCGGATGTTCGATCATCGCTGTGCTCGCGCTACGAGCACGCTCGCAGTGGCACAACCTCAGCCAGGAAGAATCTTCGGAACGTGCGGAGTCGTCCGAATAAGTCCTTCTTGCATCACGGTCGCGACCATCGCGCCGTCCCGAGTGAATACCGTGCCCGCCGCCAAACCGCGCGCATTCGAAGCACTCGGCGATCGTTGGTGATACAAGAGCCATTCGTCAACTCGGAATGGCCGGTGGAACCACATCGCATGATCAAGGCTTGCCATCAGATAGTCGTTGTCTCGAGCATCGACCGCGTGCGGGAGCATCGCAGTGTCGAGCAGCGTCAGGTCCGAGGCATATGCAAGTACGCACTGGTGCAATACGGGGTCGTCGGGCAGGGTGCCATTCGTCTTGATCCACACGTCTTGTTCCGGCGGACGTGGTGTGGGGTCAAGCCACGGCGGCACTTGCGTGGGCCGCGAGTCGATCGGCAATTCGCGCAGCATCCAATCGGCGAACACTTTTCCGTACCGCTCTGCGTAGGGTGCCATGCGATCTTGGTAGGTCGGGAGTTCTTCCGGTGCGGGCACGTCGGGGAATGGCATCGAGTGCTCGGGCCCCGATTCGTGTTTCTGAAATGAAGCTGCGAGGGAGAAAATCACTTCCCCGTGCTGAATCGCGACGGTTCGTCGGGTTGTAAAACTTCTCCCATCGCGAATGCGATCGACTTCGAAAACGATCGGCACGCGGGGATCGCCCGGTCGCAAGAAATATGCATGCAAGGAATGGACAGGGCGCTCGTCTTCAACCGTCCGCGATGTAGCGACAAGCGCCTGGGCAGCAACCTGGCCGCCAAACACTCGCTGCCGCTGCTCTGCTGGCGAATGTCCGCGAAATAAGTTGAGCTCGAGCTGCTCAAGATCGAGCAGTGCAAGCAGACCTTCAAGAGCGGAGGACATATGCGGAGGGTCTCGACTTTCCGTGCTCGCAGGGCCGCGAGGAATCGTTCACAGTACTCCGAAGGAGCGCCCAAACGAGGCGCTTGTAACAGCGCCCACCTAGATTCATGCCCATGGCTGTCGTCATCGCGATCGATGCAGGAACTACCGGAGTGCGCGCCTTTGCGCTCGGAGACAATGGCGTGCCGCTCGGGTATTCGTATCGGGAGTTCGGCCAGTATTTCCCCCAACCCGGATGGGTCGAGCACGACGCTGGCGAGATTCTCGCTGTGACTCAGCTCGTGCTTGCGGAACTCGTTGCGAAGTTGGGCGAAGTGACAATCGTCGCGCTCGGCATTACCAACCAACGAGAAACCACAGTCGCATGGTCACGCTCGACCGGCCAACCCTTCGCCCGGGCGATTGTTTGGCAAGATCGACGCACTGCAGATCGATGCGCTGATCTACGCGCCGCTGGGCATGAACAGCGCATTCGAGAAATCACTGGTCTCGTCACTGACCCCTACTTTTCGGCGACGAAGATGGCCTGGCTCTACGAGCACGCTGATGTCCCGCGCAATTCCGATACGGCATTCGGCACTATCGACACATGGTTGTTGTGGAACTTGACTGGTGGAGCGCACGGCGGGGTCTTCGCCACGGAACCTTCGAATGCATCCCGAACGATGTTGATGGATCTCGCGACCCTTGAGTGGTCTGAGGAGTGCCTCGAACTCTTCGATGTTGATCGGAGTTCGCTTCCGGACATTCGAAGTTCCTCAGAGCGATATGGAATGACACAACCCGACTGCGCTGCGGGCTTGACCGTTCCCATCAGCGGTATCGCTGGCGATCAGCAAGCGGCGCTGTTCGGCCAGGGGTGTTTCGAACCGGGAATGACAAAGAACACCTATGGCACGGGCAGCTTCGTGCTCACGAACCTCGGGACAGTATTGCCCGACCCCGTTCCAGGACTGCTCAATACCGTCGCATGGAAGCTCGGAGACGCGCCGGCTCACTACGCGATGGAGGGCGCGATCTTTATCACCGGCGCTGCCGTGCAGTGGTTGCGCGACGGGCTCGGCATCATCGAACACGCGTCCGAAACGGAAGCATTGGCGTTGTCAGTGCCCGACGCTGGCGGTGTCGTCATCGTCCCCGCGTTCGCTGGCTTGGGATCGCCCCATTGGGATGCGGAGGCGCGTGGCACGATTTTCGGAATTACTCGCGGTTCCACGCGTGCGAACCTCGCGCGCGCCGTTCTCGAGTCGATGGTGCACCAAACCAACGATGTGCTCGAAGCGATTACTGCGGCGAGCGGTGTCGCACCACTCGAACTGCGGGTCGATGGGGGTGCGAGCGCGATGGATTCGATGTGCCAAATGCAGGCCGACGTGAGCGGCATCCCGGTTCGGCGGTCTGCCGTCGCCGAGACCACTGCGCTCGGCGCGGCGTATCTCGCCGGGATTGCTGAAGGCGTGTGGGACTCCCCTGCTGCCGTGAGCAAGGCGTGGCACGATTCGGGGAGGTTCGAGCCGACCGAAGAACGCCTGTTCATCGACCTCGGCATTGCGACGTGGAAGAACGCCGTTGAGCGGACCCGTTCGAGCTATTCCGCAGCAGGTGCTGGCGGGCGGTAGAAGATCGCGAGCTGGCCAATCCCGCCGACCACGCCAACACCAAGGCTGATCAACAGTCCGGTGGACCCGCCCATCGTGTCCGTGATCTTGAACGCATGATCGAGCGAGTACTTCCCCGCCCCAATTGTGCCGAAGAGCACACCGACGGCTGCAAGCACCATGTTGTATTCCCAACCGGACTTCACGATGAAGAATCCATTCGCTCGATGCACGGTCCAAGCCGCGACGATCATCAGCGCAACGTACGCAGCGCCAGCGAGCGACGTCAGGAATCCGAGGGCGAGTAGGGCACCTGACCCCATTTCGGTCGCGGCGGCCATGCGAGCGTGCATCATGCCGGGCTTCATGCCGATCGAGTCGAACCATCCCGCAGTGCCTGGCAGCTTTCCGCCCTTGAAGACCTTCTGATACCCGTGGGCCAACATCGTGAGTCCGAGCAATACTCGGGCCACAAATAAGACGGTATTGATCGCGTCGCTATCGTTCATGAGGGCGATGCTAGCGAGCGCCGCTCGCGCTGGCCGACTAGCTCGCGAGGGCTTCGGGGAGACGCTGTATCGGCGGGTGTGCTGGGGCGATACCACCGCGCGCCGCATAGGTGTCGACGTATTGGTAGCCGGTGAGATCTGCGAGTTCGAACATCAGTTCATCGGTGATGGATCGGAGTCGCATCCGATCGTCGTTCCGGGCCCCGAACTTTTCGACGTCGAGCGGCTCGCCGAAGCGCACCGTGATGCGCTTGTTGATGCGCGGGAATTTCTTGTCACTCGGTTGTGCTTCGTCGGTACCGATCAGTCCAACTGGGATGATCGGTGCGCCGGTCGCGAGCGCGAGGCGTGCGACTCCGGTATGGCCGCGGTGCAGATATCCGTCTCGCGAGCGCGTTCCCTCTGGGTAGATCCCCATTACGCCGCCGTGTTCGAGGACTTCTTGAGCCGCAAGCAGGGCTCCGTCTGAAGCCGAGCCACCATCGCGCCGAATTGGAATCTGGCCGATGCTTCGAAAGAACCACGCCGTTTTGCGAGAGTCGAAGTATTCCGCTTTCGCAACGTAGGTGACTTTGCGAGGGATCAGCAGGGGCACGAAGATGGAATCGAGGAAGGATCGGTGGTTCGCCGCGAGGATGACGGGGCCGGTGGTGGGAACGTTCTCCTTACCGGTGACCTCAAGCTTGTACGCCGCATGGAACGTCGGGGTGAGTACGCCTTTGATCGCCCAGTACAGCACACCTCCCCCTCTCCTTCATGAGATGTCAGAAGTGTACGCGAGAACGATCGGTCACGGCTCGAAGCCCCGCAGCCGCACGCGACCTACGGGGCCGGCGCCGATGTCGGCGGTGCGACAATCTGCGGACTCGGCTTCGGTTTTGACATATCCCAAACGTCGCAGGCCAGATTCGATCCAAGTCCCATTTTGCTGACAATCGAATCGACCGTGAAGAACCAGCTCGTCGTTAGGTTCCCGACATCGATGGCGTC
>JBARPG010000291.1:0-2175 GCA_049642885.1 Acidimicrobiia bacterium | reverse complement strand
GACCAGCACTGAGGTTGGTCGCAATTGTGCTCTTTCCCACTCCACCTTTCGTCGAAAACGACACAATCAAGCGACCAGGTTCCACGTCCTGAGTGGCGCCCGCCGCGACATAGTGGGTCGTCAGCGTGGCCATCATGTCCCCAACGCGATTCACGGCAACTGAAAGCTGTGAATCAACGGTACCCATCGTCAATACGTCTCGAGCGCCGGCACGCAATGCTTGCTGGAGAACTTGGGTGGTCAGTTCTTCGGAAACGAGCACCGCACTGCAGCTCGGGTGGTCGAGCAGAAAGCGCTGGAGATGTTCCATCCCGAGCGCGTTCGCAAAACCGGGACCAGCGACGAGAACTGCGGCAGAACCGAGCTCACGAGCATATGCCGAGGCGGCTTCGATCGAGTCAAAAGATGGCGCCAAGTGCTCCGAAGCAAGCAAGGTCGACAGTCGCATGCGAACGCGTGCGTCGGGATCAGCAACGACCACAGCAAATACACGGGCTGCACTCGTTGCGCTGAACGCCATCACGGTGTCTTCTCGAGAATAATTCGCATTGTCATTGGCACTGCCCTATTTCCCACCAGCGGACGATGAGCTGCTCGTGGCTTTTGGTTTGACAGGTATTGCTGGCGATGCAGGTTCTTTCACCAACGAGTCTTTCACGTAGTTGTCGGTGAGCAATTCGTTCACAATTGCGGGGGCTGGCACGGACTCAAAATCCTGGGATACTAGGGTCAACCAGATGTCTTGTGTTTGAGCCCCGCCATGAAGTGCTGCAATCAGCTTGGTCGCCTCGACCAGGTTTACGCGGAATGTAATTTCTGAACTCGTGGTAGACGGCGCGGCTGCTGCACCGGCCGGTGATGCGGCGCTTGCAACCGTCGTTGTTGTCGTCGATCCGATGGCATAGACCTCGAGATTCTGGAAGAGATACCCCGTCTTGGACGTACCTGCGGTACTGGCAGCGGAGGTCGTCGAAGACCCGCTTGTCTGGGCTGGGGCGCCGCCAGCCACCAGAGTCGTGATGATCCCGTTGACGTGGTCACCAGGCTTAAGAAGACCTGCGCTGATCCCCTTGATCGATGCCGAAGGAATCGTGATGAGCTGTTCATCTGCTGCGAGCGCCCCGTTCACCGAAGAAATTGAATCGCCGGGGGCACCGAAACTCGAAGCGCGCAAGACCGTGGTCTCTGGAACAGCGGAAATCAGCACCTTTCCTTCCGATGCGATCGCGTTGAGTTGTTCGAGCGTCAGGATTGCATCATCGGGAACGTTTGATTCGGGTTGATTGACGATTTTGAACCCGCCCGTATCAATGATTTGGCTGGCTCTGGTGCTTGCTGGCAATGCACGCGTCGCTACAAGCGCCGACTTCTGGCCTTCGACGGCAGTAGACGAGTCGGAGCTGTCCTTGAGGAACAAAAACACGGCCCCACCTGCAATCACGGCCAGTAGTACCGCGATGCTGATCACGATGGTCCTGCGCTTATCCACGTTTCCTCCTCAGCAAGCATTGCTGGTCTGTCTTAGCTATATGGTCGGCAGGTCGCCGCCAAACTTGAGCTGTTTACACTTGCAGCACGCACAACGGAATGCAACAGTATTCGTCTGATTTGCTGCAAACAATGAGAACGTCATCACAACGGACGAATTGCGTCTAGTCTGCTTAGCAGAGATCTCTGATGTTCGAGGGGACCGAGTTTCCGAATCACGATCTGGCCGCAACGGCTCGGCGTGGCAAATGAAACTGCGATGAATCGGGAGTGAGAATGAAAAGACCGACTCGATCAGACTCGGGCGCAGTTGCCGTCGAAGCAGCCTTGATGATGCCGCTGATTACGCTCCTCTTCTTGGGCATCGTGGAATTTGGACTGTTGATGCGAGATGCCATCACGACGACCTCCGCGAGCCGAGTGGGCGCCCGAACTGCTGCTGCACACTCTCGCGAACCAACCTACGTAAACCTCGCCATCGCTCGCGTGAAGGAGTCGGTCGACATACTCGGGAGCACGGAAGTGCTCGTGGCGATTTACAAGGCTGATTCGAACGGATTCCCGAGTGGCGCAACGACCGACAGTCAGATCTGGACGAACTGCTCAACGGACTGTGTTCAGTACTCCATCGTGAACGGAACAATCACCCGCATTGGTGGCACCGAATGGCCGGCCAACGCATCAGGC
>JBARPG010000290.1:0-11430 GCA_049642885.1 Acidimicrobiia bacterium | reverse complement strand
GATCAGATTCGGTACTGGATGATCTTCGTCGTACACCACGACGACCGCAGTCTTTCCTGCGGCGTAGGTGAGACTGTTCAAGATCGGTTGCACATGCGCCCTTGCCCATTCGTCGACGGTGGCGTTTGGGCAGTCGTGCCCGTCGTTGCAGAGGTCTGGGGTGATCATGGCGAAGGTCGGAAGATTCTCGACGTCGAACTCACTGAGTGGACGCACCTCGCTGTCGCAGAAGTCATGGTCGTTGTGGCTGCCAGAATCGTCGCTGTAGGTCCCATAGAAGTACATCGCAGGAACGTGTTTGGCAGCATTGCCTCCGACTTCACCGCCGGAACATCCACTCGTCGCTCCCTCGACGAAACTTCGAGCTGTGCCTCCAGCGGTACGAACTTGGCGAAAGATGTTGTTGTCAGTTGAGCGACAGGTCGGACCCGGTGGGCAGTCATTGACCGTCGAGGCATTGCTGACACCGCTCATCAAGCCCATGTATTGGTTGAGACTGTTCTGATCTGTGTTGGTCTCGGTCCAATCGGCGAAGGCGGTGCACTTGGTGGCGAGGTCATGTAGGTAGGGCATCGTCGGATCGGCGAAGCCGATCCCTCCGACGGTCTCCCACGTGCGGTTCTCCTCCATCACCACCACGATGTGTTCGTAGGTCGTTGGAGGGGCTTCCGTCGCACCACACTTGGGCTTGAGTGCGGCGTGTTCCTTCAACGCGGCAATCTGCTCGGGGGTGCAACTCGCGGTTGCAGGTGCGAACGCGAGAGCGAGAGCACATATCGCGAAGCGGCGGCGTGGTGGGCGGCGTGGCATCTCTGAATATTCGGCACCTTCGGTGGAAGACTTAATCACACCAAGTGCCAACAGCGATCGGCCACGATTGCAAGGCCGCGAATCTGGGCGCGTTCTCGGCGTCGGAAGGGCCCGTGCGTACGACCGGCGAGCAAGGTGCAACCGGCCTGTTCCAGCATGGCAACGGCAAGATCATCGGGCCCGGTATCACCTGCGAGGAGTGAGGCAGAGGCGGTGGCTCCGGTGGCGAGCGCCGCCAATGTCTCCGCCGACGGAACGCCAGTGCCGCATGAGGCTGAGGGTTCCCCGACGACCGCTGCCCAATCGAGGTTGAACTCGTCGCAGAGCAAGGTCACGAGGCGCTGCAAGAGGTCGGCTCGATCGCTTGCTTCCAGCAACGACGCCGCCGAGGCAACTGCATCGGTGCGTGGGTCGGGGAAGTGGGTGACACGAGAAACGCTCTCGACATTGCACCCGTCGACCTCGATGATCTCCTTGATGACCACATCGACGAGGGATTCGTCAGCGAGGGTCACAGCAAACTCGTCGACCGCAACCTCTGCGGAGGCCTCCAACACGTCAATGCCAACGATGTCGCCGCGGCACGCACCGATTCTGGAGGCCACGAGGCCGAGCGCACCGGGTCGGTTCGGGAGCCAGACGCGAATGAGGAGATGCACAGGGGAAGTTGATGCAGGCATGGACGTAGACTACGAGCGTGACAGAACGAGTTGGATTATTCGGAGGCTCGTTCGATCCCGTGCACAATGCCCATCTCGTGGTGGCCGCGCAGGCGCGTGCGCAACTGGATTGTGATCGTGTGCTCATGGTGGTCGCGGGCGATCCTTGGCAGAAGGCCGGCAGGGTTGAGGCCACAAAAGCCCATCGTTTGGGCATGGTTGAGCGAGCGGTCGAAGGCATCGAGGGTGTCGAGGTGTGTGATTTTGAGGTCGTGCGTGACGGGCCCACGTACACGATCGACACTGTGGAATCGCTCGAAGCGCCCGGCCGTCAGCTTCTGTTAATTCTTGGTGAGGACTCGCTGCGCGGCCTCGACTCCTGGCATCGCAGCGCGGAATTGCGCGACAAGGTCGAGCTGGTTGGTGTGGCTCGTGCGGGGCGTCGTCCTCGTGGAGTCGAAGAAGTTGTGGAGATTCCACGCCTAGATATTTCCTCGACAGAGTTGCGGCTCGCATTGCACGTCGGTGAGCCGATCGATGGGTTCGTGCCGTCAGCAGTGACTGGGTATATCCGTGAGCACGGCTTGTATGGTGCGCACCGATGAACAACGAAGCACTCGAACTGACCGTGGCTGCTGCACGCGCCGCCGAAGACAAATTGGCTCACGACATTTCCGTGCGAGATGTCGGTGAGATTTTTGGGATTTCAGAATCGTTCGTGATCGTGTCGGCGCGCAGCGACCGTCATGTGCAGAGTGTGGTCAAAGGGATTGACGATGCGTTGCGAGAGCAGTTCGGTCGCAAGCCGATTCGTATTGAAGGTCGTGAGGATGCGAGCTGGGTCTTGCTCGACTATGGCGACATCATCGTGCATGTGTTCCTGGATGAGACCAGGAGCTTCTACGACCTGGATCGTCTTTGGAGCGATGCTCCGGCGGTGGAGTGGGCAGTTCCCGCTTCGTTGTAGCGGCGCTTCTGCGACACGCCTGCCTCTTTCGGGGCGGCGTTTACGCTCCCGTTTCGATATAGGGCCGCATCGGTACGCCGCGGTTCAGCAAGTCGGCTTTCAGCTCGCGCACTGAGGTGTTGGTTTCGAGGCGTGGCGAGTAGAGGATTGAGCTGATGATGGCCGCGTCTGCGCCGCCCGTAGTGAGGCCCGCAGCGATGTGGTCCGCGTTCCCGGCCCCGCCCGATGCGATCACGGGTACGTTGACAGCTTCGGTGACCATGGCGGTGATGTCGAGGTCGTAACCGGCCGCAGTGCCATCGGAGTCGATGGAGTTCACGACGATTTCGCCAGCGCCGAGGTCTTCGCCGCGCTTGAGCCATTCGATGGCGTCCATGCCAGTGGCGGTGCGGGCACCGTCGATGAATACCTCATAGCCCGACGGGATCGCGGGGGAGATGCCGACGTGCTTCACCTGGGTCGAAAGCACAATGCATTGGCGGCCGAAGGCTTCGGCCCCGTGTTTGATGATGTCGGGATTGCGCACGGCCATTGAGTCGACCGAGATCTTCTCGGCCCCTGCCTTGAGCACGAGGTACATATCCTCGAGGTTGCGAATGCCGCCGCCGACCGTGAACGGTACGAAGACGTGTTGTGCGACCTTGCGCACGGTTTCGAGGTCGATCTGGCGTTTCTCGGCTGAGGCCATGATGTCGTAGAAGACGATCTCGTCGATTTGGTCTGCGTAGAGGCGTGCGGCGAGTTCATCGGCGGGGGCGACGTCGATGTTGTCTTGGAATTGTTGGGCCTTGGTGACGCGGCCGTGGTTGACGTCGAAGCAGGCGATGAGGCGTTTGGTGAGGTGGCCTCGGGTCGGGCTCGCGTTCATGGCGTCGCTTGTCATGGGGTTGTTAGTCACGGTGTCCACCCGGCGAAGTTTTTGAGGATTGTGAGCCCGAGTTCGCCGCTCTTTTCGGCGTGGAATTGCGTTGCGGCGATGTTGTTGCGGGCGACCATTGCGGTGAACGGTCCTGCGTAGTCGGCAGTGGCGAGCAGGTCCTCGGCGTTCGTTGGCTGCGCGTAATAGGAGTTCACGAAGTAGGTGTAGGTGTTGTCGGCGGGCAGTCCAATGGTGAGCGGGTGGGGGCGTGCGAAGGAGAGCAGGTTCCATCCGATTTGTGGGACGCGAACGGTGGAGGGGAAGCGGGTGATGGTGCCTGGAATCCATCCCAGGCAGGGGATGTTTGGTCCGTCGGTCGGGGCGCCTTCTTCGGAGTTCTCGAAGAGCACTTGGAGGCCGATGCAGATGCCGAGGAAGGGTGTGCCCGCGTTCAGGACGCGGTCTTCGAGGGCGGGGATGAGGTTCGCTGAGCGGAGCGATTCCATGGTGGCGGCGGCTGCACCAACGCCTGGGAGGATGATGCGATCTGCTCCGTCGAGTTCCTCGGGTGTGGTGATGAGGCGGTGGTCGATGCCAAGGCGCGCGAGCGCGTATCCGACGCTGGGCGCGTTGCCCGCTTGGTAGTCGATCACTGCGATGGTCACGGGTGAGAAACTATCTGCCAGAGATCTTTCGCCTCGCAGCGTTTCGATCTCCGCTCCAACACGCGTGGCCGATTGCGGCGTCCGTGGTGGAGCTGAGGGGAATCGAACCCCTGACCCCTTCCATGCCATGGAAGTGCTCTGCCAACTGAGCTACAGCCCCCGAACGGAGCGCAAACGGTAGCATCCGCACCCATGCCAAACATCGCCGAAGCGGCATTCAATCCAGAACTCGACCTCGAACTGATCTTGCACACGGACATTCCCGGCGAAGCGATCTGGCGCGCATGGACCGAGCCCGAGCTCCTGACAAAATGGTTCACGCCCGCCCCGTACATCACCGTCGAAGCAGAGGTGGACCTGCGCCCCGGCGGAATCTTCCGAACCGTGATGCAATCACCCGAAGGAGAACGCATCGACAACGATGGATGCATGCTTCGTGTCGACGCTCCCCGCAGTTTCACCTGGACGACCAACCTCCGAAGCGGCTTTCGGCCCAACACAACCCACCTCGCAGTCACTGCCACGATCACCATCGCTGACGACCCTGCTGGCGGGACCATTTATAGGGCCACCTGCATGCATGACAGCGCCGAAGCACGCGCCCGTCACGAAGAAATGGGATTCACCGCCGGGTGGACCGCAGCGTTCGAACAACTCGTCGCCCTGATGCGCACCGCGTAGCGATTCGCTCGGCGCGTTGCCCGGTTGGTAGTCGATCACCGCCATCGGCGCGGGGCGACGATACCGTGCCCTGGATGAACCTCCGAGGCTGGCGCGAGCATCCCGTCTCTGCGTTGTGTATCGCGACCGCGAGCGTCGTTGCGTTGTGGAATGCGATCGCCAGCTTCGCGGTAGATCACGGGTGGCTCTCCGCAGGCGACCCTGCGTTGGACGAGCTTCTCGTGCGCGATGTCTGGTCGAGACACTTCCCGTTGGTGGGTTCCTACTCGAGATTTGGGTGGAACCATCCGGGCGGATGGTTCATGTACTTGGCGTCGGTCCCATACAAGTTGAGCGGCGACGGCGCATGGGCAATGAAGTTGACGGCAGCGCTTGTGGCGGGCGCGGCGCTGGCGTGGTGCATGAGAGCTGGGTGGCACCTCGGACAGCGTGGGGCACCCGGCCCGCATTGTGGAGCCGCAATTGCGGCCTCGAGCTGGCTCCTGTTCGCGTGGGGAGTTCACGGAGTCACACTCCGATTCGCGTGGAGTGTTGACATTGCCCAGATGTTGTTCCTTGCCTTCTTGTGGTGGTGTGCATTGGCATTCGCCGGGGAACGAGGAGCTGCGACGCAGGTCGCCCTGCTCGGCACCCTCCTCGTGCATTTGTACCTGGGGTACCTACCGCTTGTTGGGATGATCGCGGTCTTGCTCGTCGTGGGTGTGATCATCCGACGGAGGCGGTCACCGGCAGATGCGAAACCCGCCAACGTATTGTCAGGAAGTTCGCAGCGGTGGAGCCTTGTATTCATCGTGGCGATGTGGATTCCACTCGTAATAGATCAGTGTTTCGGGCGTCACAATCTTTCGGAGGTCGCGGAGTACATGCGCACCGACACGGGCGCGCCGCTCACGCCGATGTCGAAGTCGCTCCAGCTTCTGAGCCGGCAACTTGACGGGCTCGGGCCCTTGATCGGCGCGATCAACCGCCCCGGCTGGTCGGTTCCGTGGATCGTCGTGCTCGGCAGCGTGCTGTGGGTGTTGATCCGAGGAGATGTGCTCGGATCGTTGCTGCGTGTCGCGGCAGCCGCGTTGTGTGGGGCCTTCGTTGCGATCCTCCTTGCGCGTGGCGACGTGCCGGACTACCGGTTGTTGTGGCTGCCCGTCATTGGCGTTTTTTGGACCGGGTTGTGCATGTGGGGGATTGCCGCCGCGATTGAGAGACACCAGGCTCGGATTGCGCGGAACCCGCTGTTTCTGCCTGCTATCGCCTCACTGATCTTGGTGGTTGGCGGAGATGCTGCGGTCAGGCTCGGTCGCACCGACACGGGACAGTTTGCGGCTCGACCGTCTGATCTTTCCCGCGTGCTTGCGCGGGTGGAGACCGAAGTTCCGGATGCGCATATGACTTTGGGTCGGTCACGTTCAGGTGGAGCGCACGATTTGTTGGCCTCGCTGCGCGTCGCGGGGGAGAAGACAGGCCAACGGTGGTGTGATCCGCTGAACGAGCCGTGGCTCGCGGGCGAGCATCGCCTATGCGGGAAAGATCGCCCCGAGATGGGCGTGTATGTCATCGGTCCGACCGACCCGCGACCGCGCGCGCCGAGCGCTGTCGAGATACTGCACTCACCGAAAGGCCGCGTCTATCTGATGACGACGACAGAACTAGTGAAGATAGCGGTGCTCACCGGTGGCGATCACGGCATCGACTGAGTGTCACCAGCTTGTGACGCCGAGAAGCATGTTCGTGGTGGAGCCGACGGGAATCGAACCCCTGACCCGTTCCATGCGATGGAAGTGCTCAGCCAACTGAAGCGACTCACAAACACACGGCTGGCTAGCCTCCACGCACGATGAACATTCCCGACGATCGACCGCACGACGACCGCCTTCCCGAACACCGTTACACCCCAACCCTGGCCAACGCCATCGAGCGCAAATGGCAGGACCGTTGGGAAGCCGACCGCACCTTCTACGCACCCAATCCCTCTGGCCCTCTCGCCGACGACACAACCGGCGCGCCCGCCGATGCCGCGACCCGCCCCAAGCGCTACGTGCTCGACATGTTCCCGTACCCTTCCGGCGCGGGCCTGCACGTCGGCCACCCCCTCGGCTACATCGGCACCGACGTCTACGCACGCTTCTCACGCATGACTGGATACAACGTGCTGCACGCCATGGGCTACGACGCCTTCGGTCTCCCTGCCGAGCAGTACGCCGTGCAAACCGGCCAGCACCCCCGCGTCACCACCGAAGCCAACATCGCAAATATGCGTCGCCAGCTCCGCGCCCTCGGCCTCGGCCACGACCCGCGCCGCAGCATCTCCACCACTGACCCGGAGTACTACGCGTTCACTCAATGGATCTTCCTCCAACTCTTCAACGCGTACTTCGACGAGGCAACCGGTAAGGCGCGACCTATCGCCGACCTCATCACCGCGTTCGCTGATGGCTCACGCCCGACGGGACTCGACCGCGCGTGGAATGACCTCGACCGCGGCGAACAGCGCGACCTCATCGATGCACATCGCCTCGCCTATGTGAGCGAAGCCCCGGTGAACTGGTGTCCGGCACTCGGCACCGTGCTCGCCAACGAAGAAGTCACCGCTGATGGTCGCTCCGAGCGAGGCAACTATCCGGTCGTGCGCCGCCCGTTGCGCCAATGGATGATGCGCATCACCACTTACGCCGATCGCCTCATCGCCGACCTCGACGATCTCGACTGGCCTGAATCGGTCAAGTCGATGCAACGCAACTGGATCGGCCGCTCCACTGGTGCGAATGTGCGCTTCGCCGTCGCCGGCTCCAATGACCTGGAGATCGAAGTCTTCACGACCCGTCCCGACACCCTCTTCGGTGCCACCTACATGGTGCTCGCACCCGAACATCCCCTTGTCGATGTCATCACCACGCCGGAACAATCTGCGGCGGTCAACGAGTACCGCACAGCGACAGCAGACCGCACCGATCTCGACCGTCAAGCCGATTCCAAAACCAAGACGGGCGTGCCCACCGGAGCGCACGCCATCAACCCCGTCAACGATGAACGCATCCCGATCTACATCGCCGACTATGTGCTCATGGGCTACGGCACCGGCGCGATCATGGCCGTACCTGCACATGACCAACGTGACTTCGACTTCGCAAGAACCTATGACCTGCCCATCCGCATGGTCATCGAACCCTCCGCTGCCGCAGCATCAGAAACGGGATGCGATCCGAACATCACCGCGGACCAATGGCCCGCCGCATACACCGGCCCTGGCACCGCCACTCGTTCCGCCAACACCGAGGTCTCGCTCGACGGAGCCGATGTTGCCGAGGCCAAAGAACGCATCACCGCATGGCTCGCCAACAATGGCCGTGGCGAATCGACCATCACCTACAAG
The DNA here is from genome assembly GCA_049642885.1 of Acidimicrobiia bacterium. Taxonomy (GTDB): domain Bacteria; phylum Actinomycetota; class Acidimicrobiia; order IMCC26256; family JBARPG01; genus JBARPG01. The sequence continues at coordinate 3,422 of JBARPG010000290.1, read as the reverse complement.
CTGCGTGACTGGCTGTTTTCGCGTCAGCGATATTGGGGCGAGCCATTCCCAATCGTGTGGGATGAGGACAATCGTCCCCTCGCTCTCGCGCCCGAATATCTGCCGGTGCTGCTGCCTGAGGTCGACGACTTCTCGCCCAAGACCTTTGCCGACGATGACCAATCTTCCGATCCAGAACCGCCGCTTGGTCGCGATGCGCAGTGGCGTGAAGTCACCGCCGACCTCAACGACCCAATCACTGGCGAGCCGATGGGCCCTCGCACCTATCGCCGCGAACTCAACACCATGCCGCAATGGGCTGGCAGTTGTTGGTACTACCTGCGCTACCTCGACCCCACCAACGACGCCCGCTTCGTGGACCAAGAGGTCGAGGCCTACTGGGCCGGAGCGCGCGCCGAGGCCGACGGTGCGCCGACACCCGCGCCGACGCCCGCAGGAATGGTTGACCTCTACGTCGGCGGTGTCGAACACGCGGTCCTGCATCTGCTGTACGCACGCTTCTGGCACAAGGTGTTGTTTGACCTCGGTCACGTCACGAACCCTGAACCGTTCCAGCGCCTGTTCAACCAGGGCTACATCCAGGCATACGCCTATACCGATGCTCGTGGCGTCTACGTCGAAGCCAGCGAAGTCGAAGAACGTGACGGCCAGTATTTCCATAACGGCGAGCCGGTCAATCGTGAATACGGAAAGATGGGCAAGAGCCTGCACAACGTCGTGACGCCCGACGATATGTACAACCAATACGGGGCCGACACCTTGCGGCTCTATGAGATGTTCATGGGGCCGCTCGAAATGTCACGACCATGGTCGACCACCGATGTGGTTGGGGTGCATCGCTTCTTGCAACGCCTGTGGCGCAATGTCATCGACGAACGCACCGGCGATGTGCGCCCCGAACCGTCAGTGCCGCCGAGCGATGAGACCCTGCGCATACTGCATCGCACGATCGAGGCCGTCACCCACGATATGGACTCGTTGAGTTTCAACACGGCCATCGCTCGACTGTTCGAACTCAACAATCACTGCATGACCTTGGTGGATCGTGATGGGGGAGTACCGACCTCGGTGCTCAAACCATTTCTCTTGATGTTGGCACCGCTCGCGCCGCACATTGCCGAACAACTGCGTGAATGTTTGGGGGGCAGTGGGTCACTCGCGTGGGAGTCCTTCCCGGTCGCGGACCCCAAGTACCTGGTGGATGACACCATCGAGTTACCGATCCAGATCAATGGCAAAGTGCGATCGCGGATCGAGGTCGCGAACGATGCAACAGCGGATGTCATCGAAGCCGCGGTGCGTGCCGATGAGAAAGTGATTGCTGCGGTGGGATCGCAGGCGATTGTGAAAGTCATCGTGGTCCCTGGCCGTGCGGTCAACCTTGTAATCAAGTAATCGCGGCGGTAACCTCACGGGTCTTCCCTCGCTGTTGCGCTGACCGCGTGATTTCTAGCGAGTTCCCATGTTCGAGGATGACCCTCCGCGTCCTGTGCTCAAACCATCCTTGACCGAGCACCTCACTGCGCTGCGCAACAGGCCGCGTGTGAGCGCTGGCGCCGCCGTGATCGCGGCCACCATGCTCGGCCTCGTGTGGCATCAAAGCGCGGGCAGCACACCAAGCGCCGCGGTGTCAGCGAGTTCAACCCGATCCGGTCAGGCGGCGACGTCCACCTCGTTCTCGACTGGCGCGAACGTGCATGGCAGCGCAGCTTCCGCGAAGAACGGCACCAAAGACGCGCCGCAATCAGTCATCGTGCATATTGCGGGCGCGGTCGTGACCCCGGGAGTGCGCACGGTTCCAGGCACTGCACGCGTCGCAGATGCAATCGCCGCTGCTGGAGGCGCTCGACCCGACGCAGATCTTGACCGCATCAACCTCGCGGCCGCGGTCGAAGATGGCACGCGAATCTTCATCCCCGTAATCGGTCAACCCATCCCCGCGGTCGTGGCGGCAACGGGCGGTAGCGCAAGTGCGGCGGGTGGATCTGGGACCACGGGCGGAACCGGCTCGACAAGCGGTGGCGCACTCATCAACCTCAACACCGCGACGCAAGCCGAACTCGAGACCCTCCCCGGGGTCGGCCCGAGCCTGGCGAAGGCCATTCTTGACCAGCGCGCGTCCAACGGCGGATTCACTTCCATTGACCAGTTGAGATCGGTGCGGGGGATTGGAGACAAGCGCTACGGGGATCTCGCCGACAAGGTCACCGTCTGACGGAATCATCACCATGAATGAGTTTCAAAGGAGCGACAACGCGTGGACAGCGACAGCGGTCGGTGTCGCGGCGGCCGGGCTCATCGGCACACGTCTGCACCTCGCTGGCGAAAGTTGGCTGGTTCTCGCGCTTGGGCCGGTTGCACTCGTGATGCAATGGCCAAACAGGTTGGCCCTTGCCATTGCGCTGGCGGTGATCGGTATCACGGCGTTTGGAGCACAACGCGATACCGAAGCGCTCCACATAGTGGCGCTCCCAAATGGGGGAGTGTGGACGCACTTTTCCGGCACGGTGATGGAGGATCCCAGGCCCTCTAGATTCACGACCGACGTGACCATCGAGGTCGAGCGGCTCGAACCTGTACGGCAGGGGATGCCAACATCGTTCCGAGCGCAAGTGCGTGCCGCACGCCCCAACGCAGGGCGGCTCCTTGGTCTCGATCGCGGCGATCGCGTCAGTGGTCTCGGAACCCTGACACCGGTCGTCGACGCGTACCTCGCAAGCAAACACATCGCGACACGAATTCGTCTTCAAGAAATTGCTCACATCGACTTTGACCATGCGTGGTGGTCCCCGGTCGTCGGAATTCGTCGCGAAGCCGTGCATTCCCTCGAGGCGCTCCCCGGCGAAAGCGGACCATTGCTTGCCGCGTTTGTATTCGGCGACACCCGTCGGGTCGACGCGAGCGTGCAAATGCGCATGCGCGCTTCCGGTCTTGGTCACCTCTTCGCGGTTTCAGGAGCGAACGTGACCTTCGTGCTCGCGGGCATGTACCCACTCTTGATGTTCCTGCCGCGACGCCCACGCCTCATTGCCTCGCTCGTCGTTGTGTGGCTGTTCGTGGTGCTCGCGGGACTGGTGCCATCCGTGTTGCGGGCAGGCGTGATGCTGACGGCCGCGCTCATTGATCAGTGGGTGGCACGGGGGAGGCGGCGTGTGCGTGGCCTGGCCGCAGCCGTGATCACCTGCATCGTGATCGATCCATTCCTCACACAATCGCTCGGCTTCGCGCTTTCGGTCGCTGCAACCTGCGGGATGATTGGAGTCGCGCCATGGCTCGCGCACCGACTCGGCGACGGGCCGATCGTGACCGCAAGCGCTCCGACGGTCGCCGCGCAAGCCTGCACCGCACCGGTGCTCTGGGCGGCGGGCCTGCAGGTTCCGCTCTCTGGTCTCGCAGCGAACGTGTGGGCCGCTGTATTGGTC
>JBARPG010000289.1:0-4741 GCA_049642885.1 Acidimicrobiia bacterium | reverse complement strand
GGGAATGCTCACCGCGACCGTCTTGAACAACGACACGTTGCAGTCCAACAACGAGACAACGGCGGTGATCCTCGACCCGCTTGGCGTTCGAAAGACTCCTGACGCGGGCGCCGTGATCGCGGGACAGACCGGCGGATTTGATGTTGAGGTCTGGGACCGCGAATTCTCGACCCGTAATGAGGATCAAGGGATCGTGATTTTCTTTTGCTCGCCGCCTTACACTGACCCGTCCGACTGCACGTTGGCGCAGGGTTCGTGGGAGTCTCCGTTGGATCCGGGGAGTACACACGTCATGCAGCACGCCACTGTGACTGATGTGATGACGGACTACGGGTTGTTTGACACAACGAGCGAACCTGTGACGTTAACGATGGTGCCCCCGCCCGTGGTCGGGCTTCCCCAGAGCGCCATGACATTGGGAACCCACTACACGCAGACTGTGACGCGACTTGACGCGAACCACGTGAAGTTCACCTGGGACATCTTCAAGATGCCACAACCAGCAGTGATCTATGACCCATCGACGGGGCAATACGTGGACTTCCAGCCTGGAACGATACGCATTCATGTGCCGCTCCGAACCCCTGCGGTCAGCGACGCAGATGCGCTTCCAAACGGGACCGTCATCAATAACACCTCGAGCATGACCGTGAACGGCCCGGCCGCGTTGCCGGGCGCTGTGTGGCCGACCACCCCAATTGTTGTTGCCGACACAGGTGCGTTCCAGATCGTCACGCCTTCATTGCCCCCGACCCCGGTCAAGACCGCCTCGCCGACCCAGGCAGTCGGTGGGCTGATCGACTACTCCGTGCAACTGCGCCTCCCGGCATCACAGGTGTGGTTTGATCTGGCCTATACGGACCTCATGCCCGCTGGCACCGAACTTGATTCAATGGGGACTGCTTCGTGTGCGCTTGCGGGTGGCGGCACCTGCGATGCCATCCCAAGTATGGCGGGTGCTCCAACTGTGCGGCCTGACGGGACCACCAAGATTGGTTGGTGGTTCGGAGATTTGGGTTCCGCCGACCAGGATCGCATTGTGACGCTTCCGTTCCGAGCGCGTCTCGTTGCAGATCCGGCGCATGGCGCGCCACTTGCCCCTGGTGATGTGGTGACCAATACGGTGCGTGGGTATTCCAATAGTGAGAACCGTCTCGACGATGCCACCTCTCCATCGATCCCGATCGAAACTGGCGACTACGAGTCTTCTGATGATGCGAACACGACGGTCGTGCAACCTCAGCTCACGATCACGAAGGCCGCCGCACAGACTGGGCCGCTCTCTTCGGGGGACGCTGTTTCCTGGACGGTGACGGTGCACAACGCAGGCACATCCACTGCCTATGGCGTCGAGGTTCGCGATACCCCCAATGCCGCGATCATCAACGTTGCCGAAGCGCCTTCGAGTGGATTCCTCGCCAAGGGTTGGACCACGGCCGCGCCAACCTTGGAGTGGTTCGTGCCAACCATCCCTGCCGGTGGCGACCAGATCTTCCAGTACTCCGGAGAGATCGGCCCGAACGCGATTAGCGATGGGTTTGTCGACGCGAACAACACTGCCGACATCGTTCGGTTGTTGACACAACCTGCGGGCACACCGAAGTTGCGTGTGCTCGATGGGCCAGAAGCCGATGCAACGGTTCCGCTCGCAGCCGCGCACCTGTCGGTGACGAAGTTCGCTGGCTCCTGCTCGGCGAATACTGATTCCGCAACGGTCGTTGGTGCGCCGATCCATTTCTGCGTCACGGTCCACAACGCGGGAACCCGCGACGCGATTGTTGTTGACCTCGTCGATGTGCTCCCCGCAGGGTGGAAGTTCGACTCTGGATCGGGCACCCCGGCAGATCCAGCCACGATCACCGGCACCAACCCACTCACCTTGACGTGGCAACTCGGCACGGTCGTGGCGGGCGGTTCGGTCGCGGTTGAATACGACGCCACTCCACAAACTGGTGCTGCACTCACCGCAAAGAATCTTGCGTTGGTGAGCGCGGAAATGCCCTCTGGCCAGCGTGCACTCCCTGGTACGCCGGGTTACAGCGCAGAATCCGATACGGGAGTACAAATCCTTTCTGCAGGGCTCGAAATCTCGAAACTGCCGGACTTCCAACAACACGCATTCCTCCCGACCGGTGGTGACGTGCCCTTCACAATCCAGGTGGGCTCGAATACGACGACCGATCTCAACGGTACGGTTGTCACCGACACGCTGCCAGCCCCGCTCACGTACACGCCCGGAAGCGCAACATCGACCTGTAACGGTTTCACGGAATCCTCGGTGACTCCTGTCCCGACCGGCACAGCGATCAGGTGGACCGTCAATCTCCCGGCGGGGACGTCATGCACTATTTCGCTTCCCACCCATCACCCGGGCGGTCGCGTCGATGAGCATCGGGTCCTCAACCACGTTGAAGCCGCACATCCGCTCGTGCCACTCGTAGCGAACCAGGCCATCGCCGAGTTCGTAGCACCAGCAAGCCTTGGTGATCGTGTGTGGAAGGACACGAATGGCAATGGGATACAAGATGCTGGCGAGTCGGGAATCGCGGGTGTCACCGTCACTCTGCACGACAACGCGGGCCTCGTTGTCGGGACCACGACGACCGACGCGGATGGCAAGTACCTGTTCAGCAATCTTGAGCCGGGAACGTACCGAGTCGCGTTCACCAACCTGCCTCCAGGTCTTGTGTTCACACTGCCTCACGTTGGCGCTGGCGACCTTGACAGTGACGCAGATCCCAGCACCGGACTCACCCAGACGGTGACGCTCGCTTCGGGAGATGTGTACCTCCACCTCGATGCTGGTCTGGTGGCGCCCACATATGACCTGAGTGTGACGAAACGTGCAGTCACAGCAGCGATCTCGAAGAGTGGCGGCACCGTCGACTTCGCGATCGACGTCGCGAATGCTGGGCCAGGTGAAGCGGTCGCTCCGATCGTGGTTACTGATGTGATGCCCGCAGGCATGAGTGCAACATCAGTCACAGCACCCGACGGCTGGTTATGCGTCACCAGCGATCAAATTGTCACGTGTAGCCGCGCGAAGGCGATGACGGCAGGAATTACCGAGACCATCCAGGTCGCTACGACCGTCACAGCAACCCTCGCAAGCACCACGACGATCGTGAACAACGTCACCGCAACCACCAAGGGCGTCGAAGTCACGAACGCGAACAACAGTGGCTCTGCAACGGTGCAGGGATCTTCGGTCACACCACCCGCCCCACCAACGACACCACCCGCCCCTCCAACGACACCGAGCACGCCGCCATCGACACCACGTGCCCCCGGCGGATCACTACCCACCACTGGAGCCGACACTCGAACACTGCTCTGGGCAGCAGCCCTCGCCCTCGCGGCAGGGGCGCTGGCCTCCGCCGCGGGAGTGCTCCGAAGAAGGCGGACCGCCCACTGACCCTTCGGCCACGCCCGGAACGGCGCCCGTTTTGCGGGCTCAATCGAATCATCCCCCGATCATCCCCACGGCGGCTTCAGATTTCAGGATTCCTGGACCGATAAAAGACACGGCTCAGACCCATAGGAGGCAGGGATGCGTTGTTGGCACTGTTCACACGATCGAATGGTTGAGATTCAGATGCAGGTCGGGGGAGACGCTTTGACCTTTCGTCGCTGCAGTCGTTGCGATACCCGCGGGTGGTCGAACGGCGACTCCTCGATGGCACTTAATGAGGTCCTCGAGCTCGCCCGCGTTCGGCGGTAAGCCGCGCCTGAGTGCGCCGCGGGATTTCTGCTGAGGCGAAGCGCAGCGCATTGACTCTGTTTGTGTCCCCGCGAATGCAATGCTGCACCGGTGATTCGGAAGATCTTTAATACGGTCCTGCTCGCCGCGTGTCTGCTGACCGTCTTCTATGCGATTAATGGGACGAAGATCTTCCTCGACACGACACCGACGGGTGGCGATATGGCTGGACACGTGTGGTGGCCCGCCTATTTGCGCGATCACCTCCTACCCTCAGGTCGCGTGAGCGGCTGGACGATGGACTTCTACGGCGGGTTTCCGGCTGGGCAGTTCTATTTCCCGCTCCCAGCGCTCATCATCGTGGCACTCAACACCGTGTTGCCGTATGGCATCGCGTTCAAGCTCGGTGCGGTGCTCGGAACCGCGTTGATCCCGGTCGCCGCCATGTCCTTCGCGAAGAACATGCGGTGGCGGGAACCGGCTCCACAGCTCGCCGCAGTGGGGGCAACTTGGTTCATCATGTTTTCGGGCGAGACCGAGAAGCTGGCGTTCAATCAGCGCATTAGCGGTGGAACGCTGGCATCCATGCTGGTTGGAGAGTTCAGCTACGGCTGGGCGGTGATGTTCATGCTGTTCGGGCTCGGATTCCTACGCCGATCCTTGCGTGAGGGGAGAGGTGGGTGGGTGGCCGCCCTGTGCTTCTGGGCGGTGATTTGGTGCCATGTCATCGTGGCGATCATGGCGGCAGTGCTCGCAGTTGTGATCGTGCTGATCGAGGTGGCGCGCAAACCGAAGCCTGAAGTGATCTCGAAGGGCATTGTCATCGGAGCCGCAGGGGGCCTGGCCGCCGGTATGTGGTTCCTTCCATTTTTCTTGCGGTGGGAAACGTGGACCACCGCGGTGCGCTACGAGAAGATCGTCTCCCATGGTGGGGCGAACGCCGCGTCTCCTGGCCCCGCTGATTTCATGTTCACCGACTGGTTTCGGTTCCCCGCGATCATCGCCGTGTTTGGCCTCGGCGCATGGGTCGCGCTGGCATTC
>JBARPG010000288.1:0-8459 GCA_049642885.1 Acidimicrobiia bacterium | reverse complement strand
GGTAATGCGATTGCTGATCAGAAATGGGGTCGTGCCTTTCGGCGAGCGATGTTCATCGATGCGTCGTTCCACTGCATCTCGGGTTGGGGCAGCGAGCCAGGTCGTGGAGAGGGTGATGGGATGTCGGCCGCCAATGTCGACGCGGCACTGGTTGTTTCCCGTGGTGGCGTGCAGCCCGATCTCGCCGAATGCCCGTTCGAGTGCACTCAGTGCTTCCTCGGGCGGCATGTGCGGGGGAGTCTGTCGGGTTTCCATGGGCTCACTATATCGTCTGGCGTCCGCAAATGCACGGACACCGGACACTTATCTCTGTCTTATGTCCGCAAATGCACGGACACCGGACGCGTCGCAGCTTCGGGATGCAACCCCACGCACACGAGAAAGCCAGTACGCTCCCAAACGCCAATCAACTCAGGAGGAAACCGTGAAGAAGCTCATCGTGCTACTGGCACTCGCAGGTCTCGGATTTCTCGTAGCGCAGCGGGTACGCGGTAACGAGATCTGAGCAACGAACTCGGAACGGCTCACGCTAGGAAAGGCGCGGGCCACTCCGTTTGGCAATATTCCACGCGATGCTCGCTGAAATGGCAGCAAGACCGATTGCAGAGCCAACGGCGATAGTCGGGCCTTTTGGCGGCACAGGAACCTTCCGTTTGATGCGCATCGGCGAAGTGAATCGCTGCAATTCCCAGTCATGGTCTTTGGCGTAGCGGGCGAGTTCCTTGTCTGCGTTCACAGGAACCGGATGCCCTACACATTCCAACATCGGCACATCGGTGATCGAGTCGGAATAGGCATATGAACCTTCCAGGTCGATCTCGTGCTCTTCGGCATACTGACGAATCGCCGTCGACTTGTGGGGTCCATATGCGTAGAAGGCCAACTCCCCGGTGTAACGACCGTCGTCATCGATCTCGGCTTCTGTCGCGATGCAGTCGTCGACACCGAGGTATTTCACGAGCGGTCGCACGATCTCGATCGGCGACGACGAAACAACGACCACTCGCCTCCCCGCAGCGTGGTGCTCGTCAAAGAGGTCGAGTGCCTCGCGAAACACAATTGGTTCGATGACCTCGTTCATCGCGTCGGCGACGATGGCTTCGATCTTCCCGCGTTCCCACCCTCGTGTGAGACCCAACATCGCGGTTCGCAGTTTCTCCATTGATTGTTCGTCCGCGCCGACCAGCATGTACACGACCTGCGCGTAAATCGATTTGGCGATGGTGGTGCGAGAGAGCAGTCCCTCGCGGTAGAAGGACTTACCGAACGCGAGCACAGATGACTTCGCAATGATGGTCTTGTCGAGATCGAAGAATGCGGCTTCCACGATCACGAGCGTACCGGCTATTCGCGATGGGGTATTGACGGTTGTCGCACCCTGCTTCTACTGTCGTGCTGTCACGAGCTTCCCCTGCCCGTAGCGCCGATCTGGCGAAATCCCAGGAGACCGTCATGGTCTTGGCAGTGTGGACACCCAAAGGTGGCTCAGGGTGCACGGTCGTTTCATGTGCACTGGCGGTTGAAGCGGCGCGCGAGCGGAATTCGCACTCGGTTGTTGTTGACGGCTGTGGTGATGTTCCATCCGTGCTCGGGCTCACCGATATTTCGGGTCCTGGTGTGAGCAACTGGCTGGCCACGGTCGATTCCCCAACCTCTCCGCGGGTCATGTCGCACGCGATCGCGACGACCGCCGGGGTGAGTGTTTTGGCCTGGGGCTCGTCCAGTGCGGCCATCCCGTCGGGCGCTGGAAATCGACTCATTCGAGATTTGGCACACCACGATGGCCACGTCGTCATCGACCTGGGGCTCGCGCACGAGCCATGGCAGCACGAGGTCGTTCGCGAAGCAGACGCGACCGTTCTTGTGTTGCGTCCCTGTTACTTGGCCCTGCGCCGAGCGCGGATGTCGCGACTTGCCGACATGACACGAGGAATCATCCTCATAGAAGAACCGGGCCGCAAGATTTCAGCGACGGAAATCGAGTCGGTGCTGGGCATCCCAGTGTGGTCGGTGATTCCGTGGCGCGCGGCAATTGCGTGTGCTGTTGACGCGGGCGTTCTTGGTTCGCGACTGCCCGAGCCACTGCTACTCGGAGCGCGGCGCGTCTGGGCGAGCGCTCCAAGCGAAGCGCACCGACATGTCGCTTGAGGTGAAGCCTTCAAGCGCCCCGCCGCATATGCAGACGCACGATCCCAGACCGTGGGCCTTGCTCAACGCCTGCTTCGCAGATCCGGAGGTTGACGAAGTGCTCGTCAACGGAGCCGATTCAGTATTTGTTGAACGGTCCGGCATTTTGTATCGGCTTGGAGCAGGCTGGTCCGAAGGTGAGATCGAGCGGGTTGTGCAATATGCGATTGCGCCGCTCGGCCTGAGCTTCGATCGCGCACATCCCATTGTTGATGCGCGACTCCCCGACGGGTCGCGCCTCCACGGTGTCGCGGCACCCGTCGCCATCGACGGTCCCTACTTGAGTGTTCGACGATTTCGCACGCGATCGCTCTCGCTCGTGGATTTTGGATTCGATCAGGCCGCAGCCACGCACGTTGAGGATGCGGTCCGGAACGGCGCGACCATCTTGGTTTCTGGAGGAACTTCGACAGGGAAGACCTCTCTGCTCAATGTGCTTGCGAGTTTCATCCCCACCGCTGAGCGCATCGTCAGCATTGAGGAAAACGCCGAGCTGCGACTTCGATCGCCGCATGTTGTGCGCCTCGAGGCCCGACCGGCGAATGCCGACGGGATCGGTGCCGTGCCAGTGCGCGAGCTCGTACGTGCTGCTTTGCGGATGCGGCCCGATCGGCTCATTGTGGGTGAGGTGCGAGGCGGCGAGGCGTATGACCTCGTGCAAGCCCTGAACACTGGGCACGCCGGGATGATGACGACGGTTCACGCGAACAGTCCGGAGATGGCGATTGATCGCCTCGTCGATCTTGCAGCCCAGGCACGAGTCGGCGTGCCAATGAACCGCGGTCGCGTGGCGCGCAGCGTCTCGCTTGTCGTCCAGCTCGAGCGCGTCGGGGGCCGTCGCCGGGTGGCAGCGGTGTGCGCTCCGGACCATGGCGGGTCCGAGTGAGTTCGGCGCGAGCGCGCGCACGAAGGGGCTTCCTTGTCAGCTCATCGACACTCGCGGTCATCGCAGTCGCGTGGAGAGTGCCCCTTGCTGGTGTGGCGCTCGCAGCCAGTTCGATTGTGATGACGCGCTCTGTGATGCAACGTCGGCGGCGATCAACCATGGCTCGTCGCGAACAGCTCATCGAGCTGCTCGAACGCGCGTCGCTTGGAATGCAAAGTGGGTCGTCCATGATCGCTGCCTTCGAGAGCGGAGATTCGGCTGCGTGCTGGAGCGCGCCAGTTGCGATAGCGCGATCGCAACTGCTTGCTTCGCGGCGAGTCACGCGAGCGCCGTGGGAACAGGTGGATCCGATGGGAGGGGTCGTTGCAGATTCCTTCGATCTCCTTGGCGCACTCGGTGCGCCCTCATCGGGTGTGCTCGCTGGGCTGGCCGACGCAATTCGCAGCGAGCATGACTTGAGCGAGGATGTCGTGACTGCTGCGAGCCAAGCGGAGTTGTCCGCTCTCGTCGTCACGCTGCTCCCGCTCGGTTTTCTCGGTTTCCTCGCCGCATCTGGGACACCGCTCTTGGGAGCGTTTCTGTCGAGGCCCGTCGGAAGGGCGCTGTGTTGCATTGGTATCGCGCTGTCGATGTGCGCGTGGCTCTGGATGAGACATCTTGTTGGCCGGGTCTGCGATGTATGAGCTCGTCGCCGGATTGACCCTCGTCGCCGCTGGCATCCGGGCGGGTTTGACTCCGCATTTGGCGCTCGATGCCCTTCGACGTACGCCCGGACCCATCGGCGTGTTTGCGGCGACGTATTGGTCCGAATATCTGCGCGGGGTTCATGTCGAAACTGCGCTTTCAATAGCGGCCGAGGTGCATCCGGACCTTCGACCGCTCGCGACGATGCTGATGTTGAGCGCCACAGAGGGCTATCCCGTGGCCGATCAGATCGAGCGATATGCGCGAGAACGGAGCCTCCGTTGGCACCGCGCCCAGCTTCGTGCAGCGCGTCGTCTCCCAGTGCTCATGCTCTTTCCCCTCGTGTTGTTCGTACTTCCCTCATTCATCCTGCTCACCATCACACCTGTGATGTTCGGAGCGCTCCAATCAATTCGAGGTGCACTATGAATCTGTTTCCCTGTGATGCTGAATGTGAACTGTCGTGCATTCAGGACCCCGTCCTCGCCGATGACAATGCCGATACCGAAGCAGGTCAAGCAACCGCGGAGTATGCGTTGATTATTGCGGCGGCTGCCGCGATCGCAGCGCTGCTTCTCACCTGGGCCGCACGAACTGACGCGATTGGTCGGCTCTTCAACGCGGTGCTCGACCATGTCATCAGCTCGTTCTGAAGCTCAGCAGCGCAGTGAACGCGGACAGGCCACGGTTGAGTTCATCCTTGTATTGCCGTTCGTCGTGATTGCACTGCTATTTGCAGTGCAGGTCGCGATCGTGTTGCGCGATCAGGTGGAGCTCGACGCCGTCACGCGTGATGCCGCACTGTCCGCTTCCCGTACGCCCTCGCACCAGATCTCTCCGGCGGTTGCAGGCCGCGTCGCGAAGTCGTCGATGGCAGTACGCGCAGATCACGATCGTGTCGAGGTGACCGGTACCCGGACAGTTTCGGTTTCGATGCCGCTCTTCAGCTTCTGGATCAGTCAGGTGCGGTTGAGCTCGCACGCTGTCGCGATCGCGGAGTAGCGCGGTCGTGGGTCGGAACGAACGGGGCTCTGCGAGCGTTGTCCTCTTGGCCGTCGTCGCGCTCGCGTTGCTCGTTGCCGTCGGGATAGCGAACCTCGGCCTTGTGAGCGTGGGAGCGCAACGCGCCCAGCGCGCCGCTGATCTCGCAGCACTCGCGGGCGCGACGCGACTTTCCACCGATACGCCTGCGAGTGCTTGTGCGATCGCCGAAGCGTTTGCTCAGGCCAACGGTGCGCATTTACTGTCCTGCCAGGTCCGCGGGTGGGCCCTTCGTGTGCGGGTGCATTACGGCTTCGTCACACGTTCGGCCGCGGCCGCCCTCAGCGCGGTCCCGTGAGCATCATGTCGATGATCGCAACCGCTCCGTCTTTGTCGAGATATTCGTTGAAGTTCCCGCACTTCGGTGACTGCACACAGGACGGGCATCCGTTGAGGCAGTCGCAGGTCCCGATAAGGGATTGCGTGTCGGCGAGCCAGCGTTCCGCTCGTTCGAAGAGCACCTGCGAAATGCCGGTTCCTCCGGGCATCGCCTCGTGCACCGAGATTGAAGGGCTGGGTGAAGCACTCGATAGACCGCCGAGATCCCATCGATCTGCCATTGCGTACCGTGGCACCATGCCGATGAGGGCGTGCTCGGCAGCGTGCAGCGCGGAACCAACCAAGAGAGTTGGCGCTCCACCCACCGAACTGACGCCAATAGTGGCGGCGCACGCATCCATGTCAAGCGTGAACCAGATGCCACTCACGACCATCTCGGTGTGCGGTATTTCAGACCGCACACGCTCGAGCACTTTGCCTGAGGTCCGATCGATCACCCGATGCCCGAGGCGGTGTTCGCGAATTCGAAGTCGCCCGACGTGCGCCGTTGCACCGGCGAGCTCCCGGGAACGGTCAAGATCGACCACTTCCATTGACGACGTGCGGTCCGACTGCGTCCAAACATCGCGGCCGTCCGGCCTCACACGAGCCCAATGTTCGTCGAGGCTCATCGCCGTCACTTCGTACTGGATTCCCTGATGCAGGTAGACGGCCCCGGGGTAGATCGCACCGTTGCTTGGAGCGGTACCGATGAGACGGTCAGATTCGTCGAACAGCTCAAGGTCGCCGTGTCCGCCCCCGCGCAGGGTTCGTGGCGGTGCATCTCGCGGATCCGCCGTCCAATACAACAGTCCGTCCCGCATGCGCGCCACGCCACGCTCCATCAGTAACGCTGCGGCCTCATCAATTGGAACGCCGAAGAAGCGTTCATCCGCCGAGGACACGGGCGCTTCGGAAGCTGCCGCGCCCAGATGTTGGGCGAGGAGCACGGGATTTCCTCGGTTCACAACTGGAGTTTCGATTTCTCGATCGACGAGCAGCTGAGGATTTCGGCGGTAGAACGCGTCGAGCTGATCATTCCCCTCAATCAGCAGTGCAATCGATGGACGCGCACTCCGACCAGCCCGACCAACCCGCTGCCAGAAGGAGGCGAGCGTTCCCGGGAAACCTGACAGGATCGCGACATCAAATCCAGGGAGGTTCACACCGAGTTCAAGCGCGCTCGTTGCTACCACGCCGCGTACGGTGCCATCGCTCAGTCCCCGCTCGATCGTTCGGCGTTCCTCAGTGAGCAATCCTGCGCGGTACGTCACAATGTCGCCTGGGCGACGTGAACGATCGCGAGCGATCGCCGCAATGCGTTCGGCGCCAATGCGGGAATCCGTAAACGCGATCGTCGCAAGTCCTGCGTCGACGAAGCCCGCAAGAAGTGTGCCTACTTCCACCGGCAGGCTCGATCGAATCCCAGCAGCAGGGTCCACCACGGGGCGGCTCCACAAAATCACGTCACGGTCGCCTGCTTGGCCATTCACGTCGGCGATGACCTTCGATTGGCGTCCCGTCACCACTTCGGCAAACGCACCCGGCTCACCCAGGGTCGCGCTGGTTGAGCAATACGAGAAGCTTCCGCCGAGGCCTGCGACGAGGCGCTCTAACCGGGCCAGGGTGAGCGCAACATGAGTACCGAACGTGCCGCGGATGGTGTGGAGTTCATCAACGACAACCAGCGACAATGTGGAAAGGAATCGTGACCAGCGACGGTGATCGGGGAGCAGGGTTCTGCTCAGCATGTCGGGATTCGTGATGAGCACATTCGCCGATCGTCGTGCAGCAGCGCGATCGACTTCAGGCGTGTCACCATCGAAGGAGAAGGGCCGCGCTCCAGGCACCTTCCAATGCAATAGTGCGCGCAACTGATCGGCGGCGAGGGCTTTGGTCGGAGTGAGAATCAACGCGCTCGCAGGCTCGCCACGGGCGATCCGATCCATGATCGGGATTTGGTAGCACCACGATTTTCCCGTGCCAGTCGCGCTCGTGACGACAATCGAATGACCGTCACGAACCTCGGTGATCGCTTCGCCTTGATATTCGTAGAGGCCGAAAGGTGCTGCTCCCTCAAGCGTCGCTCGGACATGGGGATGGACCCAATCTGGGATCGGCGAAAATGTCGCGGCGCGGCCGGGAACATGCAGTGCATCCCAGGTGCGCCCGTAGAACTCGGGAGCACGGGCAAGCACCTGAAAGGTCGCGAGAGGGTCTGGGGCGCCCTGGTCAGTGGGATTGGAGGATGGCATCGTCGCCGAAATCCTGAAACAGGGAAGCGGCTCCGCCACCGATTCCGAGATTGCCACCCCGTGAGGTACCGCCCAACGGGATCGTCACGTTCTTCACGGCGGTCGCATCGACAGAGAGCGCGGCGCGGGCGAGGTCATACACCTCGCCGATGTTGGTGCCGTCCAACTCGACGTGTTTCGCTGCGAGTCCGAGAAGCCGGATGGTGCCCGCAGGGCCCGTGTGCTGGGAGCGCAAGGTGCCGAGCGCTGCAATCAGCAGCGTGCCTTGGTTGAACGTTCGCGAGATATCGGAATTCGGAAAATCATGCCGGTTGCGAGAGAAACGCAACGCCTGGTCGCCAGTGAGATGGTTCGGACCCGCCTTGAAGTAAGCACCGGAGAAGGAGTCGTGCATGTCCTTTGGAATATTGATGTCGATCCCACCCATTTCATCGACCAACGCGATGAACTGATCGAAGTTCACCTGCACACCAAACTGAATCGGCACACCCGTCAACTGGGCGATCGTCTCGATCGATGTGCGCAATCCGTAGGTATTCGCGGAGTTCAACTTCCCAAAGCCATGTCCAGGAATGTTCACGCCGAGGTCGCGGGGAAAGTTGATCACGGTCGCTTGGTGCAAGGCTGGATTGATTCCGATCAGGTGCATCGCGTCGCTACGCCGACCGCTGATGCCGGGACGCTCGTCGTTGCCGATCGCCAAGAGGAAATACGGCTTCGTCCCGTACGCATCGAAGTTGGCGCGATCAGCACCAACGATGGTCATCCATCGTTCCCCGAGCGCGGGCGTTGCTTTCGCAACGACCATGCCGACCACGGTGCCGAGTGAGAGTGCCAGCACGATCATCAATCCGAGGATGCGCGCGACGGCAGATCGTTTCGGTTGCGGTGTTTCGAACGCGTTCACTGGCCCGCCTTCGACGTTGTCTCCGATGGTGTGGAGCTCGACGTTGCTCGCTGTTTCGCCTCGACACCAGGCCCGGTCCGTTTCACGCTGACGTCGTACGCGACGATCTTCCAACCACCGATGTTCTTGAGCACGAACTCGGCGAGGCGTGTCGATTCCATCGTCCCGCCGCTCACTGTTG
>JBARPG010000287.1:0-2430 GCA_049642885.1 Acidimicrobiia bacterium | reverse complement strand
GCGGACAATCGGTTGATATCGCGACCGCCGCACCGACTCCCCTCAGCGTCAGGGTGAACGACGCTGACGGCGACCCGCTGTCAGGAATCGCCGTGACGTTCACCGCGCCGGCGAGTGGTGCGAGCGGAAACTTTGCGAGTTCGGGTATCACCTCGATTGCATCGGTTGGTGCCACGGTGCTCACCGACGCGAATGGTGTCGCGACTGCGCCGGCATTCACTGCGAATGGCACGACCGGCTCATATGTCGTGCAGGCAACCGTTTCGGGACTCCTATCGAAGATCGTGAATTTCGCGATGACGAACACCGACCCCCCACCCCCAACGACGACGACAACAACAACACCAACTACGACGACGTCAGCGGCAGTGGCACCAACCACCGCGCCCCCGCCGACAACCGCGGCGCCCAGGACCAGCACTCCCATTGGTGCGCACCCACACGTCGGCAGGATCGTTCCCCGCGGCTCACTGATCCGCACCGGCAGCGACAGCACCACGGCCCTCGCACTCTCCGGAGCTGCACTGTTCGGGCTTGGCGGTGGAGCGCTCGCATTCGCCGCTCGACGCCGTCGACAAATCGCAGAACGCGCTTAGCTGATCATCGCCGCAAGGCGCGCGCCGTGCATCACGGCGTCATCCGGGTTTGCGACGGGTTCGGCCTCGCCGAAGTGCACGCGCCGTTGATGCGTGCGCGCCATGATGATTCCATGACGCAATGCCGCATAGACCTCGTAAAAGTTCATGTCAGTGAGCGTCACGTTGGCGGCTGATTCGTAGCTCGCGATCACGTCGTCGAGGCGCATGAAATTCGGCAGTCCCGGCATCTGCATCACTTCGGTGATGTCTTGGAAGAAGGTGTGCAGGAAACTCATCCAGCCAACATCAACACCGCGGGGAGCGACCGTGGCCATCTCCCAGTCGAGGACCGCAACAGGATCAAAGCCGTCGAACATCATGTTGCCAATGCGCGCGTCTCCCCATGTGAGAACCGCTTCGCCTTCATCGACGGGCCAGTTACTTGTCAGCCAATCGAACCCTGCTTCGAGCAGCGGATAGCGGTCGGCGCCGCGCACCCATTCGTAATATTTGCGCCAGTGCTGCACGTCGCGCACGAGTGGTGTCGTACCACCGGTGGATCGTTCGAGGTGCGCGCGGACGTTTTCGGACACCGGGATGGCGTGGATCGCTGCGAGTGTTCGCACTGAAGCATTCTGCAGGTGCTGCTGGTCGGCAGCGCTGGCCTCAGTCAGCCAACTCCCGAAGGTGTAGGGCATGACGTCGGGCGGCACACGCCCATCGACGCGATCCATGATGAAGAAGGGTTGTCCGAGCACCGATGCATCGAGCTCGAGCCACCGCGGGATCGGTACCGGGACCGTGCCTGCAGCTGCGACTGCTTCGATCACCCGAAATTGCATTTCGAGGTCGTAGCTCGGAAAGACCGGGACATCGGTCGCGTACGGGGCGACTCGCGCGACGAGCCGCTGTCGCTGCGGGGCGCCGTCAACATCCCATTCCGCCTCGAAGAGCAAGGTCTCCGACGACATGCCGTTCGCATCCGGTGCGGTCATCTCTACGATGCGCGCGTTGTGCTCTTTGGTGCGAAGCCATGATTCGAGCGCAGCGCGGGTGGCCACTGCATCACGCGTGGACTTCGTCCCATGTTCTTCGGGTTGGGCGGGAGTAAGAGCATCGACCATTTGGGCAGGCTACGCGTACCGCGCCACCACTGCAGCTGCCACAAGGAGAACCGCGCCGCCGACGGCAAGCCATGCCCCGGTCCCGAGGTGGTCGAGCCCAACGGCGCGCTGGAACAGCCAGACTGCAACGAGGCCAACAAGGGCCGCGGCGCCACCGAGCACACGAGTGAGCTTTCCGTCGCTCCCAGCAACGCCGACAGCGACCCATACGAGCGAACCCAGAATCGGAACGAGAAACCAGAGAACGACAAGCCGCGAGCCCGCGAACATCGCCAGCCGCCCGTCGAGTGCGGCGACACGATGCACCATGTCGGCTCCGCGCAACGAGTGTCCTGGTCCTGAAGACACCCATGGCAACAGTGCCGAGCCCGTTAGCAACGCCCCCCCGCCGAGCAAAAGGGCACTGTGCGCCGGCCGCGAGTTGTGCGCTAGCGGTCGGCACATGGCGTCAGGTTATAAGGGGAGACAGGCCCCGAACGTTCCAGCTCGACAGTGAGCGGGTTCCCGTCGAGATCCCTGATGACGACCAGCGGTTGATCGCCTTCAGAGATTTCAAACAACATCGCCTTCGGGTCATCGGAAAATAGGACAGTTGCCGTCATCGGTTTCGAGAGGTCTGAAGCCCGGTTCTCCGCGAGACGCACAGCCACGTTCAACGCCGTCGAATCCCAGACTGCGTCGCCGGATACAGACAACCGGTACGCCACGCAACCCAGTTCATTCGGCAC
>JBARPG010000286.1:0-5037 GCA_049642885.1 Acidimicrobiia bacterium | reverse complement strand
GGGCTCGGCCGCCTGGTGAAATCCGGCGCGGGTCGTTTCGGGAAGCACGACGGTGTCGATCGATCCGAACATGAACAGCGACGGAACCTTGGCGGCGACCGCTGTGGCAGCCTCGCTGTCGCCGTCGTTTCCGACACCCGCCGCAATCGGTACGTACACGGCAACATCTGGTTGGTTCGCGAAGACCGAACTCGCAAAACCTCCCAGCGAGTGTCCCGTCACGCCTATCTTGCCCGCCTTCACTACCCCGAACAGCACCGATGTTGCGCTGTCGTTCTCAGAGCGCACGAGGTCTACGGTCGACCGCATGACCTCCTGAGGATCTCGTTCTACATCTGGCTTGCCCATGACTCCGCCGAGGAATTCGAGCCCAACTTCGCGCTGGTCGGGGGAGGCGACCACCATGCCCCACGAGGCCAAGTGGGTGGTGAGGAATGTGGATTGATCCCGATAGCCGGCGTACCCGTGACGAAACAGCACGAGCGGAAACGGCCCATCCTTAGACGTCGTGATATCACGGTACGCATTCGTTTCGAACAAGGGGTTTGCGTCCGCGGGAAGGATGTTCGCGAGAGCGGGCGTGAGCCACGACTTGATCGCGTAGGTGTCTTTCGTCTTGCCATCGGCCGCTGCTGCGTTCGCTGGATACCAGACTTCAACCTTTCGATCACCGAGGGTCAAGGTCGTCACGCCGACCGTGTACGGACCCTGCTTGGCATACGCGGGATTCGCGGTGTCGGGGTTGGGTGTCGAGGACGTGCTTGGTTTCTCGGAGGAACTCGAAGTTGCTCCTGATTTCACGGTGCGGTCCGTCTCCGACGCGGCCTTGCCCGAATCGTCGTTCGAGCACCCCGTACTGACTGCGATGAGCAATGCGATTGAGCACGCAGAAGTCCTCATCATTGATTGTGATCCCATTGCCATCCCCCGTGTGCGGCTATGCCTGATTTCGCAGAATCACACTACGACATCTCATCAGCGCGGGAGCCCGAGGACTCGTTCGGCGATGATGTTCCGCAACACATTCGAAGTTCCGCCCATGATCGTGTACGCGGGCGAGTACATGACACCGCGCGCCACCTCGCATTCCAACGTCGATTGCATCCCAATGGCTGACGCGGCAAAGGAAGCGACGCGCTGTTCGTATTCGGTGCAGAAGGTCTTTGTTGCAGCGGAGAATTGCCGAGGCGCTTGCTGCAGCGTTTCGCGCAGCACCAGCAGTCGGCCAAGCCGATACTCGACCTCGAGCCTGGCGTGTTCATCTCGGAGTTGTGGCGTTTTGAGCGAAGGATTGTCATTGAGGTGCTGACACGCGGCGAGGAACACGCGGCGATTCGAAGCCAAGCGGTCGATCCCGCCGCGCTCATGTTCGAGCTGACGCATGGTCTGGCGCCACGAGCCGCCCTCGGTGCCGACGAGATTGTCGAGGGGGACGCGTACCTCGTCGAAGAAGACTTCGCAGAAATGAGATGCACCGGTGGCGTCGCGGATCGGTCGAATATCGATGCCCTGACGCCCATCGAGCGGCACGACGATCTCCGAAATGCCTTCGTGAGGGAGTGTCGACGCGCTGGTACGACAGATGAGATAGCAGTAATCAGCGAGCGCGGCGAAACTTGTCCAGATCTTGTGTCCGGTAATCACCCACTCATCCCCATCCCGGACCGCTCGGGTTCGTAGAGAAGCAAGATCGCTCCCGGCTTCGGGTTCGCTCATGCCAATGCACCACGTGGTTTCGCCAGCCAACATTCCTGGAAGGAATCGGTGTTGCTGTTCTCTCGACCCGAACGCAATCAAGGTCGGCCCCATTTGTCGGTCAGCGAACCAGGATCCTCCAATGGGCACGCCGTGGGTGATCAAGACCTCTGAGATCAGCGCTCGCTCGAGCCTCGGACGCCCCCCGCCACCCATTTCCGTCGGCCATGTCATGCCAATCCAGCCGCGGGCCGCGAGCGCTCGAGAACATTCGCGAGAGAACCCGGCAATCCAACTATCGGGAGCCGAGCCAAAACGCGCGACGGCTTCGAGCGCGAATCGTTCTGCCTCGCTCGTCAGTGCGATGAGATCATCGCTGAGCGAGAACCTCACATGAATTTGCGGATCAAACGCTGTTTGGTCGAGGTGTACGGAGGGTAGGCGAGCTTCATATCCAGCTTCGTCGGTTTGGAGTACACAGCCTTCAGATTCGAAAAGGCGTCGAAGCCAACCTGCCCGTGATAGGCACCAACACCTGACTCGCCAACGCCACCGAAGGGGAGATCGGGCATGGCAATGTGCATGATGGTGCTATTCACACAGCTCCCACCGGAGGACGTGCTGTTCAGCACATGGTCAGTCGTCTGGGAGTTCTCCGAAAACACATAGAGGGCGAGGGGCTTATCGCGCTCGTTGACGAATCGAATTGCTGATTCGATGCTGTCTACGCCAATGACGGGGAGCACAGGTCCGAAAATTTCCTGCTGCATGATCGGGGAGGACGGTTCGCTGTCGCGCAGAACGGTCGGTGCGATATAGCGGGTATCGGCCGCACGCTCGCCGCCGGTGACGATCGTGCCAGCGCCATCGGCATCGATGAGACCGCAGATCCTGTTGTAGTGATTGGAACTCACGATCCGTCCGTAGTCCTTCGAGGTTGCGGGGTCGCCGTAGAACTCGCTGATGGTCTTCACGAGCGCGTCGATGAGGGGTTGTTCGACAGCGCGCTCCACGAGGACGTAGTCAGGTGCGATGCAGGTTTGGCCCGCGTTGAGGAACTTTCCCATCACGATGCGCCGCGCAGCAACACCGACATTCGCATCGGCCGCGACGAGCACCGGCGATTTCCCTCCAAGTTCGAGGGTAACGGGGGTGAGATGTTCGGCAGCTGCTCGCATGACAATACGACCAACGGTTCCGTTGCCGGTGTAGAGGATGTGGTCGAAACGTTGTTCGAGGAGAGCGGTGGTCTCCGGCACCGCGCCTTCGACGATCTGCACGGCACTGGGGTCGAGGTATTGCGGAATAAGGCGCGCGATCGCAGCGCTGGTTGCGGGTGCGAGCTCCGACGGCTTCGCGACGACTGCGTTTCCCGCAGCGAGCGCGGTTGCGAGCGGAAGCAGGGTGAGCTGCAGCGGGTAGTTCCACGGGGCGATGACGAGGACGACGCCGAGGGGCTCCGGGAGCACCCAGGCCCGGCCAGGCTGGTGAGCGATCGGGACTTTACTGCGGCGCGGTTTCGCCCATTGCTCGACGTGTTTCAGCAAATGACGCACGTCGTTTTCGATAAAACCGATCTCGGTCATCCACGCCTCAAAACTCGACTTCCCAAGGTCGGAGTTGAGTGCCTCGGCGAACGTTTGTTGATGGTCGCTCAGCATCGTGAGGAGCGCGTTGAGCTGGGACTTGCGCCATTCCATCGGTCGTGTCGTTCCCTGATCAAACGCGTGGCGCAGGTTCTTCACAACCTCAGAGGCAGTTGGGGGTGTCGACGACATTTCGCTAGTCATGGTGATTCCCTCGTTTGTTGGTTGGCGTGCCATCGGGCAGTTCGCATTCTGCCGTACCTTTCGAGTCGCGCGCTCGCGGATACGGTGGAGCGATGAAAATGGAGACATCGGCGAGGCGCAGCGTGTTCGTGCTCCTGGCCGTAGCCACGCTTGCGGTCGGGTGCCGCTCCGACGGGCGCACCTTGCAGAAACCTGCCGCGGATCCCGCTCCGACGGGACTCGGTCCGAGCACCACGGGGCTCTCCTCGAGCGGCGTATTTGCCAATCCCGCATCTTCGACGACCAGTGCCGCCGCGAGCCCACGTCGCGCGATGCTCAAGACCGGCACAACAAATGTGTTTCGTGACGCCGCCCGCACCGGAAGTCCCACCGAAGTCCTGACAGTCCCCAATGAGTTTTCGAAGACAATGGCCTTGCCACTCATCGCAGAAGACCGTACAGCGCAGAGCATCCAAGTTGAATTGCCCGGCCGCCAAGTCACTCCACAGCTCGGATGGATCGCGTCAAGCGATGCCGTAATCGATAGCTCGCCGCAAACGGTGACGGTCGACCCGATTCGCAAGCGGCTCGCGGTCTACACGGGAACCGAGATCGTGTTTGAAGAGCCGGTCGGGATTGGCTCCGCGTATTCCGGTATTTCTGGAACACGTCAGTTCGTGATCGCGGTGGTGTCGTCGCCGAGCGGGGAAGGAGTGCTTGGAACTGTCGGTGTGGCTGGTTCGCGTACGACCACTGCCGCCGAAGCATTCGTGCCAGGCGACGCCCAAGTCGTCATTCACGGGATCGGAGCCACGTCGACTGTCGATGCGGTCGGGGCACCGGGCATGGTGCGGCTGAGCAATGACGCAGTCGCCCGCCTCACGCGCATCGTGCTGCCTGGTACCCGAATGGTCTTCCAGTCCGCGACTCCTTGATGACATCGACAGAGCGTGACGCTCCCTACCGAGAGCCGAGCCCGAGGAGCCGTTCTCGCGATACTGCGTGACTCCCAAACGCAAGGATCGGCAGCGCCACCAACCACGTGAGCGCCCCGATCAAGATCGAGAGCGGAACTGCTTTGCCGACCGTGCTTGAGGCCACGGAAAACGCGAGCACGATTAGCGGCACCGAGATCAGCGAAGACAGTTGCTGTGCTGCGGGGGCGCTTGAAACCTTCGCCGAGACGATCACGATGAGACACACGGCGATCGCGATGAACGGGGGAAGCATCCACAGAACCATCACCCACCACTGCGCCGTTGGAAAGAACCATCCACCGACCTTGGGCCCGACGATGAGGTTCACCACGAGCGAGTAGATCAGGAATCCGACGATCTCGGTTACGAAGGCTGGAATCAGCGTTGCCAGCAGTTTTCCTCGATAGATGGATTGTTCCGACGCGGGGGAGTGTGCGAGGAACTCGCCCGTGCCGCGTTCGCGTTCGCCGACGAAGGTGTGGGCGCCGATAGCGGATGCGATGGTGACGGGGATGACAACTGCAAGCGGGGCGAATGCAAATACCGCCAACGACCACGCCGCCTGGGCCTGAGGCGTCGCTCCTTTCGGACTGGCG
>JBARPG010000285.1:0-2574 GCA_049642885.1 Acidimicrobiia bacterium | reverse complement strand
CGGGCGACCAGGGCCCGCGGGCACTTCCCCAACGAGCAGGCGGCGCTCAAGTGCCTTTACCTGACGATCGCCTCGACCCCACCGGACGCGGAGCGCACCGCTGGATGAACCGCTGGAGGCCCGCCCTAAACGCCTTCGCCATCACGTTCGGCGACCGACTCTTCACCACCAACAACTAACAACCGCCACGACCAGTTACACCGTTCTCTTGACACACCCCCCCCCAGGCGGATGCTCGATAATCGCGACCGGCCGCTGCTTCGCCGGGCGACACGTCTCACACGGCGGCCGCAACCCGCGCTCGCGGATCTGGCGGGTCAACGTCTGGTAGCTCTGCTCGAACCCGAGACCGACCAGCTCGTCGTAGAGCGTGGTGGCCCACAGGTGCGGGTCTTCGCGCAACCGCTCGCGGGTGTAGTCAACGAACCGTTCGAACGCGTCGCCGCCCGCTGGTGCGCGTACACCGGCAGTGCGTCCGCCAGTCAGATACGCGCGGATCGTCTTTCGGTCATGTCCGAGATGGCGGGCGATCGCGGAGATCGTCCACCCCTTCGCTGCGAGCGCGTGCGCGTCCACATCGTCCTCCTGTGTGAGCATGAGAACCGGGCTCCCTCGTTGTGCTGGTGGTGGTCAGAGACCGTCAGCATCGAGGGAGCCCCACCCTCAAAGTGGGACCCACAGGTGGGGAATTTCAGTGAGCAACTCCGGGGAACTTCACCTGAGCGTCATCAGCCTCGCCAGCCGCGCCGACTGGGACCGCATGGCCAAAGACCTCCGGCCGGTCTACACCGCCG
This sequence comes from Acidimicrobiia bacterium, assembly GCA_049642885.1. Classification (GTDB taxonomy): domain Bacteria; phylum Actinomycetota; class Acidimicrobiia; order IMCC26256; family JBARPG01; genus JBARPG01. The sequence continues at coordinate 1,780 of JBARPG010000285.1, read as the reverse complement.
TCAACGAGGAGCAGGCCCAAGCGAAGCTCGCGGAGTTCCACGACACCTGGGGCGACCGCTACCCCGCGATCAAGGGCCTGTGGGATAACGCGTGGGGCGAGTTCATCCCGTTCCTGGACTACAGCGTGGAGATCCGCCGGGTCATCTACTCGACCAACGCCATCGAGTCGCTGAACGCCAGGATGCGACGGGCAACCAGAGCACGGGGGCATTTCCCCAACGAGCAGGCCGCGCTCAAATGCCTTTACCTGACGATCCGAAGCCTCGACCCCACCGGACGCGGAGCGCACCGCTGGATGAACCGCTGGAAGCCAGCCCTCAACGCCTTCGCCATCACGTTCGGCGACCGACTCTTCCCCACCAACAACTAACAACCGCCACGACCAGTTACACCGTTCTCTTGACACTCCCTCGGGCGTCAGCGCTTGCGCAGTACCAACATCCCGATCGCGATCAACGCGAGGCCAACCGCTGTCAATAGGAACGCAGGCGCACCGGTGAATGCTAGCGGCGACCGGAACGTGTCCGCAGCGAGAACCGGGGCCGCTGCAGAGGAATCGTTGTTGGTGCTATCAGGGTCGACGAAGCCGCCGTTGCCTACGTTCTCGCCCGTGACCATCGCAGAGTTGATGATCGACCCCGAAGCAGCGGACGATACGGCGACCGTGAGGTCGATCGTGCTCGTCGCGTTCACGGCCAATGTTGAAGCACTCGTGCAACTCACCACGTTGGCGGCTGCGGCGCACGACCATCCCGAACCGGTTGCCGAAACATACGTGAGCCCGTCGGGAAGGTCATCGGTCATCACGATTCCCGTGGGAGCGACGGAGGGACCCTTGTTGTTCACCGCCAGCGTGTAGGTGGCGTTCTTGCCGGCCTGGATGGCGCCGACCAGGGTCTTGACCAGCGAGACATCGGCGTAGGGGACCGACGTCGGGTCGGTGGCAGTGTTGTTGCCGGGCACCGGGTCGAAGACCGGACTCGACACGGTGACGGAGTTGATGGTCGATGGGGCGGCATCCTTCGCAACCGACACGACCAGTACGAACGTCACTGATGCGCCCGCCGCCAAGGAACCCCCTGACGTGCAGGTCACGACCTGGGCCACTGCGGCGCAGGTGAATCCGGTGCCGGCCATGCTGACGAACGACAATCCGGTCGGCAGGGTATCGACCACAGTGACCGGGTTCGCGGCTGACGGTCCGTTGTTCGTGACCGTAACGATGTACGTGCCGTTCGAACCCACGGCGAAGTCGCCGGTATGGGTCTTGGTCACGGCCAGGTCCGCCTGGTAGCGGTACCCGAAGTCCATGTCGGTGCGGTCCTGCCCACTGGTGAGGGTGGTCACTGACTGGCCGTCGAGGGTTCCATCGGGATCGAAGACGTTGACCAGACCCGCCGGGAGCGATGACGGATCGATCGTCACGCGGTACCAGCCCGCGGGGAGATCGTTCACGAGGTACGTCCCGTCGCTCGCCGTCGTGGTCGTGAAGGTCACGTCGTCAGCCGTTCCGGCGGTGCCGTCGAAGCCGGCCCACACCACGGTGACCGCCGCTCCGGAGATACCCGATTCGGCGCCATCGAGCACTCCGTTGGCGTTGGCGTCCACCCAGACGGTGTCACCGAGCGACCCAGTGCCCGTATACCCGAAATCGGCATTGAGGTAGGGAGTGGTGCTCGTGAGCGTGATCACTCCTGACCGATGATCGAGTGAACCGCCCGAGCTGGCGTCGTCGTCATAGGTCTGGGTGAGGCCACCGGGAAGTGAGGACTGATCTAC
>JBARPG010000284.1:0-7972 GCA_049642885.1 Acidimicrobiia bacterium | reverse complement strand
GTATTGGTATTGCCCACCTTGCGAACGGCGGCTGCGGGGGATGTCACCTCTCGATCCCGACGAGTGAGGTGGAGCGCATCCGTCATCTTCCCGAAGGTGCGTACGAGTTCTGCGATAACTGCGGCTGCATGTTGGTCGCGTAGTGAGCGGCGTTGCTTCGATACGCATTTGGTGTGATGGTGGTTCGCGAGGGAACCCGGGAGCTGCAGCGATCGGCGCCGTGGTCGAAGACGCCACGGTCGACCCGTCACCAGTGCTGGGTGTCGTGTCCGAAACAATTGGCATCGCCACGAACAACGTTGCCGAATACCGGGCCGTCATCGAAGGGGTGCGGCTCGCATCGACCTTCGGAACGGATGCCATCGAGGTGCGTGCAGATTCGCAGCTTGTGATCAAACAGCTCAAGGGCGAGTACCGGATCAAAGATCTCAATTTGCAGAAGCTTGCACGTGAAGCACGCGACCTACTCTCTCGCTTCTCGACTGTCGAGCTCATTCACGTTCGACGAGAGTTCAACCAAGATGCCGACGCCCTCGTGAACGCGGCACTCGACGCTGCCCGGTAGCGGCATGTTCCTATGGCCAATCGCAGTCGCGTGCGCCGGAGTGTTTTTCGTGTTTCAAAGTGTCGGGGTCGACTACCGAACAGTGGCCGCGGGCGCGGTGCTTCCAGTCCTCGTTTCGCTGCCCTGGGGAAGGCCCGCACTTGGCAGCGCATTGATCTTTCCCGTCGTGGTGATGACGCTGACCATGTTCGTAACCATGAAACGCAGACTCGTGCGGCGTCGCGCCTTGGGCATTGCGATCGGAATCTTCTTCGGGCAAATCGCGATCGGTGCGTTCTCTCGAACACGCGTGTTCATGTGGCCGACCCAGGGCCTCGAATTCCCTGCAGGGCACCTCGTGTCTTCCTGGCTGTTTGTACTGTGCCTGGAACTGCTCGGCGCGCTGATCGTGGTGGGACTCGCGATGCATACGGGTTTGAATGAGACTGTGCGGCGTGCTGAGTTCCTCGCCTCGGGTCGACTGACGGCGGTCGCTGCCCAGCAGGCACGCACAGCGCGAAAGGCGCGGAAATGATTCAACTGGTTCGGCACGGAAGTACCCAAGCGAATGAAGGTGGGCTCATTCAAGGTCGTTCCCTTGATCTCAACCTCAGTGCACTGGGCTTTCGGCAGGCCGATGCGCTCGCCGCTCGGATCGCAATGGGGACGCGGCCGGCGCGCGTCGTCACGTCGCCGCTGAAGCGTGCGCGTCAAACCGCGGCGATCATCTCAAAGGCGTGCGACTGTGCGCTCGTCGAAGATGAACGGCTCATGGAACTCAACTACGGCGAGTGGGATGGAATGCCGCTCGCAGACGTTCCTCCATCGTTTTGGAAATCATGGCGTTCCGATATCGCATTTACGCCGCCAGGTGGTGAGAGCCTCGCCGATGTTGCACTCCGCATGCATGAGGTCATGGCGGAATGTTCTGACAGCGGAGAAGAGTTGGTCTTGGTCACCCACGTTGCCCCGATCAAGGCAGCAGTTGCCGCGGTGCTCGCCGCGCCGCCCGAGACGGTGTGGAATATGTTCCTCGACACCGCGTCGATTTCGCGGTGCACCTCGCGACCGAAGCGCAGCGATGACGAGATCGCGTTGACGCTCACGAGTTTCAACGACACCGCGCATCTGCTTGCCCTCTAGCGAGCGGCCTATCGGGAGTGGCTTCAGGAAACGGTGAGTGGAATGAAGTTGCGTGGTGGCAGTGAGTGGTTGCCATCTGCTGCGACGATGTAGCGCCCTTCGCCAGGTCCATCGGCGATCGGCATTCCCAACGCATCCAGCAGCGCCCGATCTTCTTCGGGGGAGCGTCCGATGGTCGTGAGATAGTTCCCCACGATCAACGCGTTTGCACCGGCGAGGAGTCCCATCGCTTGAAGTTCGCCGAGCACCTTTTCACGTCCACCCGCGAGACGAATCCACGCGGACGGAAGCACGAGACGGAATAGCGCGATTGCCTGCAACGCTTCGCGGGCAGAGATCTGGGGAAGATCACCCATGGGCGTGCCCGGGCGCGGGTCGAGGAAGTTCAAGGGCACTTCGACCGGGTCAAGTGCTGCGAGTTCGAATGCAAAATCAACGCGTTGTTCGAGGGTCTCGCCCATGCCGATGATGCCACCACAACACAGTTCCATTCCCGCGGACTTCGCCGTGGTGCAGGTGTCGACGCGGTCCTGCCATGTGTGGGTTGAACAGACCTGCTCGAACATTTCCTTCGGCGCTTCGAGGTTGTGGTTGTAGCGGCGCACGCCAGCGTCGGCGAGGCGTTGGGCCTGTTGGGCGTCGAGCAGTCCGAGGGAGCACGCGACTTCGAGGTTGGTTTGTTCGTGCACCGCAGTCACTGCTTCGATGACACGAGCGAGTGTCCGTTCATTCGGTCCGCGCACGGCCAGCACCAAACAAAACTGTGTCGCTCCTGCTTCTTTGGTGGCACGGGCAGCCGCAAGCACTTCTTCGACATCGAGCAGGGGATACACATCGACGTCAGTAGAAAACTTGGCTGACTGTGAACAGAACGCGCAGTCTTCGGGGCAGGCGCCCGACTTCGCATTGAGCAGGCTTTCAAGCTCGACTTCGTTCCCGCAGTATTCGAGGCGAACCCTGTGCGCAAGCGCAACGAGGTCGGTGAGGTGCTCATCGAGGGGCAACGCAGCGATCGCCAGTACTTCATCACGGGTGAGGTGGCGTCGTTCTTCGATGAGTGCATGTGCCGCGTGTGCCAGCACACTCGATCCAGTCGTGGAAGTCATGTCGCGAGGCTACGGGCGATGCCAGAATTGGCCCGAACCGTGGCCTACATCGACCTGCGGTATTTCCCACCAACCTCGAACAACGCTTCGGTGAGTTGCCCGAGGGAGCAATGTCGCACTGCTTCCATCAGCACTGCGAAGGTGTTCTCTCCAGCGCGGGCTGCCTCTTGAAGGCGCCGCATTGCCGCCGGTGCCTCGTTCGCGTGACGCTCGTGAAACCCGTGGACGCGTTGGAGCTGTGAGTCTTTTTCCTCCGTGGTGCTGCGAGCGAGATCGAGCTGGGGGAGCGGCAGCGGTCCTTGGGTCGCAAGAAAGGTATTCACACCCACGATGGGGATTTTGCCGTCATGTTTCTGGTGTTCGTATTCCAATGACTCGTCTTGGATACGGGCCCGTTGGTATCCGCGTTCCATGGCGGCGAGCACACCACCCCGTTCACTCAAGCGATCAAACTCCTCGAGCACCGCCGCCTCGACCGCGTCGGTCAGCCAACTGAGGAAGAAGGATCCTTGGTTCGGGTTCTCGTTTTTCGCCGGGCCCCATTCGCGATTGATGATGAGCTGGATCGCAAGGGCGCGCCGCACCGACGCTTCGGTCGGTGTCGTCACGGCTTCGTCGAACGCATTGGTGTGCAAGGAATTGCAGTTATCGGAAATCGCAATCAATGCCTGCAGGGTCGTGCGAATGTCATTGAAGTCGACTTCATTTGCGTGCAGTGATCGCCCTGAGGTTTGTACGTGATATTTGAGTTGTTGGCTGCGTTCTGATGCTCCGTAGCGATCGCGTAATGCGATGGCCCAGATACGGCGAGCGACGCGGCCGAGCACCGCGTATTCAGGATCCATTCCGTTTGAAAAGAAGAAACTGAAGTTCGGTGCGAAGTCGTCGATCGAAAGGCCGCGTGCGAGGTACGCCTCGACATAGGTGAATGCGTTGGCGAGGGTGAAGGCGAGTTGTGTGACGGGGTTCGCTCCCGCTTCTGCGATGTGGTAGCCGGAAATCGAAACCGAATAGAAACGACGAATGCGGTGCTGCGCGAAGTACTCCGCAATATCGCCCATCATGGAGAGCGCGAAGTCGGTGGTGAAGAGGCAGGTGTTTTGTCCTTGGTCCTCTTTGAGAATGTCGGCTTGCACCGTGCCGCGAACCTGTTCGAGCGCCCGGGCTCGCAGCGCTGCAAGTTCGTCGGGGTTCGGCGCTCGGTCATGTTCCGCGGCGAATGCCCCGACGCTCTGATCGATCGCAACGTTCAGATACATGGCGAGGATGATCGGCGCGGGACCGTTGATCGTCATCGAAACCGAGGTCGTTGGCGAACACAGGTCGAAACCAGCAAAGAGGTCGGCCATGTCATCGAGGGTCGCGATCGAGACACCCGAGTTCCCGATCTTCCCGTAGATGTCAGGTCGCTGGTCGGGGTCTGCGCCGTAGAGGGTGACCGAGTCAAATGCGGTGGAGAGGCGCGTTGCGGGTTGGCCGGCTGCAAGCAGATGGAACCGTTGGTTTGTTTTTGCCGGTCCGCCCTCTCCCGCGAACATACGAGTTGGGTCCTCGTCTTCTCGCTTGAATGCGAAGACACCAGCGGTGTACGGGAAATGTCCAGGGAGGTGTTCGCTGCGGAGCCATCGCACGGCATCGGCATCGTCGGCAAACTCCGGTACTGCGACGCGGGGGATCTCGAGTCCGCTCAACGAAATGCGTGGCTCTGGTCCGCTTGGGCCGGTGCTTCGTTCGGCGGCGAGTGCAGGCCATTGCTCGAGCGCACCTCGGGTCTCAGGGCTGACACGGCCGCGGGCCTCTGCGGCCCGTTCCGTGAGGGTAGAACTGGTTACGGCCTCGCTCGTTTCGAGAAGTGTTGCGCTGCGTTCGAGTGCACACGCGTCGGCCACTGCGGCCATATCGAGTTCAGTTTGTGCGTGATAGGAGCGGACCGAAGCAGATATTTCGGCGAGGTAGTGCGAGCGCGTGGTGGGTATGAGTTGTGCTCTTCGTGTTGATACGGCGACACCATTGAGTCGGCGCTCGGAGCGGGGTCCACCGGCTTTCGCGATGAGTCCGAGGAGTGCGTCGCAGAGGCCGTCCATCGCGTCGTCGGCAAAACGTGCTGCGACGGTGCCGAAGACATCGGGTTGATGTTCGTTCGCGACGCGTTCGCGATCGCGTTGTCGGCGGACCGCTCGTAATGCATCCTCGCCGCCGGGGCGATCCATCTTGTTGACGACCACCAGATCGGCGCTCGCAAGCATCTCAATCTTTTCGAGTTGGGACGCAGCGCCGTACTCGGGAGTCATCGCGTAGATCGTGATATCGGCAAGGTCGAGAATGCGTGCGTCGCCCTGACCAATTCCTGAGGTTTCGAGAATCAGGAGTTCGTGACCGGCCGCGCCAAATGCAGTGGCCATCTGGTCGATGTTGGCGGTCAGCTCGTTGCCCGAGCCGCGGGTCGCAACGGAGCGGCAAAAGAACTGGTCGTGTGCGAGTGCGTTCATGCGGATGCGATCACCGAGGAGGGCACCGCCGTGTCTTCGGGTCGGGTCGACAGCGAGCACCCCAACCTTGGTATCGGGGCCGAGCGTCAGGCGCAGGCGAACCAACAATTCATCGGTGATCGAAGACTTCCCAGAACCGCCCGGACCGGTGAGGCCGACGACGATCGGTTTACGCGCCTGGTCGAGAAGGGTCTGGTCGGCGGCCGTCACCACGCCGCGTTCGATCGCGCTCAAGAGTTGGGCAAGCTCCGCACGTGTGCTGCACGTAGCGATGGGCGTGGTGGCCCGAGTTCGAGTCGCGCGGGAGAGCATGTCCTGTGCCATGCCGTCGAGACCGAGTTCCATTCCTTCTTGAGGCGAATAGATGCGGGTCACGCCTCGCCGATGAAGTTCGTCGATTTCGGATGCGACGATGACACCACCACCGCCGGCGAACACAGCGATATCTGTTGCGCCCGCTGCGCGGAGTTCGTCGAGGAGGTAGGTGAAGAACTCGATGTGGCCGCCCTGGTAGGAGCTGACGGCGATTGCATCGACATCCTCGTCGACTGCGGCGCGCACGATCTCCGCAACGGATCGGTGATGGCCGAGGTGGATGACTTCGGCTCCATTCTTCTGGAGCACACGGCGAATCACGTTGATCGCCGCGTCGTGCCCGTCGAAGAGGGCAGTGGCGGTGATGAACCGTGGGGGCACAAGAGTCACGGCCCGAGGCTAGGCGGATGCTTAGGTCGTTGGCACCACGCGCACTCCGTCAGCCGAGCGACTGACTGGGCAAGAATGCGGCAGTGGAATAGCTCAGAATGCCGGGTGGGGATCCGGATGTCACCAGTCGGTTGCGGTGGTGCACTTGAACTGGCAGGCGTCGCCCGCGCGAACCGGTGGAAACTCTCCCACTTTTCCAGCGCTAGCGTGCCTGCGATGAACAAGCGCCAACATGCACTCGTGTCAGTACTCATCGTGTCCTCGTTTGCGATGGCGAGTTGCGGGGGCGGTTCAGATTCACCCTCCTCAACGCGGTCCAGCGCGTCGTCAAGCTCGACTCGGCGCGGCACATCGAGCTCGGCATCTGCATCGAGCTCGAACCCCGGCTCAGAAATTGACATGAACGATCGCGCCCAGTGCATCACCAACGAATGGGTGCTGCTTGGCGATCAGGTGCAACAGCTCTTCACCAACACACCAATAGCGAACCTTCCGAACTTCAGCATCAGCGTGACGGGCAGCGGCCCCATCACGTTCAAGGCCAATGGCACCTACCACTACGAACCCAACTTCGATATTGCAATGTCCGCAGGCACCATTTCGGGAACCGGACACTGGGGCGGAACGCTCGATGGCACATGGGAAGTTGACGGCAACCAATTGACGATGGCGCACACCGAGAACAACGTCACCGGTTCGCTGTCGATCATGGGTCAAGAAATCGCGATGCCAACGAACCAGTCGTTCAACGGCACCGCGACCGTCGTCGACTGTCAGCCAATGACCCTCACCACCCGGCTTGATTCACCGCTCGGAGCAATCACTCAAACGCTCGTCTCCGCCTGACATTGGCGCACAGCGACACGAAGGCATTCGACTGGTGGCGGCGGCGGGTCCACCGAGCGTTGGGTACCAAAGTGACGCTATATGTCACCTCATGTCACCAACGCTGGGAAGTCGGCGAGGGCGAAGGGGAGTGAGTCGGTCTATACGCCGGATTCTGTGCCCGCGCCCGGCAGAACCGAACGCAGCGACGGCCATCCATCTTGGTCGGCAGTTACCTGACGACTCATGCGGCCTACCCGGGAGCTAACACGCGGACCACGCTCTCCCTGTTTGACCTTGCTCCGGATGGGGTTTACCAAGCCGCCCGAGTCACCTCGAACGCTGGTGCGCTCTTACCGCACCGTTTCACCCTTACCTGTGCGAGTCGCCTCGCCATCGGCGGTTTGATTTCTGTGGCACTTTCCTGCGGGTCGCCCCGACTGGGTGTTACCCAGCATCCTGTCCTACGGAGTCCGGACGTTCCTCGGCACCTTTCGATGACGCAGCCGCCCGACCAACTCACTCCCTAAGAGTGTGCCAGACCTCGCCCGCGGTGTCATTGTCAGCGACAGTCTCAGCGACGCTGACGCTCGCGCTGACGCTCGCGCCTCCAATCGGCCATGCCCGCGCCGATGTACGCAGCAGCGATGCCCACGATGACCGCCAAACCACATGCCGCGATGAGGAGCGGCACCGATATCGCTTGATCCGAAAAGAGCTTCACTCCCTCCGACCGTTGGTTCATGTGCCACAGCAGCGCACGCACTGGAACCCAGACGGCGATCGTACCGAGCGCTGCGACCATGCCATTCGAGGCGGGTGCATCGTCGACGGCATACCCAGCGGTGTATCCCGCGAGGAAGAATGCGGCGAGCTGCAGCAGGAATACGTAGAAACGAAAGTCCGTCGTCCCCAGAATGTCGCTGCTCAGAAACCCGAAACCAACTCCGCCGAGGATCAGAATTCCCGCACCCGCGCCAGCGCCGCGCGCGACATCAATCCATGAAATGAGTGGTGTTTCATATGGATACCGGGATCGAGGAGACATGCGACGGCCCGCTACAACTGGGCCGTGTTCGCGCCAGCAACGGCGGGGAGGTTTCCGCTATCCCACTGATACGTGCACTCGGTTCCCGAGGGTTTCATGGGTGCATCCTACG
>JBARPG010000283.1:0-1522 GCA_049642885.1 Acidimicrobiia bacterium | reverse complement strand
GATCCTCCGGCGTATCACAATCGAGGATCTTCGTCGCTAGCGTGACTGGAGTGACCGCGAGTCCATCGAAGAGGGATGACACTCGATCCGCGGGTGCGACTGCCGCGCATCGAGCTTCGAGCAATGGCCTAGACCAAGCGGACATGAGGAATTGGATCTGGTGGTCTTGGTCAACGACTGCCGCTGGTCGGTCCATCGTGACGGTGCTCAGTAAGGATGCGACCACGCCTTCGGCGAACGGGATATCCCCGGCCAACAGGATTACGTGGGCCGCCGTTGAGTCCGGAAGCGCCGCGATTCCCGCTTTGATTGCCATGGCCGGGCCCGACCCAGCTGGTTCCTCCAAGGCCCAAATGACGGAGCGATCGACATCTCGACGCGGCCCAACAACGACAACGGTATCGGCCGCGCTTAGTGCACAAACCGCCCGTGCGAATAGCGTGGCGCCACCAACTGCTTCGGATAGCTTGTCGGTCCCCATCCGCCGAGATGATCCACCTGCCAAGATGATGCCGTCGTAGCGTTCGATCGGTGCCTCGCTCATGCTGGCCACGGTACGACCAACCACGTGATATGTCGAAATCGAAAGGAGTGTGTATGGCGCAAGGCCCCATGCGATCTGTGCATGAGCACCTCGAAGCGGTTCTGGGCGACTTGTCACCCCGTGCGCCGGAACTGACGGCTGTCGACGAAACCATCGGCCTCGCAGTCGCGGAGCGAGTGGTCAATGACTTCCCGCTGCCCCCGTTCACCAGTTCGGCGATGGATGGGTACGCGGTGCGCTTGTCAGATGTCGAGGTGCTGCCAGCCACTTTGCCCGTGCCGGTTGATTTACCGGCCGGATCCGCGCTCGCAGTTCGTCTCGTGCCTGGCACCGCTCACCGGATCATGACTGGAGCGACCGTTCCCGAAGGTGCGGACGCCGTGATTCCGGTTGAATGGACTGACGCCGGGGCACATAGGGTCGTCATCGAACACATGCCAGCGGCGATAGCGCCTGGTCTCAACATTCGACCGCAAGGCGACGACTTGCCGACGGGGGAACAGCTCGCTGACGTAGGTGACGTGGTCGATGCACCACGATTAGCTCTGATGATTTCGGCGGGAATCAGCAGAGTGGCGGCGTACCCGGCACCACGGGTCGCAGTGGTGTCGACGGGCGATGAGTTGTACCCGCTTGGGAAGCCACTGCCGCCCGGCGGTATCTACGATTCGAATGGGTATCTCATTGCCGCGCTTGTCGCCCAATCGGGCGGTCGCGTCGCCCGACGAGTGCGGCTCGCCGATGACCAGCAGGTAGCGACCGAACTGCTTCAATCGATTGCTTCTGAGGTCGACCTCATCGTCACGACGGGGGGAGTGAGCGCGGGTGCGTATGAAGTCATTAGAGATGTGTTCGCCAAGCTCGGCACAGCGGAGTTTACGTCTGTGGCGATGCAGCCAGGCAAGCCGCAAGGTCTCGGAACGATAGGCGGAACGCCGGTTATTACGTTGCCCGGGAATCCGCTGAGCGCGATGGTGT
>JBARPG010000282.1:0-8886 GCA_049642885.1 Acidimicrobiia bacterium | reverse complement strand
GAGCAGCACCAAAGTCGCAGGAGTGTTCGGCCATGGTCTGGCGAATTCGCTCGAGAATGCCAAACGCACTGTGCCCTTCATTGCAGTGCAGAACCCGTGGCGTAATGCCCATCGCATCGAGGGCCCTCATCCCGCCGATGCCGAGCATGATCTCCTGGCGAATGCGATTCTCGAGGTTCCCGCCGTACAAACGCCGAGTGATGTTTCGCTGTTCAAAGGTATTCGTCGCCACGTCCGCATCGAGCAGCAGCAAGCGAACGCGTCCGATCAGTACCGACCTCACCGTGCACAGCACCGTGTGCTCCGCGAGCGGAACCTCGACGGTGATCGGTCGTCCGCGAGCGTCGCGTTCGATCGTGAGTGGGAGGTCTTTTGGGTTAAGCGTTTCCCAGGATTCCTGTTGTCGACGATCTTCGTCGAGCCACTGATGGGAGGTCTCGCGATAGAGCAAGCCGACGCCCACCATAGGCACGCCTAAGGCGCTTGCGGACTTCAGCATTTCTCCAGCAACGGCGCCGAGTCCGCCAGCGAAGATCGGGAGGCAGTCCGCTACGGAGAACTCCGATGCCAAGAAGGCGATCGGGAGATCCATCTTCGGGTAGGCGGTCTGGAACCATGTATTCGTCGCGGCGCGGTACGAGCGGAAGTCCTTGATGATGCCATCGAGGCGCGCAGTCCAATCAGGGACTGAGAGGGCCGTGTCGAGGCGTCGGTCCGTCAAACGGGCGAGGAGCCGAATCGGATTCCGCGCGGACGCTTCCCAGCCTTCGGGGTCGAGATCACGGAACACCGCCTGCGCGTGTTCATACCACGACCACCGCAAATCATGCGCGAGTTCATTGAGCGCGCGGCGCGCCTCAGCGCGAACCGACGCGGGCTGCTGGCGTTCATCGGTACGCCGCGATGAGAGTGAACTGGCGACGGTGTGCCTCCCCTCAACGGTCTCCCCGAACCATACCGCGGGCGGTGTCCGATACCCCGATGCGCAGGCTCAGCCAGCGAGTGCGCGTTCCGCGAGTCGACGGGCGATCACGCGCAGGCACAGTGTTTCGTCCGCGCCTTCAAAAATTGAGAGCACACGCGCATCGACGAAGTAGCGCGATACGGGGAATTCTTCCGCGTAACCCATGCCTCCATGGAGCTGCATCGCTTCGCGCGTAACCCACTCGGCAGTGCGGCACACGTACGCCTTCACCATGGATGCTTCGAGGGCACCTTCACCGCGCGCCATCATCTTCGCGACTGCGTAGGAGAACTGACGGCCTGCGCAGATCAACGCTGCCATTCGCGCAATCTTGACCTTCGACAGTTGGTAGCTGAAGACGGATTGCCCGAACACATTGCGATCGTTGGCGTAGGTCAAGCCTGCTTCGAACGCAGCCTGCATGAGACCGACCGCCCGAGCGGCCGTTTGCAGGCGACCGTTTTCGAACCCTTCCATCTGGAGGTAGAAACCGCGCCCCATTCCTTCCTCGAGGCCGATCAGGTTGTCGGCAGGTACGAACCAGTTGTCGAATGAAACCTCGTAGCTGTGCATGCCCCGGTACCCGATGGTGTCGATGGCGCGCCCTTCGAGTTTCCCGCCGCGGTCATCTTCGAATGCAAAGTGGTGCCCAGCAGCGACGGGCTTTTCGGCAACGACGACTGAGAGGCCTTTGTGCCCGAGGCTCCGGTCGGGGTTGGTGCGCACGAGCACCATGAGCGTGTCGGCGCGACCGGCAAAGGTGCACCAGGTCTTCACGCCGTTGATGACATATCCACCGTCGACGGCGGTAGCGGTGGTCTTCACGCCTGCGACATCGGAGCCGAAATCGGGTTCGGTCACCATGACGCCAACCACGCGCTCGCCACTCGCGATTGCAGGGAGGAATCGGTGCTTCTGCTCTTCAGTGCCACCCCGCACGATGGCCCTCGTCAAGATCTCGGGGCGCGTGATGAGCGCGCCGCCCGCACCGAGCGAACCCCAGGACAATGATTCGGTAGCGACGCACATGGCAAGGAAGTCGCTTTCGCCTCCAGCGGCGAAGCCGCCGTACTCCTCCGGTACCGACAAGCCGAAACCGCCGATCTCGGCCATGCCGGCGATGATTGACTCGGGAATGTCATCGTTCGTCCGGTGAATATGCTCAGCGACCGGACGGATCTTGTCCTCAGCGAAACGCAAAAAGGTGTCGCGAACGAGGTCAAACTCTTCGTCGAGGTGCGAGGGGCCGGTGCCGAGCTTCGCAACCTCGTCGCCAAGCGAAGCGAGAAACGTGGGGTCACGGAATTCGTTGACAAACTCATGCGCTCCAGCGATGACCGCGAGATCGACTCCCCAGACGTGTTCTCTGCCGACGATGCGCGCGACAACATCCGCGATGGCGTCGGCAATAAACGCGAACGACAAGCGCGCTTCGTACTCGCCGTGGGTCGCGTAATCGAGCATGACACGGCTCGCTGCAATCGCGGAACACGCGTGCGCGAGGTCGTACGCAAGCACTTGGTGTTCATCGAGCTTGGCGACGGAGAGGCGATCTCCGTCGAGGCCGCGCTGGGCCAGTTCATTGCTCGCTGTTTGCAGGAGGGCTTCAACTGCTTCGACGGCGGCGCGAGCCGCGACAAGAGATTCGGTCATGGACGCCAGGTTACCGACGGGTAGCTCACGCACCGAAGCCCAGTGCATGCGGGCATGTTTACGGGACGGACGCCGCCGAGGTACTTGAACTCGTGGCCGCCGAGCTCGGGGGCGCGGCGGTCGAAGTGGCTGAGGAAACCGAAGAGGATGACGACGGAATGGAAGTCCCTGATCCTTGAGACGAGGTGCTCGCCGTGACGGGCACCTTGCTGCTCGAGCTCGACGAGCTCGGAGAAGTCGAGGAAGTCGAACCTGCGAGGCTTGATGTGCTCGAGGCTGCCGATGTCGGCGCAACGACTGACGCGGACGAGTCGCGGCTGGTGCCGGCGACGCGAGTGCTTCCCTTCACTGGGATCGTTGGATACCGCTTCCCGAGCACGGATTGTTCAGCGATGCTGCCCCACATGTCGTCGATCACGCGCGCGACCTGCGAGGCGAGATAGTCACCGCCATCTGGTGTGAGGTGCACTCCATCGGAGGTGCGCACACGAACTGAACGACCACTCGGGCCGACTGGCAATGAAGCCGCGTAGTTTCCGTTTGTATCCGAAAACAGCGCAAAGGAATCGACGAACTCTGCGTTCTTGCGTTTGTCGATTTCTTCTTTGGCCAGCTCGTTGATCAGCTGAGCGCCGCGATCCATTGATGCGTTCTTGAGTCGTGGAGCGCCAACCCATATGACGTAGCGAAACCCTCCGCCGCCGAGAATGTCCAACATCGCGTTGATCTTCGCTCGATAGTCGGGCTGCCACGCATCTGGCCGCGACGGCTGTACAACTCCCGTGTCATTCGCCCCGATAATGAAGACTGCCGTTTCGGGTTTGTAGAGCGCCATGTCGGAGGCTGCGTGTTTCGGCCAGTTGTAGAAGTTTGGAGAGGCTAAGCCGCTACTCACTCGCGAGTTGAACACGGGTTTCACCACGCCCGTATCGCCTTCGAGCTTTCCGAGTGAAGGTCCAAGCGACCCCGCCAGCGAGTCGCCACCGATCCACAAGCGCATCGGATTTTCGTAGCTGAGTGACCGCGGAGGGGTGTATCGAGGTGGCGTCAGGTCCAGTGAGGCATTCTGTGCCAGTACTGCGGAGCTCGAAGACGAGGACGTCGTTGTTGACGTGACGAATCGGTGATCATTGGGCGCGCCGGGCAGCCGCCACGTATCACTGAAGATGAGTAGCGTAGTCACCACAATCACGACCACAACGATGCGCCCGATGACCTGCTTCCAGCGGGAGGAGCGGGTTCGAGCGGCTCGGCGTGCGCCGTGTGTCGGTTCGGGGATGAGATCCTGTGACACGAAGGAGCCAGGCTACTTCAGGTCTCCGGGGTTCTTTCCAGCAGGGGCTATTCGGCAGTTGGTGCAGGCTCGATTTGGGTGTTGACGAGGTCTGCGTACAGCCCATTCGCAGCCAACAAGCTTTGATGGGTGCCTTCTTCGACGAGTTCGCCGTGGTCAATCACCAAGATGCGATCGGCGTGCTGAATCGTTGAGAGACGGTGGGCGATGACGATCGCGCTCCGACCGACGAGTGCGTCATTCAGTGCCCGCTGGATCGCGGCCTCTGACTCTGTGTCGAGGTGCGAGGTTGCCTCGTCGAGAATCACCACTGCCGGGTCTTTCAGGAGAATACGGGCGAGCGATAGTCGTTGCTTCTCACCGCCCGATAATCGATACCCACGCTCACCGACGATCGTGTCGTAGCCGTCGGGGAGGGTGGCAATGAGATCGTGGATGCGCGCGCCCCGGCAGGCTGACACGAGCTCTTCGTTGGTCGCGTCCGGCATCGCGTAACGGAGGTTCGCCGCGATTGAATCGTGAAATAGGTGCGGATCTTGCATCACCATTCCGACTGCACCGCGCAAGGACTGGAAGCTGAGTTCGCGCACGTCAACGCCATCGACCGTGATCGAACCTTCGCTCACGTCGTAGAGGCGATCGGCAAGCATCGCAATGGTCGATTTGCCAGCACCCGAGGGCCCAACAATGGCCACCAATTCGCCGGGCGCAACTCGAAATGAAACATCGCGAATAATCCAGTCGCTTTCGTCGGAATCATCGAGCCCGCCGCCTTCCAGCGAAGGAAGCGAAATGTCACGCGGCGCAGGATGACGAAACCACACGTTCTGAAATGCGACTTCACCCTTTGGAGCGACGAGCGTCTTGGGGTCGGCGGCTTCTTCAATGGTCGACGGGAAGTCGAGGATCTCGAAGACGCGCTCGAAACTCACAAACGCCGTCATGACGTCGACGCGAGCATTGGTGAGCTGCGTGAGCGGCATGTAGATCTGGCCGACGTAGATCACGAGTGCGGCGACCGTGCCATAGGAAATCGCTCCAGAAATCACGAGACGCCCGCCGACGTAGTACATCGCTGCGGTGCCGATTGCCGCGACGAGTCCGAGAGCGACGAACAACACCCGCATCAGAAGTGCAGTTGTGATGCCGACGTCAGCGACTGTGCGCGCGCGGTGCGCAAACTGGTCACGTTCCTCATCGGGGCGACCGAAGACTTTGACGAGCAGCGCTCCAGCAACGTTGAAGCGTTCAGAAATCGTCTGGTTCATCTCCGCATTCATGGTCATGCCCTTGCGGGTGACGACCTGGAGTCTCCGCCCGACACGTTTCGCTGGAATGACGAACGCGGGGAGCACCACGAGCGACAGCAAGGTCAGGCGCCATTCGAGACCGAGCATGATCGCCATTGTGACCACCAGGCTGATGGCGTTCGACACGACGTTGCCGAGGGTGCCCGTGACGGCCTGTTGTGCACCGATCACATCGTTGTTGAGCCGGCTCATCAGCGATCCGGTGTGGGTGCGCGTAAAGAACGCCAACGGCAAGCGTTGGATGTGATCGAAGAGCGAGACCCGCAGGTCGTAGATCAGCCCCTCTCCGACTTTCGCGGAGCAATACCGTTGACCGAGCGAGGTGGCCGCGCCCGCAATGGCGAGTACGACCGCGAGCACGCTCAGCAAGAGGAGTTCGCTGGTGTCCTTCCTCGGAAAGGTGTGGTCGAGGAGGCGCTTGAAAATCAAGGCCGGAAGGGCGGAGAAGACCGATCCGAGCACCACGTACACCAAGAACGCGCTCAGCGTCGCGGTGTATGGCTTCGCAAATCCGAGCACGCGACGTACAAGTGCCCGTTCCAGTTTCTTGTTCTTGATCGCGTCGGTGTCGTGCCGGAAACTCATCATCGCTTGATGCATCATCGTTGTCGCAAGCTACCCTCGGATCTATGACGATCCATGAACGGCCCTTTGGCCGACTCTATGAAGACTTCGAAGTTGGCGACCTATATCGCCATTGGCCAGGAAAAACGATCACGGAATATGACGATCATCTGTTCTGCATGATCACCATGAATCATCATCCGCTCCACACCGACGCGTACTACGCAGAGTCAGCAACGCACTTCGGAAAGAACGTCGTGGTCGGAAACCTCGTCTATTCCCTCGTATTGGGTATGAGTGTGCCGGATGTTTCGGGCGCGGCCATTGCCAACCTCGAGATCGAAACGCTCAAGCACAAGAAGCCGACCTTCCATGGCGACACGATCTACGCCGAGACCCGGGTGCTGGACAAGACCGAGACCAGCGATGGCAAGCGGGGGATTGTCGCGGTTGAGACGTTTGCGTATAACCAACACGGTGACGAGGTTTGCTACTTCAAGCGCAAGGTGATGGTGCCCAAGCGAGAGTTCGCTCCAGCGCGCAAGCGGCCCTACGACACGGCTGAGTAGTTCGGGCGGTACGGCGGGTTCAACCGTTCGCTGGAATCGTGATGGTCTGGCAGCTCGTGGGCGGGGGCACACCCTCGCGACGATCCTTCAAGAACTGTGTGACTTCAGTCGCGGTTTTGGCGAGCACTTCGTCATGGCGCGAACCGGTCACGGGATAAAACGTTGTCACAAAACCAGCGTCGCAGTGCTCCTGTACCCACTGTTCGGTAAGGGCGAAGATCGCTGACTCATCCTCGGTGCCGTTGACGATCATCAATGGGCCGGTGCCTTGTGTCGGGTCGACCTTGACCCATGGCGCTGCGGACTCGGTGAGCAACGCCCCTATCTCAGGATCAGAGATGAACTCCGAAAACGTCATATCCGAAAAACCGGGGACTGCGTCTTCCCAACATCCCCGGGTCAGGAGCGAACGACGCTCGAGGGCTTTCGGTCCGAGGATCGTGCCGGGATCAACACGTGGATCGGTGACGGCGCGGGCCTCGAGCAGGAGGCCGATGTATCCGCGATCGGGAATTGAGAGCCCGGCCGCAGCGACCTTCTCAAGAAATACGGAAGGACTTGCGCTGATGCCACCCAGGTATTCGAGACCCTTGGCGTAGGTCGGAACCATGGCATCGGCAGCAAGCACCGCCTGGCCGCCCTCGGAATGGCCGAAGGCAATCCATTGCGACCTCGTTTTCGCGAACACGTTTTCCCGGTGTGCGGCGCGAACCATGTCGATCGTGGCTCGCCCGAGATCGTCAGTCTTCAGATAGGTGTGGACACCTTGAGTTCCGAGTCCGATGTAGTCGGTCGCAGCAACCACGTATCCAGCGTCGAGTGCCACTTTCGCTTCGGCGGCGTAGATCTCGTAGAACAGATCCCCGCGGGAACTTGGAGCACAACGATCAGCGATGCCGGTGGTTCCATGTGCCCAGGCCGCAATCGGCCATCCCCCCGGAGGGGTCGGGCCGTTCGGTCGAATGATCATGCCCGACACAATGGTTGGGGTCCCTTCGCCGGTCGTCGACGAGTACAGCACCCGTTCGCCTTCGAATCCAGCGAGTGATCCGACGAGCGGAGACGCAACTTCTCGGCGAAGGACGGTCCCAAGCGGGCCTTTGGGTGCGAGGCCTTCGAGGTCATAGAACGCCGGATCTGCGGTTGCGATTGGGCTTGGGCCGTAGGGTCGTGGAGTCCCCTCCGGCATCGGAACTGCCGGCGCGTCCCCGTCGCTTGCGTGTTGCGTTTGTGGCGTCCAATTGGGGGTCACTGCGCCCTTGGCTGAGGTCGAGCCTGGGCTCGACTTGGGAGCTGCCTTTCGTGCGCTGCTCTCCGAGCTGGAACACCCGGCGAGAACTATTGCCAGCGCCAGGGCCATTCGGAGTGTTCGGTTGAGCGCGGTGATGTTCACTCGAATCATCCTTCTAGATTGGTCGCTGGTGCCGGGCCGAGGAAATCGACGACGAGGGCATTGACCGCGTCGGGCGCATCGAGCTGGAGGAAATGCCCCGCACCTTCGACGCGTTCGATACGAAGGCCCGCGGGAAAGAGTGGGGTGAGTGTCGCGTCGTTCACGAGATCGAGGGTCATGCAACCATCGTCGGTCCCGTGCATGTACATCGTGGGCACGTTGATCTCGCCGAAGGCCGCTGCGTCGAACGCTGCATATTTGGCGTCGGGCGGATTCGCTCCGAGCATGTAGCGGTAATACGCGAGCGCTGCACTCAAACAACCGGGACGGGAGAACGCGTCTTTGATTTCCTGAACGTGGCTCTCGGGAGCAGCGCTGCCCGGTGACCATTCTCGCCACAACTTGGCGATGAACGCGAAGTCGTTCGCCGCGACGGCCGTCTCTGCGAGAAGACTTTGGAACACGAAGATGTACCAACTTCGCTGCAACTGGTCAGGCGAGTTGATGAAACTGTCGATGAGGCTCGCTTGGTGCGGCACTGACATCGCCACGAGCGCACGTAACCGATCGGGAGCGTTTGCTGCAACGGCGTGGCCGACAATTGCACCCCAGTCATGCCCGATGAGGACGGTGTCGGATCGATCACCCGCCAGACGTTCGACCAGTTCGATGACATCGGACGCGACTGCGCCCACTTGGTAGTTCCCATCATGTGCAAGACCGGACGGGAAATACCCAGGAAGCCACGGCGCCACCGTGCGATACCCCTCGCTGGCCAGCTCAGCTCGCAGCCCATCGAACGTGCGTGCATTGTCGGGAAATCCGTGGAGAAACAGGGCCAGTGGAGCGTCGGCCGGGCCACTTTCGAGGGTTTCGAGCTCGACGCGGTGCAACGAAATGTGAGGCATCGCCGCATCCTTTCAGCTTCGTTGCAAAAGGGCCAGATTTTCCTGGTATTTGTGTGATTTCGCCGGTATCCTCGCTTGCCGAGGGGGGTGTCATGCGCGTTACATGTTTCGGCGTTCGTGGATCAACGCCCGTTGGCGGCCCTGATTTCGTCCGATATGGCGGGCACACCTCCTGCGTGCTCGTGGAGTTCGAGCGCGCCAACTCGATCGTCATCGACCTCGGAACAGGAC
>JBARPG010000281.1:0-6587 GCA_049642885.1 Acidimicrobiia bacterium | reverse complement strand
CGTTGTCTCAGAACCGGTATGGGTATGGGGAAGGCGACCCGGTGAATCATTCG
This sequence comes from Acidimicrobiia bacterium, assembly GCA_049642885.1. GTDB lineage: Bacteria > Actinomycetota > Acidimicrobiia > IMCC26256 > JBARPG01 > JBARPG01. The sequence goes on along the minus strand of JBARPG010000281.1, from coordinate 6,534 downwards.
GATCCGTCTGGGCATGATGCGGTTGAGGCTGGTGGGTCAACTGGTCAGTTGAATGATTTCTATTTTGCTGTGGATACGGTTCAGCGGAAGGATGCGTATTTGGGGTTGGTTGCGCCTGGTGCTCCTGATGTGCATGCTTCGGAGGATGTGTATGTGGCGCAGGTGCAGGCGTTGGAGTGGTATCAGGCGGTGGGTGTGGACATTATGTGGCGCTTGTTTTATGTGAATAATGGGGGTTGGGAGGCGTATCTGTCTCACCAGGACGAGATATATGCGTCGATCAGTAAAGGGATAGCGGAAGATGATGTGTATTGGGGCTTGCGATGGATCGCAGCAAACACCAAAACCCCAACCAAAACCACAACGACACACAAACCCGGGACCGCACCACGCTCCAATCGAGATATCGAAACCAATCGTCTCAGGCGACCCACCAACGCGAGCAACTGTTCCAAATATGATCACTCGAAGTTAAAACACACCTATGGGAAACGACTAGCGAATCCCAATGGGACAATTGCAATGTGCGACTACAAAGGGAGTTATCTCGGCGTATTCGACCCCGACTCCGCGTGCCATGCCAAATGTGCTGGATTTGTGCCGGGTTCAATCGGGGATCTCGACAATGCGTCGATTACTGAGCTGTTCAAAGAAGAGATCTTTGCTGATCTACTCGAGAGCACCGTAACGTTGTGCCCTCTCATGATGTGCATCTCAATTGCGTTGCCCGGTGATCCTCCGGATAATCCGTGGGGACCGGACGAAATGGACGCTTTCGCCGGGTCGACGTTGGTGCCATGGTCACACCCCACAGACATCACTTGGTGCGGATCAAGCAGCAAAGGGAAGCCGATCTATTGCGTTTCTGCTGGCCGACTTCCTTCGGCACAGGCCGCAGGCGCCGTTACGTTCGGGCACTACGTCTTCTGTAACGGCCCGTGTAAGAGCAGCTTTCCAGAAGACGATGCCGCGAGCATGCAGCACGAAATGGTGCACGTCAGGCAGTGGGAAGATCATGGCGACGATTTTGGTCTCAAGTACTTGGCGGCGGCAATATCTGGCTACTGCCCAAACGAGTATGAGCAAGAGGCTTACAAGACGGCTGGGAAGTGCAGGTGAGGCGGAAGTACCTTTTGTGCCTGGCGCTGCCACTCGCCACGGCCGTGATGGTCTCGCTTGTGATTGGTGATCACGGTTCGCAAATACGATTCGACCAGCTTGGATACTCAGGTGATCGATTTCGTCGCGGTGTCAGAATCACCAACGCATGCGAGGTTTCCATCATGATTCAAGGCTCGGTGGACGGGAGCCTCAGCCAGGTGGAGTGGGGGATTATCCGGCCAGGTGAGACGTATCCCGGCGCAGTCGAGTTCCGTGAGCGAGCGGAGGACAATCGGTTTGCCGTGTCGAATGTGGTGCCGTGGGTGCCACCTGATCAACGGTCGTCGACGACGACCATTGTTCCGATCCCGAAGCGTGTGGTGAAGTGGGTGACACCGCATTCGTGGTCGGTGACGGTGAAAGGCAAAGACTGTCCTTCGGGTTGAGTGTCGTTCTTGGTGAAGCCACCGTGTAGAGCACGGTCTATGACGGTTTGGGGCGTATCGCTACGCGGAATGGGACGGCCTTTAAGTATTCGGGTTTGGGTCAGGATGTTGTGAGTGATGGGACGAGCGTGTTTGGTCGTTCGTTGGGGGGTGCTCCGATTTCGTCGAAGACGACTGCGGCAGGGTCGTTGCGTTGGTTGGTTTCGGATCAGCATGGTGATGTTGTTGGGACGGTGAATCCTGTTGGTGGCCTGATGGATTCGTCGGTGGGGTTTGATCCGTGGGGTCAGGTGACTGGGCGTACTGGTACTGGAACGTCGCAGGCTGGGTTTCAGGGGGATTGGACTGACCCGACGTCGGGTGTGGTGGATATGGAAGCTCGTGGGTATTCGCCGGGTCAGGGTGGTTTCACTTCTCGTGACAGTTATGGGGGTACGACGGGGAATCCGTTGTCTCAGAACCGATATGCGTATGGGGAAGGCGACCCGTTGAACAACTCGGATCCGTCTGGTCGTTCGCCGTCGGAGGGTGGTGTGTCGGGTGGCACGATGCCTTCGTCTTCGGAGGTGGCTTCTGGTCGGCAGTTAAACGATTTCTATTTCAAGGTGGATGCGGCTCAGCGCTTGGATGTGTTCCAGAACACGCCGTCGCCTGCTGCTCCGAATCCGGGTGGGGATTTCGGTTCGTATTTGTTCGCGGTGCAACAGAACTTGTTTTATCGGGCGGTAGCGATCGATGTGTTGTTCCGGGTTGCGTCAGCGAACAATGGTGGCGGGGCTGAGTATGGGGATGGTTCGGGGGCACAGCGAGCGATCGCTGCTGATGCGGCGGTCTATAAGCAAATTGCTGCGTTCGCGTGGGCGATGGCACACCCCGAACCAGTAACACCGACCGTTGCGACCGTCCGCCCGAAATCAGCAACCGCCCCGAGAGTGCAGCCGCCGGGTCGGCATCAGCCTCGTTTGTCGCAGCCGGATGATGATTGTTGGTTGGCGGACGGCTCAGAGGGTTGTTTTGTGCCGCCTGGGTTGATTGCTGGTGGGCCGGTCAGTGGTACTGGTGGCGGGCAGACCCAGCCTCCTGCGCTGTCGGGTCCTGAACTCGACGTTCTTGACAAGGTGAAGAAGTTTGGGCCCGATGTCTTAGACAATGACGGGAGAAAGGTCTGGAAGGCTGCGAAGCAGAAGTTGAAGGCGATCGAGAAGTTTGCGGGGACTCGAAATAAGAAGAAGCGTGGTACTCAAAATCACAAGTCGACGGATGGCACTGATCTTCTAACGTGGGGAGCGGTTGGTGGAGCTCTGTGGTGGGCCGGAAAATTATTGTCTCCAGCGTGTGGGCAAGCTGCTCCGGCGTGCGCGGTGGCTTTGTGAGCGAGGTTGGTGGTGGTATGGCCGATGTCGATGATGTCGATGATGTCGATGATGTCGATGATGTCGATGAACCGGAGATCTATGGCCGCCCGAGTACGTCATTGAGCGGAAGTTGGCTTGCAACGGATCAGTCGTTGTCGCATGTGTTGCGGAGTGTGTCGCGGTTGCTTCCGGAGTGGGGTGACGATTTTGAGTTGGTGTCGTTCCTTGTCGAGCGCAATGTGTGGGATCCCGAGGAAATGTGGGATTTCGGTTCGTTCATCGCAGTGGTGGTTGGTTGTCCGTGGCGGGAAGCGATTGAGCGGTTGCCGGACGATTTTGCACCGCGTGTGGTTGAGCGCCGTACGAGTCGTGTTGAGTTGTTGGAAGTGTTGGTCGAGTGTCGAAGTGTTGACGTTCCCGGGTGTGTTGCTGACGCGATCGAGTCGTTGCCGGAAGGTGCCCGGTTGGTTGATGTGACCACGTCGGAGGTTTGGGATGAAAAAGGGTGGCGTATCGCTGTGATGTTCCAGTTAGCTGATGAGAGCCACACGTGAGTGGTCGCGTCGGGCATGCAAGCGTCATCTCGCTGCTCTGTGCATAGCGATCGCAGGTTGCAGTCGCGATGACCGACCGAGGCGTCAGAGTGATCGAATGGAGAACGCGGGTGTGGGAGTTCTTGAGCAATGGAACCAAAGTGGCCGTTCGTCCGTTTAGCTCGGGAGAGGTTTCGACTCTCGAAGTGATAACGCCGGGAATGCCAAAAATCAAAGTGAGGTGTTGACATGCTGGTACGAATTTCTGATCCGGGTGCTTTGGACGCGGCTTATGCCCTCCGGGACAAAGCGGTTTTGGGGAGTTATGACTTTGTGGAGAGTTGGCTTGCGTCGGGCCGGGCTGTTGCAGTTGAAGAAAGCGGGCTTCATTTCGATCAGGAACAGTGTCATCGGTTCTCCCGCGCATTCAAGCGCAGCGGAGCTGAACACCTACTCGCGGTCTCGGCAGAAGCCCCGTCTGACTTCGGTCGAGTTGCGTACCATTTGGATTCGTCACCCGAAGATCTCTACCAGTGCGATTTTGAATGGCAGAGCCTCAACGTCGTTCTTCTCGCGGGTGATGGTCCGGACCTCGCTGTCTTGTGCACGATTGCCGATTTCTTGTTGATCGGTGGTCCTGCTTCGTTCGTGAACGACGTAGTGGGGGACCTCCGCGCTGCGGAGGCCGAATTTCGTGACTACATCGGGCGGCATTTCGAAGTCGCTCGCCCCCCACTGGAACGGGCTGCGAAGTATTTCTCGTTCTCCGCGCAGACACCGCCATCAGCGCCGACTCAAGGTGAATGACCTGAACATCCCGAGGCACACAAGAAGGGCACGCGAAACACGCGACTGTGATGGATAGCTCGGTGGGGTTTCATCCGTACCGGCAGACGCCGGTAGGTCGTGCTGTCGTTGATTGGGCTGTTGCGGACGGAAATGCGTCCAAGGGGTGGGCGCGTACGGTCCAGGATTTCCGCGGCGATCCGGGAGCTTCGAGCCACGTCTCTGCACATGCAGAGGAGGCGACTGGCCGTGCGTATTCTGGAGCGACAAGTATCGAGGAACTGCTCACGAAGGGGAGTGAAACCTCTATTCGGCACGGCACTATTGACGGAACCGGCGAGGTCCTCCATGAGACGTATCGTCCATATGGGAAGTTCGGTTGATAGTGGATCCTGTTGAGCGTCGCCTTGTCGAACTTCTCGCGATTGCCGAGACGCCGCTCTATTCGGCGTACATTTGGCTCAACCGCCAGCTGGGTTGCGCGCTCCCTCTCGAAGCGTTTTTGCGCTTCATGAATAGTCTGGTCCGGCGTGGATTGGTTCATTTGTGGGTCGTTGATTCTGTGACGGGTGAACGAGCCGAGCTGCCGAAGTCCCGGACCGACCTGGCCTATCGGTATTCGACCGTTCGTGCCCTCGATCCCGCATACGACCCGTTCGGACTCAGCCTCACCGTTTCGGCTGCGGCACGTCCGATGGCGGGAGTCGATGAGCCCGAATGGACACTCGACGTCGATTGGGAGGCTGGAACCTTCACGGTTAGCGGCGACGTTGAGTGTGCAATGGCCCGACTGTCGCAGCTGTTTACGGATCATGAATTCGCGGCAAATACTCACGGTGTTCGTTCTGCGTCTGGCACGATTCGGCGTCGCAATGCGGGGACATAGTCAGCTCTTTGTAATCCGCTCAACGGTACGGGCCGGGCGGCTATCGATTTGTATGTTCGAACCACAACCCAAATGACGGGGCCCTTGCGGAATGCAATTAGTGCTGGACAGATCACGTTGAGGTATATCCCATGAACGAACAGATTCCGAAGCGCCCCAAGGGCGGTATGACCGCTGCAGAGTTGATGGCATTGCTCGAAGCTGACCCGGAATGGGTACGTGCTCGGGATCAGCGAGAAGCAGAATTACAGGCACGTGTCGCGCTGCTGAGCGCGGCGGAACAGCCGATTGTTGCGGATATTCGTGCGGCGGGGTATGGAATCGAATCGGTGTGGGATTTGGTGAATACGAGTGTTCCGTATCCGGATGCGCTGCCCGTATTGTTGCGGCATTTGCAGAAGGGCGGCTATCCCGATCGTGTGATGGAAAGTATGGCGAGAGCGATTGCGGTGGGTCCCGCAGTGAAGTGGTGGGATGAGCTCCGAGATTTGTATTTGAGGGCTCGAGGTCGGGGCGAAGAACAAGGTTTGGCAGTTGCTTTGGCGGCGTGCGCGACGTCGCAACAGTTAGACGAAATGATCGCGCTGGTGCGTAATGAATCCCTCGGTCCGTACCGTTGCATTTTCTTCGAGAAGATCAAGCGGTTCGGTGGCGATCGGGGTGTCGAGATTTTGGAGTCGTTTCGCGGTGACGCTTTGTTGGGGAAGGAAGCAACTCATTTGTTGAAGACCAAGCGAGTTCGGCGTTCGTCGTGATCGATGTCACCAACGTCCTGGCCGAGTACATCCAGTAGGGGTGGAACTGCATGAGTTTTGATGTGACGTTTTGGTGCCCGAATGGTGTGGCGCTTGATCTTGGGGGGTTGCACAATTTCCTTGTTTGTGACGAGCGGGTGAATGGTGTTGATCCGTTTGATGATGAGGAGTTCATAGCCACGATCGGTATTGGTGGCGAGTCGTGGTCGGAGTTCAGTGTGGAGAATGCCGAGGAGTTGTATGGGGACGACCCAGAGTTTTCAGTGGGACCGGTTGGCACGGTTTCGACGGGGGCTCGTTTCGAGATGAGCTACTCCACGCCGCAGCCGGTCGTGGATGAGACGTTCAAATTCGTCGTCGAGGTTGCAGCTCGGTTTAGTTGGGTGATCGTTGACGAACAGGTGGGCACTGATTTCGCGGCCGATCTTGATGGATTGCGTAGGAGTTGGGAACAGTCGCGTGGGCTCGCTCGCGGTGTGCTTGGTCACCACTGAGAACGCTGACCAGTAGCAAGCGTTCAAATTCCGACACAGGTGGGAACGTCGTCGTTGGTGTGGTCGGATCGTGGGACTCTCGCATCCGAAACGAAGGCGGGTGTGACAACGTCGTCGTCGTTTGATGTGTTTGGTGAGGCGACCGTGTCGGGCTCTGTGAGCAGTGTGTATGACGGTT
>JBARPG010000280.1:0-2051 GCA_049642885.1 Acidimicrobiia bacterium | reverse complement strand
ACGCTGCACCAGCGCGACCTCCCCCGGTTCAACGGTCCACTTCCATTCACTCACGCGGCCGTCGGCCACGCGTTCGACGTGCGTCGCGACTTCGCCCGAGGGGAGGACTTGCTCGTGGTGGTACTGGCCATCGGGTGCCCAGACAGGCATGCCAATAGCCAGGCGCATCTGCTCCTCGATGGATCGCAGAACTGCGTCGTCGACGGGTGTGGTCATTGCGGCCTCACGGCATCCCAGATCGCCGTCGCCGTCGACGATCGTCGTTCGCCGAGCGCCCGCGTTGGGTCAACGAGCTCCCGCCCGTGTACTGCCACGGCCATCTCGGCGGAGGGGTCGCCAACAACCCAGCACAAGCCTCCTTCGCCGGCCGCACCGACCGACCCCACGCTCGGCCGATCGCCGAATCCGTGCACGTCGAGCTGGGTCATCACGCCCATTCCGTACGCGGCGTCTCGGCCGAGGACGCTGTCGAGGCCTCGGTGCACGGTCGAGCAGATCCTTGATGCTGTCTCGGTAGTCAGCGCGCGGCCGCGCCCGTTCAGGTCACCCACGACGCCGGCCATGACTCGTGCCATCGCCTCAACGGTGCCGTAGGTACCGAACCCGGGGTTCCAATCGCAGACAACTGGAGGACACACCTCGGCCAACATCGGAATCGGCCAGCCTTCGACCATGTCGGTGTTCCAGACCAGCCGACTCGCTATCCCATCGAACTCGCTCGGGGTGACGTGCAGCCAAAGGTCCTGGGGTGCGACGTCGTAGGGCTCGAGGAGGCCGTCGACGAGGAGTCGCTGCATCGGAGTGCCCGTCCGCTCTTCGACGATCCGCCCGACCAGCCACCAGGCCACGAACGTGCTGTACGACGGCCGGTGCGCAGGCGCGGGAGCAGTAAGGATGGTCTCGATCCACTGCATCCGGTGGCTCGAAGGGATACCGCGCGCCACGACTGCATCTGGCTCGAGGATCCCCGATCCGTGCGACAGTAGGTCGGCCAGGGTGGCGTCGCCGAGCCACCCCGCGGCGCCGATGAGGTCATGCAATCGATCGTCGAAGGCGAGCTTGCGCTGGTCAGCCAAGACACCGACCACGATCGAGAGCAAGGGCTTTCCTGCGCAATACCATGCCCGAATTGTGGAATCTGGGTCCCCGAGAATGACGGCGCCTGACCGCGAGTCCACTGCAACCGCGTCCGTATACGCGAACTTGTCGATCATTTGATGTGCATCGAACCCCAGATCTGGCGATGATCCGAGGCGGAGTAGCTCCACGGGGGCACATTGCCCATCGCGTCCGGTCCGGCCAGGTTCGGCACGTGCGCCCATATGTAGTCGATGTGGTTCGAATTGGTCTCGTAGGTGACGGCAACACCCGAGATCATGTCGGTGTAGTTGGTCATCGCCCCGGTGGCGGCCGATCCGGGGGTGGCGTTGAAGTCCCCGGCGAGCACGTTGTTCGATCGACCGGCCTGGTTGTTGAGCCAGGCATCAAGGCCTCCGCGGATGGCGCTGGCCTGCTGGGCAGCGACTGGCGTAGCGAGGTGGGTGGAGCACGCCCACAGGTCTCCTCCATCACCAGCAGACGGGGCGCAGATACCGCCTCGCACCTCTGTCGAGTTCGGGTCCTGGGGCCCGGCGTTGAAGAAAAATGCACCCGGCCCGCTGCCCTTGAAAAAGACTGCGTTGCCGAAGCTTTGGCATCCGCCCGCCGACGACGTCAGCCCACCCTTCGCCTGATAGAGATAGCCCGAGTAGCCGTAGGGCGCCAAGGTGTTCGCGAGGTTGTTGAATCCGCGAGTGCATACCTCGTTGAGTGAGATGAAGCGGGGGAATCGCTGATAGGCGATCACGGCCCAGATCTCATTGGTCGGGTTGATGCCGAAGTTAGTGTTGGTGCTGTCGGAGTTCTGCCCACCTCCCCCACTCGAGGTCGGCGTGCATTTCCAGGAGCAGATATTGAACTGAACCCCGTAGAACTGGGCCGAGGAGGCACCGGCGGCCGGCGCCAAGGCCATTGTCCCCACGGGCAAGATTGCCGTCGCCATCGGTCCGAGG
>JBARPG010000279.1:0-26956 GCA_049642885.1 Acidimicrobiia bacterium | reverse complement strand
GGCGGTTGAGAGTGCCAGGTCCTGATCGGCTGTGCGGTACAGGCTCGAGAAGGCTCCGGCAGTGGTGCCGTTGCCGAACACGGGGATTGCGCTGCCTTCGGTTCCGAATCCGCCACCGCCAAACCAGATCTTGCCGCCCGGACCGTTCGCGATCGTGCCCACACCGGTAATGGTTTCCGTCAACGGGTACGAGCCGCTAATCGTTCCCGCGGGCGCTGCCATCGCTGGTGTGACGCCGAGCCCAAAGGTGATGCTGCCGGTGACAGTGAGCACGCTGGCGAGGAGCGCGGGTATGCGAGTGCGAAGTTTCATATGTCAACTATCGGCAACGCGGGCGCAACCTTGAGCCCCGAATCGCTCGGCGTATCGCCATAATCCCTTCTCACCGCCGCAGATGTGCTTGCGTATCACGATGGTCCTGACCATCGGCTGTTTTGTTGGCGCGCTCGTTCTTGCTCACCTCGTGCCAGCAACGCGACACCTTGCTCCGTGGCTTGAGCGCTATGTGCTGTGGTTTGCGCTGCCGGCAGTCGTGCTGGTGCGCATCCCAGCGATGCGCCTCGCCGGGTCTGAACTCTCCGGACCGCTCGTGGCCTGGGCGTGTATGGGCGTGGGCTGTGGCACCATCGCGCTGTTGCGCCCGAGGATGGGATGGTCAGACGCAACCTTTGGCGCGCTCCTCCTCACGACGGCCTTGGGCAATACGAGTTTCATTGGGTTTCCGCTCATCGAATGGTTGCGCGGCGGGCATGCGCTCGGGCCCGCGGTTGTCTATGACCAGTTCGGGTCTTTCCTCGGGATCACGGTCCTTGGCACGATCATCGGAGCGCGCTACGGCACCGCGGATCGGCAATCGTGGTTGCGCGTCATAAAGGCCGTCGTGACATTCCCGCCATTTCTCGCTCTGCTTGCTGCGCTCGTGATGCGCGCCGCTGGCTGGCACGCCCCATTTCATGCGGCTCTCGGCAGGATCGGCTCGACGCAGGGATACGTCGCCCTCGCCGCGATTGGGCTGCGGTTCATGCTGCGTGTGCCCCGCGGGCGAATGTCGGCGGCCGCCGTGTGTATCGGGTTGAAGATGGTGATCATCCCAGCGTGCGCGGTGGCGGTGGTGCGCGGGCTCAACCTTTCACCCGTCATCGGCCTCGAAGCTGCGATGCCTCCCATGGCGACGGCGGCGATCGTTGCTGCTCGTACGAAACTCGATGGCGAACTCGCGAGTTTCGTTGTCGGCACCGGATTGATCCTCGCGATCGCGACACTCCCGCTCTGGAACCTCATCCTCGCGTAGCGTCAACGCAGACGAAGGGGGAACGATGCTCAAGAAGCTGTTCGCGGCGCTGATCTCGCTTGCGATACTGGTGGTGGGTGGCACGTACGTGTACATCCACTTCATCAAAGACCCCGCGCCAAAACAACTATCGCTGAGCGATCGCGATTCGACAACCAAGACGAGCGCGGCAGAGTCGTCCTCGGGAGCGCCCGCTTCAGGGAATACGTCAGTCGACGGCACTTGGAAGGCAACGCCCGAGAGCGTTGCCGGGTATCGCGTGCAAGAGGTGCTGTTTGGTCAAGGAACCGAAGCGGTCGGTCGCACGCACTCGGTTTCGGGCTCAATGGCAATTGCTGGCGCAGTCGTGACGTCAGCAGATTTCTCGGTCGATATCGCCTCGATCACGAGCGACCAATCGCGCCGTGATGGCAAGTTCCGTGGTGAGATCATGAACGCGACGGAATTTCCGAATGCGACATTCACATTGACAGCGCCGATTGATCTTGGGGCCATTCCTGCGGACCGCGTTGAGGTGAGCGCGAAAGCCACTGGCGAACTCACGCTGCGCGGAGAGAAGCGAGTTGTGAGTTTCGATCTGAAGGCGCGGCGTAACGGAGCCAACATCGAGGTGAACGGGACGATCCCGGTGAAGTTCGCGGACTACAAGATCGACAATCCTTCGGGTGGCCCGGTGACTACCGAGGATCACGGGGTGGTCGAGTTTCTTCTGGTGTTTGTCGCGAGCGCCTGAGGATGCATGGTGCGATACCTGTACGCTCGCAGGAACGCGAGAAGGAGAATGTGATGCGGGTAGCGCAAATAGTTGGCGGTTGTGGGTTGGCACTTGCGCTCGCGGGTTGTTCTTCGAGTTCCAATTCGGAAAACTTCGGGAAGGGAACTCCCGTCAATATCGTGGGGACGACGTTCAGCCCGAACACGCTGACCATTACCGCCGGCAAAGAGACGCAGTTCGACATTGCGAATCCTGGGTCGATTGAGCACAACTTCACCGTTGAAGAAGCGAAAGTCGCGACCGACCTGGCGACTGGGTCGAAAAATTCAGTGAAGGTGAAGATCGACAAGCCCGGCACGTACGAGCTTTTCTGCCGGTACCACAAGAACGGCGGCATGATCGGCACCATCACCGTTACGAAAGCGAAATAGGCGTTCCGTAGTCGGGGCGGAAATGATCGGGCTCAATCAAGATCATTGATGCTGTTGGCACCGCTGCGCGCAGCCGCAGCTCGATCTCGTTGATGCTGTCGGTGGGATCACGGGGGCCATGCAGGTCCACCTTTGCGGCGACTAGCAAATCATCGGGCCCGAGATGCAAGGTGCGCAGCATGAGGATCTGGGCGACGTCGGGGTGATCTGCGATCGTCGCACGAATCAGTTCGTGCGTTTCGCTATCGGCGGACTCCCCGATCAAGTGGCTTTTCATCTCAACGGCGAGTATCGCGGCGATTGTAATGAGGAGTACACCGATCGCGATGGTGCCGAGTCCGTCCCATCGCGCGTTGCCGGTCGCCATCGCGGCTCCCACACCTGCGAGTGCGCACACCAGGCCTGCGAGTGCGCCAACATCTTCTAATAAGACGACCGGGAGTTCGGGCACCTTTGCGTCGCGAATGAAGGACCACCACGACCGCCCGTGCCGCAACGGGTTCGATTCACGGACAGCGGTGCGAAGGGAAAAGCCTTCGAGAACCACCGCGACGCCGAGCACGCTCAGGGCGACAATTGGAGACTCGAGTTCATGTGGGTGCAGCAGCTTTTCGATGCCTTCGTAGAGGGCAAACAAGCCACCAAGGCTGAAGAGCATGAGCGAAACCACAAAGCTCCAGAAATACCGCTCGCGTCCGAAACCGAATTGGTGTTCTTCAGTTGCTTCGCGTTTCGCTCGGCGCCCGCCGAGCAGCAGCAGGCCTTGGTTCGTGGTGTCGGCAGCGCTATGAATGCTCTCGGCCAACATTGATGCCGAAGCGGTCAGCAGGAAAGCGATGAACTATGATACTGCAATTCCCAGGTTCGCAAGGAGCGCCGCAATGATCGCCTTCTTGCTGTCGCCATGCGACATGAGTGCTCCTTCTTGCGGCCCGTGCCGTGGCGCTGCCGCCAGTGTGGTCATGTGGGTTTCGTCCGATGACGCCAATACCCGGAACGCTTTCTAGCATCGAGGGCGTGCCGGCCGCGAGTGAAGAGACGATGGAAACATTTCGCGCACGTGCTCTCGCGTTCCTTGAGGACAATGCACTGCGGAAGACAGGCGCAGATGATTGGTCCACGCGCACATTTCACGCGAATGACGAAGAAGAAGCCGAACATTTCCGCAAGTCCCGTGAATGGCAGCGCACCTTGTTCGACAACGGGTGGGCGGGTGCCCGCTATCCGAAGGCGTACGGAGGAGCGGGACTTGATGCGGCGCAGGCCCGAGCGTTCAATGAGCTGCACGCGCAATTCGATGTTGCGACAGGATTTATCGGCGCTGCAATCACCCTGTGTGGGCCGCCGATCTTGAAATATGGCAGCGACGCGCTCAAAGGGCGGTACCTCCCCCCGATGTTGCGTGGAGATGAGGTGTGGTGCCAGTTGTTTTCTGAACCGGGCGCCGGTTCTGATTTGGCAGCGCTCTCGACGCGTGCAGTGCTCCAGGATGACGGCACGTGGAAGATCGACGGTCAAAAAGTGTGGACGTCTTCGGCCCAGTTTGCTGACTACGGGATTCTGCTGGCCAGGACGGCACCGGACCTTCCCAAGCACAAGGGGATCACCATGTTCGTGACGGATATGCGTGCGCCCGGCGTCGAGATCCGACCGCTCGTGCAGGCGAACGGGGCGAGTCATTTCAACGAGGTCTTCTTGACGGATGTGGTCCTCCCGGCCGATGCCGTGATCGGTGAGGTCAACGCGGGGTGGGCAGCGGCACGTCTGGTCCTCGCAAACGAATCAGCGATGATCGGTGGCGGACGCAAGAACATTGCCGAAGAACTTGTGTCGATTGCACGCCGTCGCAATTTGGTCGAAAAGCCGGGCGTGCGTGACGCGCTCGTCATTTCGCTGATGCGCGATCGGATCGGACGATTGATGACGGACCAACTCCAAGCGGCCATGCGTGCGGGCGCCTCGACGCGCCTTGACGGCTCGCTACTGAAGTTGTTCTTCGCTCAATCGAAGGTGCACTTCGGACAGACCGCGATTGCGATGATGGGCCCCGCATCACTCGCCGTGGCGCCGGGCGATGAGTCCTCCGATGACGTGACCTTTGCCCAGGCCGAGCTGATTAACCGATTCTCGATCTCAATTGGTGGCGGCACGAACGAGGTGCACCGCAATGGGCTCGGTGAGCGCGTGTTGGGATTGCCGCCTGAGCCCCGGACTGACAAGGACCTTCCCTGGAAGGATCTCCCCAAGTAGCTCGCCGCCCGCGCCGCGCCGTCCGGCCCGCCCCGTAGCGCCCGCCGATACTCCTCCGAACGATGGACCCCGTACCTCGCGTTTCGCGATATAGGAAAATAGTTCAAACGTCTTGAACTACTTTCCTATAGGCGAATAACGTCACTGCCCGTGGAGGTAGCCCGATTTCCCGGTCCGAGCGGAGCAATGTTTCCTGGCATGCCAGACGGGGGAGCACGGGTACGCCTCGCCATCTGCAACGCGTTGGGGGAGACCGACTGCTCGCCGACTGAACTCGCGGAAGCGATCGGCCGACCAAAGAACCTGGTTGCATATCACTTGGGCCTACTGCGGGCGGCGGGTATGGCGGATTGGCGTCGATCCGACGGGGACGGCCGCCAAAAGTACGTCTCGCTCACAGGCGAAGGTCGCTCGCTATTCCACCTGCGTCGCTCCGAACAAAGGACATCCCCCGTCCGCAACCCTGCGTTCCTCTGTTGGAACGGGGCCGACCGCAGTCAACTCGCAGCGGCGATTTGGCAAGCGCTGACCGGAGATGCAGCGAATGCGTTCGGCTTGCTGCCCACCGGCTCAGTGCATCCGGGAGTTGCTGTCGCGGCCAAGAAGGTGGGCATTCCGTTCGAAGCGTTTCGACCCATGGCGATACGGGGACCCATGACCAACTACAACGATGCAGCAAAGCACTACGTTGCGAATGGCCCGACGATTGTCCTGTGCGATCGTGTGTGGGAACGCCGGGTCCGCGATTGCCTACCGCTGTCGCCACGCGTTTTGCACTGGTCAATTCCGGACCCGCGCCAAACCGCGCGCACCACACAGGATCATCGCCGAGTCAAGTTCGGCGAGGTCGTCGGAGATCTCCTCCAGCGCTGTGAACACGCAGCGGGTTTCATGCGTTCGCCCACGAACCGCTTCTAAAGCTTGGGGATATACGCCGCGAGTTCGTCAAGAATCGAGATGTGCCCGCCGCCGGGAATGGTCACGAGCTCCGCATTGGGGAGCACCTTCGCAAGATGCTCCCCATGCGCGTGCGGCACGATGTTGTCAGCGTCACCAAACATCAAGGTCACGGGTTGTTCGATCTCGGCGAGGGCGAAGCCCCACGGCCGTGAGAACAGGCGGGCGTCGGCAATCGCGGCGCGGAATTGCCCGCGGCTCGCCTCGATCATGTCTTTGAGGAACATGTCTTTGGTGTCTTGCCGTTTCAAAAACGCTCCGTCGGCCTCGGTCGCCACGAAATGACCGAATGCGTCGATCGCCTGCGGAGCGATCGGGTTCGTGAGCTGAATCATGCGATGCAAGACGAATCCGAGCGGCGCTTCGGCCCGCGACCACAAAAAGTCGAGGTGACGAGCGAAACCGGCGAGCCCACCAGCGATGGCGCTATCGCCCCGAGTGGGCGCAACCGAACCCCATCCGAGCACGGACTGCACACGTGACCCGAGTTGCGCAGCAGCAGCCAGGGCGTACGGCCCGCCACCACTCAGCCCGCCGACATGAAACTCGTCGATCTTCAACGCATCGGCAATCGCAGCAAGATCGCCGGGCCATGCCGCGAGCGACGCATATCGGAACGGGCGCGTCTGGCCGATTCCGGGTCGATCCATCGTGATGATGCGCACGCCGCTCTCGCTGGCCGCGTCGATCGATGCCGGGGGGATCTGGTGCCTGCCGCCAGGGGTCCCGTGGAACCAGAACAGCACTCGCTTACTCTTCAGGTCCCCGTACTGGGCAATCGCAATCTCGCGACCACTTGCAACTTCGATTTGGGAACTTCGCGCTCGTGAGGTAGGCATGGCGCCATGGTATGCGCCGCTCGTGGCGCGGTGGGAAGCAGAATGTAACTCCGTCCAGGGAGGGACTCGTAGTGACGACAAGTACGGAACAGCACGAACCGCATGAACTCGATCGGGTGGTGTTGCGCTTTGCTGGAGACAGCGGCGACGGCATGCAGCTCGTCGGGGATCGCTTCACGGAGCTCTCGGCGGCCTTCGGGAATGATCTCGCAACGTTCCCGAACTATCCCGCCGAGATTCGCGCGCCAGCCGGCACCCTCGCGGGTGTCTCATCTTTCCAGGTGCACATTTCTGATCACGACATCGTGACCCCCGGCGACTCTCCAAACGTGCTCGTCGCGATGAATCCTGCGGCGCTCGCTGCGAACATCATCGACATCTCGCCCGGAGCGACCGTGATTGTGAACAGTGACGCCTTCACCGAACGCGACCTCGAAAAAGCGGGGTACACGAAGAACCCGCTCGAAGATGATTCCCTCGCTGCCTTCGAGCTCTTCCAAGTGCCGATGACTTCGATCACGGTTGAGGCGACGAAAGAACTCGGGGTCAAACCACGAGACGCCGAGCGTTCCAAGAACTTCTTTGCGCTTGGCCTCGTGTGCTGGATGTTTACGCGTCCCGCCAAGCCCGTGGCCGATTGGATCGACGCGCACTACGGCAACAAGCCGTTGGTGCGCGACGCAAACATGGCAGCGTTCAAAGCGGGCCGGAACTTCGGCGAAACGGCCGAGTTGTTCCACCACCCGTTCGAAGTGGCGCCAGCAAAGGCTGCTCCCGGCACCTACCGCAATATCAATGGAAACTTGGCGACTGCGTACGGGTTTGTGGCGGCGGGCCAGTCGGCGAAGCTGCCGGTGGTCTACGCCAGCTATCCAATTACTCCGGCCAGTGACGTGCTGCACGAACTATCGAAGCTGAAGAACTTCGGGGTTCGAACTATGCAGGCAGAAGATGAGATCGCCGCAGCTGGCATCGCGATCGGAGCGGCGTTCGCGGGCAACCTGGGGCTTACGGGCACCAGTGGTCCCGGAGTTGATCTGAAGGGTGAGGCACTTGGGCTCGCGGTCAGTCTCGAACTGCCCTTGGTGGTCCTGAATGTGCAACGCGGGGGCCCCTCGACGGGACTCCCCACGAAAACCGAACAGGCCGACTTGCTGTTAGCGATGTTCGGTCGCCATGGCGAATGTCCGATGCCAATCGTCGCCGCGCACAGCCCTTCCAATTGTTTCGATGCGGCATTCGAGGCCGTGCGGTTGGCGTTGAAATTCCGAACGCCGGTGATGTTGCTCACCGACGGGTACCTCGCGAACGGGTCGGAGCCGTGGAAGCTCCCCGACGTGTCATCCCTTGCGGACATTTCCGTGCCGTTCACCACGGAAAAGAATCACGGTGACGAGTTCTGGCCGTACCTTCGTGATCCCGAGACATTGGCGAGGCCGTGGGCCATTCCGGGAACGCCGGGTCTGCAGCACCGCATCGGCGGCATCGAGAAACAGGACGGCACCGGGAATATCTCGTACCAGCCAGAGAACCACGAGAAGATGATGCGTTTGCGGGCGGCAAAAGTTGAAGGCATCGCGAAGTTCATTCCCAACGCGGCGGTTGACCACATTGACGGGGCCGAGACCTTGCTGCTCGGGTGGGGCAGTACATGGGGCGCATGCCAGGCCGTGATGCGTCGCATCCGTGCGCGCGGCCTGAAGGTTGACCACTGTCACGTGACGCACCTCAATCCATTCCCCGCGAACCTTGAGTCGGTTCTGCGCGGGTATCGCACGGTGATCGTGCCCGAACTGAACCTGGGGCAGTTGTCGATGTTGGTGCGAGCGCGGTTCTTGGTGGATGCCAAGTCAATCACGAAAGTCTCAGGCTTGCCATTCCGGGCCGGCGAGCTTGAGCAACTGGTCCTCGCAGAGATGGGAGTGTCGTCATGAGTGGAGTGTCAGAGACCAACGGCGCGGGCGGCGGTGGCGATGGCGGTGGCGGTGTCGCAGTCGAGTTGAAGCGTCAAGATTTCATGAGCGACCAAGAGGTTCGCTGGTGTCCTGGGTGTGGTGACTACGGGATTTTGGCGGCGGTGCAGTTCCTGCTGCCCGAGTTGGGGATTCCTCCGCACGAGTTCGTGTTTGTTTCGGGCATCGGATGCGCAGCGCGGTTGCCGTACTACATGAACACCTATGGCATGCACGGGATTCATGGGCGTGCGCCCGCAATCGCGACCGGTGTGGCGATCGCCCGACCCGACTTGCACGTGTGGTGCATCGGTGGCGATGGCGACATGTTGTCGATCGGTGGGAATCATTTGATTCACGCGCTGCGACGCAACGTCAACATCACGATCTTGATGTTCAACAATCAGATTTATGGATTGACGAAGGGCCAGTACTCGCCGACTTCGGAGGAAGGCAAGGTCACGAAGTCAACACCGTTTGGTTCGATTGATCACCCATTCAACCCGTTGGCAGTGGCGCTGGGTGCCGAGGCGACCTTTGTGGCTCGCACACACGACACCGACCGCAAGCACATGATCGAAGTGTTTCGCCGTGCCTTTGAGCACGAGGGTGCGAGCTTCGTCGAGGTCTTCCAGAACTGCAATGTGTTCAATGACGGAGCGTTCGACGGCGTGCTGACACGCGACAAGCGTGCCGACATGTTGATCACCTTGGAGCATGGCAAGCCGGTGCGCTTCGGCGCTTCAGGGGAGCATGGGGTGATGTTGAACGAGTTCGGCGAGGCCGAGGTCGTGTCTGTCGCCGATGTTGGCGAGGATCGTTTGGTCGTGCATGACGAGCATCGTGAGTCACCGTCGCTGGCTACGGCGCTGGCGCGCGTTGCGGAGCGACCGAATGTGCCGACGCCAATTGGCATCTTCCGTGATGTGTCA
The DNA here is from genome assembly GCA_049642885.1 of Acidimicrobiia bacterium. Classification (GTDB taxonomy): domain Bacteria; phylum Actinomycetota; class Acidimicrobiia; order IMCC26256; family JBARPG01; genus JBARPG01. The sequence continues at coordinate 17,589 of JBARPG010000279.1, read as the reverse complement.
CGGCCCGCATACGGTCGTCAGCTCGATGCGCAGGTTGCGGCCGCGGTCGAACAGAAAGGGCCGGGCGATCTTGCGCAGTTGTTGCGGTCGGGCCCGACCTGGGACGTCGAAGCGTCGTAGCTTCATTGCATGACCCGCCGCGGATTTCGCCGAGCCCTGTTGCGCGGGGCGGCAGCGGGCGCGGTGGTTGGAGCGAGCATTGGTGGCCTGGTGTCGCCTGCCGCGGCACATGGGGTCGGGGGGGCTCAAGCAACGAATTTCCGGTCGGAGATTCTTCGGATTGAGCACCCGCTTCCTGGGATTCACGTCTCGCTCGTCGAGTTCGGCGAAGCGTTCGAGCTTCGTAACGAGGGCTCCATGCCGGTGCATGTGTTGGGCGTGGATGGCAGCGTGACTCGCGAGATTCCTGCGGGGGTGACCCGTCGTTGGCATGAACATGCGGTGCATTGGATGGGGACGCCAGAGCCGCCTGCCGTGCGCAGCGCCCCCGACGTGGTGCATGTTCTGATTCCAAGGTGGGAGCTGCGGCTCGCTGCCGGGGGACGGGAGATGGTCGTCATCGGGCGCGTCCTCTGGATGCCGAACGTGTCGCCCTGGCCGTGGATTGCGGTTGTCGGCCTCGGGCTCGCGGCCGTGTTCTTCGCGTTGTCGTGGGCAGGTGGTTCCGCGCGGTTCCCGCTCTTGCGCCGTTTGATTGTGGTGGCGACGCTTGCGAAGTTGATCGTGGCCGGAACGGTTCGTGCAGTCGCCTTGGTTGCGTTCGACCCAGTGCGCTGGAGCGACGGACTTTGGCGTGAAGGTGCAGCGCTCGTTGGGGTCGTTGCGCTTGGTGTTGCGTTGGTTCATGCCGTTCGCCGCCCCTCGTCTCCGTTACGCAGCGCGGCCGTCGTCGGCGCTCTTGCGATGCTGTTATCGACTGGGCTCGTGGACGTGACGTGGTGGTCGCGACCCGTGTTGCCCACGACGTTGCCGCTCTGGCTCGACCGATATCTCATCGCCGCGGTGATCGCGCTCGCCGTGCCTGTGGTTGTGATGGGCTTCCGCTCGCTGCTCGGGCTTTCGCCGCCAGGCGCCACCGCGTTACCGAGAGGCGACGCTGAATCGGACATTTGGGTCCGTCCGCAGCGATAGTCGAAAGGGTGCGTTGTCATACGCGCACGGACGCCGGACACCAGCTCTCCGCGTTTCCCCAGGTCACAGCGCCAGATTCTGAACCTCAGGTTTCCGCGTATGACAACGCACTCTTGAGACCCCCGACACACAGAGGAGATTTGTCCGAATCAACCCGGCCCTGTCACACCTCATTCATAGCCTCGCGGCCATGACAATCATCTCCGTTCGAGTGACTCCGAGCATGCTGGTCCGAATCGATCGCGCGGTGAAACATCGCCGAGCGAAATCGCGTTCGGAGGCAGTCCGTTTTGCGATCATGAATGAGCTCAGCCCCACGGTGGTGCGAGGCGGTCGTTCATTTGCCGAAGCCAAGCGTCTCCAAGCCGAGATCGTTGAAACCATCGAGGGGTGTCATGCAATCTTGCGAGACATCGTGGACCTGCTCCCGAAGGCACTGCTGACCGAAGCCGACGACCTCGACGACGAGCGAGACGGCGAGTCATACCACCAGCGTGCGTACCGACTGCAGGAAGAGCGCTTCGAGCGCCACATGTCTCGCATGGAGTTCGATCGCCAAATGCGCGAGGAAGTCCTCGGCCTCGCCTAAGCGGCCTCGCGACTCCGCAACAACTCTCGGCTGCGTTTGCGCAAACGGCGGCGCTCCCGCAACGGCATCTCCGACCCGACGATGCGTTCGAGGCTCCGAAGCACCGCGTGGTCGTAACTGTGCCCAGGCCGCGAGTACAAGTCCTCGACGGCAATCGCCGCACGAAAATCATCCCCATCGGTGAGTTCGATGAAATCTCCCGAGACCCGCAAGATCTGGGCGAGCTGCAGCGATACGGGGTACTTGAACTCCATCACCGTGCGCGGGCCAGCCACGCTTGCGCGAATGGTCTCCGCGATATCGGTCAGGTGATCGTCGGGCTCGAGCACCGAGGCCGTGAGCGATGCTGCTTGCTCGGTCGAGATGGCGGCCGCATCCTCATCGATAATCGTGCGACCGATATTCCGCAGTAGCGCCGCGGTTCTCAAGGTCTCCCGGTCCATGAATCCCACTCGCATATTGCGGGCGATGCGTTCGCAGATGTCAGCGACCTTGTCGCTGCGCCCCATCGGCACAAACCCGCCAACTTCGACCGCACCCGAGAGCGCCGACACCGTTTGGCGATAGGCACGTCGCATCGCAGAAGCTCGCTCGGTCGCGAACCACGCTCCGAGCAACGGAATGCTGAGCACGAGTGGTGCCCACGCGTCGAGCCGGTGTCGCCCGCCAATTCCACTCACGCCGACCGCCATTAACACGCCCATTGAACCAACGCCGAGTTCCGCGCTGCGTTCGAGAAAGGACCGGCGAAAGCGATGATCGACAATGAGGCAAAACACTTCATCCGCGACCCACTGCGCCACCAATGCAGCGAGCACGATCAAGAGCGCCTGGTTCGTCGTTTCCGCTGGGCTATCGAAAGCTCGCGTCATCGCGTACGCCGCACCGATCGCCGCTCCGGAAGTCCACAGACGCTGCATCAACACGGCAACCTGGCCGACACGCGCGGTGCGCGGCACGATGAAGCGAGCGATCACCTGCGCAGCGAGGATGATGACGATTGCGGTTTGGAAGGTGTCCACGCGAATGGCGGCGAGCATCGGCGCGTGGCTGAGGGGCACGCCGCGGCGCGGGTCGCGCCGCATCACAGCGGCTTCGCCCCCGACGAGCAGCCCCACCAAAATCACTTCGGTGCCGCGTCCCCACACGATCGCAGCGACAATCGCTGCAACCACGTTGAGCACGAAGAAGTAGAACATCATCGCGGCCTTGTTCTCATCGTCCACGATGCGATCGAAGGGGTAGGTGCGGGGCGTCATCAGCTCACTCCCTCCGGTTCGGCCCCCGCAGGCATGGCGGCCTCGGCAGCCTCTCCAGACATGGCGAGCGCGGTGGGGTGGTGGGCTCGTGAGATATCGATATCGCCAACTCCCGCGGAGGTGATGTCGGCGTTTTCGGGTGCATCGGGGTGGTGTGCGGCATCGGTCCCAGCCATATTCACGGTGGGGTCGGCCTCGAACGAGGCGAGGAGTGCATCAACTACCTTGGGGTGGAACTGGGTGCCGCTTGCTTCGAGGAGGCGTCGTTGTGCCTCTTCGGTGGGGAGGGCTTTGCGGTAGGCGCGGGTGGAGGTCATGGCGTCGTACGCGTCGGCGACGACGACGATGAAGGGTTCGATCGGTTCGTCTGAGGTGGCGCGTTCGTAGAAGGAGTAGTCGCCTGAGACGGTGGATGCGATGGGGCTGAGCATGTCGATGCTTGCGAGCATGGCGACGGTGACGTGTTCGTGTTGTTTCATGACGGCGAATTCTTCGTCGGTGAGCCGCCCGGGTTTGTTGAGGATGTGGTTGGGGATGATGATTTTGCCGAGGTCGTGGAACAGCGCCGCGTAGCCGAGTGAGGTGACGCGGTCCTCGGAGAGGCCGAGCTGGCGGCCCATGACGCGGGCGTAGTGGGCGACGCGTTCCACATGGTCGCGGGTGTAGGGGTCTTTGTGTTCGAGCACACGGTTGAGCATGCGTGAGACGCCATCGATGCGGTGGCTGAATGCGACCGATGTACTCATGACTTGATGGCCGATGAACACGGGCACGATCGCGAGTGGGACGACAGCCCACCCGATTTCCACCGTGAGCCAGCCGAGCACCCCACCCAGGAATGAGAACGCGACGACTTGGATCACATATCCCGGAGGCAGCTCTTTGATGTCAAACCGCTGCGCATCACGAAACCACTGGAACCCGGCGTAGCACGCGAAATTCGCAACCTCGAACACGACTGCGGCGAAAGCGAGCGCAATGAAGGTCGTGGTCGGGGACGTTCCGAAGGCCCGGGTGAAGAGGCAAAAGGTGGAGATCGCGGGAAGCATCGGCGCCCCGAAAAACCCGACATTACTCACAAAAGTGACAGGCTTGTTGTCCCGGAGGCTTGGAAGATAGAACGCGCCGATGGCAGGAAGAACTGCAGCAAATGGAGTGCCGTAACGGGAAGCGATTACGACGCCCGCGAGGAGCAACATTGGGGCATTGTTGAGGTCGAGACTCGCGGTGGTGTTGACGCTCATTTGTTCGAGGATGAACATGCCGAGCGCGAGCACGGCAATAGGCATCCATGGGATCGGGCCGGTATCGAAAACCCAGTGCAACGCGGCGCCAACTACGATCACGAGCCATAGGCACGCCGTGTAAATGACAAAGCGGCGGTTGTGAAGTTCGGGGGACCTCATGGCGCGTTCCATGGTGAGGCAGTGTGGGAATTTGACAGAAAGCCTTCTGGTGTTACCGGCCTCGCATACCTGCGCCGCCGGCAGCAAGTGCTGCGACGATCGTGCTGGAAGCTGCAATAAAACGAATGGCAATCTTTTTCATGTGAGATCACGTCCTGAGGTCTCACTGGTCCCGTGATGGGGCCTGGTTTGAGATGCTCCGCTCGTGAAATGTTTCGAGGTGTTTGGTCCCCGAATTGGTGCAGAGGAGATGGGCTCTCGCCGATCTCATGCGGAATGTGTGCGTCAGTGGATGTCAGCGTTGACATTGACTGCAGAAGGCTCTCTTCCAAACCTCCACACCCTCGCAAGAAAGCTCGGGGCCGAGTTGGAATTGAGTGCGGTTCAACTGTCAAGATGCGCTTCTCATCGATAGACGACCACGAGTGTGACTGGTGTGGCGCAAGTGATGAGTTGGTGCACAGCATGTGCGATATCACCTGCATGGTCAAGCCCATCATCCAAACGTTCGTATGTCGGGCGCGACGGAGCGACCGACTGCAGGGATTATCGACGATTTCGTCGCCCAACTGAAAGAGTTTTCCACCAAAACATGTGGAAATCGCGGCAATCCTGTGGGTTACTCTCACGCGCCGCGGGCCGATCCCCAGGTTTTGCGCGCGGAGAGTGCCGCCCGCCTTTCCCATTGCGGTATTCCACACTCACCCACAGGTTGAACACAGCCACGGGATAACTCTGTGGATATCCAGTCATGGCCGACAGCGCGGCGCGTCGCGCGCGAGGCTGCGCACATGACGACCGACCACAACGAGACACCTCATATCGACGGCTCCATCCTCGACCCGGCCCAGCTCGCGGACCGCGCCGCGATTCACGACCTTGCCGTCGCCTATGCCTACGCGGTCGACACCCGCGACTGGCCCCGCTACGAGGCCCTTTTCATCGCCACGGCACACATCGACTACACCGCCGCAGGTGGCATTGCCGGCACACCAGCGGAAGTCACCGCATGGATGCCACAGGCGCTGAGCGCGTTCGCCTTCACAATGCACACCGTCTCCACGCACGAGATCGAGTTCACCGACCTCGACACCGCCAAGGGCCGCGCCCACGTCTTCAACCGAAACGGTGTGATGAACGACGGCCGCGCCGAAATCTGCGATGTCAGCACGATTTACGAAGACGAATATGTCCGGGTCGGCAACACCTGGAAGTTCTCGCGTCGCGCCGAACGTGACGCCTGCATCACGGGTGGCGCCTTTGCTGCGATGGTGCGAGAATTCGCCGCCACCCAAACCGACCCGCCACCATTTGGGTGAATGATCCCTGTGCTCGACGAGAGGTCCCAATGATTCCAGGTTCACGAAACCTCATCCTCGCGGCGGCAGCGACCGCGGCGCTCTTGACCCCGACGGCTGCAGGTGCGATCGTCGCTGGCACAGTTGACGGCACCACCCACCCCAACGTTGCGATGATCTCGTTTGTCCAACCCGATGGGCGCTTTCGATGCTCCGCCACGTTGATCTCGCCGACGGTGCTCGTCACCGCGGCACACTGCACTGTCGGCACGATCGGCAAAACCATTGTGACCTTCGCCCCCGAGGCGCCTTCGCCCGGCCCCGCTCCTGATGTGTCAACCGGTTACGTCGTGGGCCTCAACATTCCCGCTGGCTATGTCACTGGCACTGCGCACGCCCATCCGCTCTGGGCCGACAAACTCCAACTCAATAACCTGCACGACACCGGCGTGGTTGTTCTCGACCGGCCCGTTGTGGGCATCACCCCCGCGGCGTTGCCGCCCCTCAACTATCTCGAGTCGCTCACCGGCAAGGGCGTCCTCCAAAGGACTTCATTCACGTCCGTCGGGTACGGCGTGTTCTTCCAGAAGTCGGTGACGGGCCCGCAAAAGCCCGACCTCGTCAGCGATCGCATTCGCCGCAACACAACATCGGTCGGTCAGAACCTCACGAGCCAAGTGCTGATGCTCTCCGAAAACTCAAATGACAGTCGCGCCGGTGGTGGTACCTGTTTCGGTGATTCTGGTGGCCCGACGTTCCAAGGTGGATACGTGGTTGCCGACACCAGTTTCGGTGGATCGCAGTTCTGTCGAGGGAGTGGTGGTTCTTACCGCCTCGACACCGCCGACGCTCGCAGCTTCCTCGCGAATTACGTCACGCTGCCGTAGCTCCAGAGGCGGGTCGTGCCGGCACGCTACGAATCGACGTTTCAATTGCTGGCGAAGAGTTTCGTCTGGTGCGTGGTCCATGCATTGGTACCGGCTGAGATCCGTGATTGCTTGAGCAGAACTTGAAAGTGTGGGTTGTTATGCGAAGCGTTCCGAGACGTCTTGCATGATGCGTTTCCCGGTTTGTGTTGTGGGCGGAGCGGTCGGCGCTCCGGGTGGCGGCTGCTGTGGGGCACACGCGTCTGATGCGTGGCCGAAGGTGCCTGAACCGAAGGGGAGTGGGGACGGATTCTGTGAGTTGGTGTTATCTGGCATGGGTGGAGTCTCACGGGAGACCGAGCCCGTGAGAATCGGGACATGCCCCTAGATGTTCGTGGGTTTCCCCCATGAGAGAAAGGCACGGCTGAACGCGACGCCCAGCACGATTTCGATCAGGCTCGTGATCGGGCTGAAACCGATGAATCCGAGTATCGGCGTGCGGGTTTGGAGGACGTGCGTCAGGCCATTGCCCGCAATTCCTAATAGTCCGACGATCAAGAGCACGACGGCGAGGACCGCGGCCGCTGTGCCGGCTGCACTTGGCGCGAGTGGCACTGGCCGTTTCGCTCCGATCAGAGCACCTCGCTCGAATCGTCCGAACAGCCAAATGAGCCCCGCAAGGATCACGAGCAGTCCGGCCAACCAGATCGGTCGCGTTGCCCACCACGTGCCACTACCTCCGCGCGGGAATGGCACGCCGAGCGCATTCAAACTCGAGACGAGGAGGACTGCAGCGGTTAGGTGCCAACAGAAGATGGTCATGATCGCGCTATTGACCGCGATGGTGAACTTCCACGGTCGGGGACGCTCCAACCATGCCGTCGCACGGTCGCGCAACATCATCACGATTGAGACTTGCAACACCATGAGGGCGAGCAAACAGACCGTTGGGGGAGCCATGTTCGAAATCTTCTGCCCGGGGAGCCCGACCATGCTCGCCGGGTATGGGCCGACCGTCACGAGCAGCGCAAGCGAAAGCACGGCACAAGACCCCGCTGCAACCCATTGCGCAGGCCGCACAACGCGCAGTGCGCCCGTGTAATACGCGAATCCGAGCTGTTGTGCGATCAACCAGATCAACGCAAAGTTGACGTACCCAACCTGTTCGTAGTTGCCAACGAAGCGCCCGACGTCAACCGCGATCGCTCCGAGCATGAGCCCAAGGATCGACCCGACCGGAGCCCGTTGATAGAGACGAAGCATCGGTGGAGCAGCCGCGCACACAATCAGATAGACGCCGATGAACCAGAGCGGCTGACTGACCAGCGTCGTCAGGTCATGCACGTTCTTTTGATCCACCGAGGTGTGCTCCAAGAACAACATGACGGGAATCCAGATGATGAGCAGGAGACCAACGGGGCGCATGAGGCGAGCAACTCGGCTCCGGACCCACTCGGCATACGAAGTGGTCACGCCGCTGCGGGCCTGGAGCCCTGCAGCATTCGCATATCCGCCAACGAAGAAGAAGATCGGCATGACTTGGAGAACCCAGGTAAGCGCCCACAGGCCCGGCGTGATTGCGATGACGTTGCCGACCGTGAGGCGCCCGTGGTTGACGTTGACGACGGCCATCAGCCAATGCCCAAAGACCACCACCATGATCGAGGAGGCGCGAAGGAAGTCGACGTATCGCTCACGGGTCGAAGGTGTTTGCGCCGCGAGGGATGCAAGCGAGTCTGGAGCATCAGCCATGCGTCGCAGTGTTCCCTGGATCGCGGCTCAGAACAACCCAAACGCGTCACTCGGGCGCCATCGATCCGCACCCGTGCCCGCGCTGGGTTGAACCCAGCGGCGATCGTGCGTTCACAGAAATTTCCGAGGTTTACGCGATTTCTTGCAACAAACAGGCCCGCCGAAGCGTCTCCTTGTACGAGCGTCACCGGAGGCGTCATTGTTCCTTGAATGCCGAGCATCAACTCGGACCACCGACCAAATATTTAGAGGAGTGGCTATGCGCCGCAAACCAGTTCTGGCAGTGGCAGTGCTCATCGCACTGTCGGCCACCGGGTGTCTGACGAGCGGCTACGCGCCAGATGCCACAGAAGGAGCGACGGCCGTGGCGCCGACCGGTGAGCACCTGAAGATCGCCGTGCTTGGCGATTCGGTCGCGGCTGGCGTCGGAGCTGGCCCCGTCGGGACCGCGCCCGGTGACTCCAATTGTGTCCGCACGGAAAGTTCGTTCGGACGGCGACTCGGGCGCATGCTCGAGACGTTTGCGGGTGTTGGGTCCGCTGTCGATGTCCAAGCGTGCCTGGGTGCGTCGGTGTGGTCGCTGGGATATCAAGCCGGCTCGATCGCCCCTGACACAGACGTTGTGTTCGTGCAGGCTGGGGCGAATGACCTGGGTTGGGATTCGGCTCTCATGTGCGCGCTCAAACGATTCCAATTTGGTTCGAACTGCAGCACCGCCGATGCTCTTTCGGGCGTGGAACGTCGGATACCCACTGTGGTGGCAGATCTACGCGTGGCGATCGCTCAAATCCGGGCGGCCGCTCCATCTGCTCGCATTGTCGTGAGCGACTACCTGTCGCTGTTTGCAAAACCTGGATTCTTCGACTTCGCACCACCGTGCATGTCAGCGATCATCCTCGATACCCAAACGCGCACGCTGATGTGGAACCTCACGGCCTCGCTCAATGAACAGGTCCGTCAAATGTCTGTTGACGAGGGTGTCTCACTGATTTCCCTCAGCCAACTTGGCAAGGGCAGGTCACTGTGCGAGACGGATTCGCCGTGGTACCGCGAAATCTTCTACTCGGACTACCGACGTGTAAACGGTGCAGTCGTGTGGGCGAGTCGGCCGTCATCGGGTTTCTTCGATGAGACCTCGTATCACGGGAATCACCTGATGCATGCGGCGTGGGCAAAGGCCGCGTACACGATGATCAGCAATTCGAATTGGCTCGGGCACGCGCTCCCGAGTGTCCCATAGCAGCGGGAACTTCTAGGCCCAGAGCCGCGCAGTTCGGAACGCGTCGACGAGTGCAGCGAGGAGATCCTGGCGCTCCGATGCGATCGCTGGCAGCGCCAGGCTCACCCCGAAGTCGGTGGCTCCGTGCGAGATCAATTCGGGGACGGGCCGAACCGTTGCGGCGAGATCCACCGCTGCGTTGGAGTCTCGAACAATCGGCAGGGTCGCGCGAACTTGAAACCCACTCGGATCACGCCCGGCTTGTTGTAGTGCCTCGTGAACGACCGGTATCGAAGGTGCGACATCCGTCGCGTACTCACCCCAGGGAATCCAACCATCTCCGAATGCAACGATGCGGCGCAAGACTGCGGCGTTCAAGCGACCGCTCACCCAGATCGGGACACCACCGGGTTGTGTCGGTTTCGGTTCGCACCACACATCTTCGACTCGGGTCGCAGATGTGTTGCGATGTGCGTCGCGGATGGCGCGGTTGAGCATTGTTGGTGACGCTCCCCAGAGCGAGCGCAGGTCGGCGAGCGTCGCATCGAGCAGGGCGCCACGCCGCGCGAAGTCCAGCCCAACCGCTTCGTATTCTTTCGCTTGCCAGCCGACCCCGACCCCGAGATCTACTCGGCCGCCTGAGAGCACGTCGAGGGTCGCAACCGTCTTGGCCAACACCGCAGGCTCGCGAAGCGCGGCAATCAAGATTCCCGTCGACAAACGCACTCGCGAGGTTTGCCCGGCAATGACCGAGAGCACGGTGAGCGGTTCGAGCCATTCACCGTCGGCCCCGGTCGGAAATCGGGCGCCGTCATAGGCCGAGGTGTCCGAACCCATCACCACGTGATCCACAACCGTAATGCGATCAATCCCCGCGGCATCAGCATCTCGCGCAGTGCCGAGGAGAGCGGCCCAACCATCGGAATTCGGCGCGGCGGAAAAGTTGGATACCCCAAGCGTCAGCGTTGGCACACCGGGATGGTACCGCCAGTTTCGGCGTAGCATGAATGAACGTTTTGAGGAAGGGTTCCGATGTCGTCAGCTCCCGACAACCACGTTCGCACGCATGAGGATGGCGACCGATCGCCGGTCCTCACCCAAGAAGGTATTGAGGAGTTCGAGGTTGCGAATTCAACCGACTCGGCTCGCGGCAGCCTCACGAGCGCGGTGCGTGATGTGCTGGGATCGGCTGATCGAAGCCAGCTGACTGAGGTGGCGAGCTGGCTTGAATCAGTGATCGCTGGGCGGTCGCTCGATGATGTGCTTGCGCTCGACGAAGCGTTGCGACGCGAAGACGAGCCCATCTACGGGAACATCCCATTCAGCGACGATGATGAACTTGCTGAATCGTGGCGAAGCGGCGGCTACCCCTACCGCAATCTCATGTCGCGCAAGACCTATGAGAAGCAGAAGTATTTGCTCCAGGTCGAGCTCCTCAAATTGCAGGCGTGGGTGAAGGATGAGGGCAAGCAGCTAGTTGTCATCTTCGAAGGACGTGACGCCGCAGGCAAGGGCGGCACGATCAAGCGTTTTATGGAACACCTCAACCCCCGAGGTGCTCGAGTGGTCGCGCTGGAGAAGCCAACCGATGTCGAGCGCGGGCAGTGGTACTTCCAACGGTACGTGCAGCACCTCCCGACGAGCGGGGAGATCGTCTTCTTCGACCGCTCCTGGTATAACCGCGCTGGCGTGGAGCGGGTCATGGGGTTCTGCACCGACGACGAATACGAGGAGTTTCTGCGGCAGGTGCCCGAGTTCGAACACAATCTCGTGCGCAGCGGTGCTCACCTCGTGAAGTTCTGGTTTTCAGTGAGTCGTGACGAACAACGGCGCCGCTTCGAAGAACGACAACAACATCCATTGAAGCAATGGAAGCTGTCACCGATCGACTTGGCCTCGCTCGACAAGTGGGATGCATATACAGAAGCGAAAGCGCGCATGTTCCTCGCGACTGACACCGCAGAGGCTCCGTGGACCGTGATCAAATCGGACTGCAAGAAGCGCGCACGTCTCAACGCTTTGCGGTACGTGCTGCACAAGATGCCGTACACCGACAAAGACGTCGCTCGCATCGGTTCGCTCGACCCGCTGATTGTCGGCCGGGCTGCTGATGTGTACGAGACGGGAGAAGTCCTCGAACGCGCTACCTGATCCCGAGTTTGCGAATTTGGGGCGCAAGCCAGTCAATGAGGAGCTTCGCTCCCTCTCCCTCGAAATGTGACAAATCTGGCCGAAGCTCGACGCCGTTCATAGTTTTCAGGCACGCATTCTTCGGGCACGCCCACGTGTACACGTCGGCAATCGCGACCGTGTCCTGATGTTGTTTCGCAAATGATTTCAACAGGGCGTTATGGCACCGGGCTCGACGGAGGTGCTCTGCTTGCATGGCATCGGTGACTCCGAACCATTGCTCTCGGGGCATGGTCGTACCGATCAGAACTCGTGCTTGAGTAGCACGAGCGCGATCCACAACTGTTTCGAGCGCTGAAGTGACCGCGGCGTCGTACTCACTTGTGCAGGGTCCGATCCAGGCACCATTGACTTCGAACTCAAGAAAGGTGTTCGCAAGTGTTGTGAGGTAGATCACATCCGGATCAAACGTGGCGATGTCGCCTGCGAGTCGAGTTTGGCAAATCGATGTTGGATAGTCCTTCTGGAGAGCTCCGCCGAGATCACGTGCCCGCGTCGCCGCCACGTAGTGGCACCCGACGGTTGCGTCGACTCCAACTTGAAAGTCGTAATTCGCTGCGATGGGCTGGAAAGCATCACCGAGGCTTGCTGCGACCGAGTCGCCAACCACGAGCAGTCGCAGCGGGCGCGTCGGCGCCGAGGAACTTGGGGCTGATGCGCTTGAAGGAACGTTGCCAACTGCGGACGTCGGAGTTGCGCTCGCCGAAGTCGAGGGTGAGGAGATCGTTGGTAGCGAAAAAGAACCCTGCTTTGTGTGCGAGCGAGGCACGGCACGATTGGAATTTGCAATCACCAGGAATGTGCTCGCTCCGAGGGCGATGACCAGGAGCGCTACGACGGGACGAGTCGTGACTCGTCGGTAGCGGATCGGTGCCTCAATGGCGAAATACGACACGGTCGCAATGGCGAGGCTGACAAGCGTGGCAATGCACGCACGTGTAGCGGAGTCGAAGCCGGACGATCCAACGCCGAACCAAACGAACACCGGCCAGTGCCAGAGGTAGAGGCCGTAGGAAATCGTTCCGAGTGCCCGCAGCGGCGCGAACGAAAACACCCGAGCGATGAAGCCGCGGCTAGCAACTGCACCCGCAGCAATAGTGACGGCGGCAGCGAAGGAGCACGCAATCAAACCTCCTCGGTAGAGGGTGCTACTCGTACCGCTGAGCATGCCCCACGCCCAGGCGAGGCCGAGCGCGGCGGCGACGCCAAGCCCATCAAGAATGTGGTTCGTAATGCGCCGGAGTCTTCGGGCGGTGGGCCACCGCACGCACGCCAGCGCCGAACCACCCAACATCGCAAGGATGCGGGTGTCCGTGCCGAGATAGACACGTTCGCCTCCACTCCTCGAGTACAGCACTTGGGACACGACAACGGAGGCGATCGCGGCAAGCACGACGACCACGCCGAGGCGCCGCCGCACGTCGCCACGCCTTGGGCGAGCACAGGCCCATGCGATCAGCGGCCACACCACATAGAACTGTTCTTCAATTGCGAGGCTCCAGAGGTGTTCGAGCACCCTCGGTCCACCGAACTGCGACCAATAGCCGCCACCACCGAAGAGCTGCTGCCAATTGGAGTAGTACCCGAGCGCGGCGAGCATTTCCTTGCCCAGTGATCCGCCACTCGGAACGGGTGTGGCCGACATGCCCCATATGCCAACGGCGGCAAGGAGGAGAAACAGGGCGGGGAGCAGTCGGCGGGCTCGACGGGCCCAAAATGCGCCGAGGCGAATTGCATGATCACGCTCGGCTTCGGCGACGAGGATCCCGGTGATCAAGTATCCGGACAAGACGAAGAACAGATCCACCCCGAGGTAACCGCCGTCAAGGTACCCAGCGTGGAACGCGATGACTGCCGCGACCGCGGCTCCGCGCATGCCGTCGAGGGCAGGAATATGCGATCGGCGGTCCTTTGGCATGAGGCGACATCCTATGAGCGGGCCCAGAATTGCTGCCGCTGCGGGGGTCTGGAACCTGGCCAAGTAGCCTATGTGCTCTTTCTTCCCCTCTTCTTTGGAGTTTCTGATGGCGCGTCGCGAAGACGTACGAAACGTGGCGATCATCGCCCACGTCGATCATGGCAAGACCACCCTCGTGGATGCCCTCTTGTGGCAGTCCGGTGCATTCCGTTCGAACCAGACCGTGAACGAGCGGGTCATGGACTCGAACGATCTCGAACGCGAGAAGGGCATCACCATTCTCGCCAAGAACACGGCAGTGCAATACGAAGGGGTCACGCTCAACATCGTGGACACGCCCGGGCACGCGGACTTCGGTGGCGAAGTCGAGCGGGCGCTGGCAATGGTTGACGGTGTATTGCTGCTCGTCGACGCGAGTGAAGGACCGCTGCCACAGACCCGTTTTGTGCTGCGCAAGTCATTGGCGCTCAACTTGCCGGTGATCTTGGTTGTCAACAAAGTCGATCGGCCCGATGCTCGCATCAAAGAGGTGCTCGACGAGGTCTACGAACTGTTCTTTGACCTCGACGCCGATGCGCACCACATCGATTTCCCGATTGTGTACACGAATGCCAAAGACGGTTGGGCCTCGCTTGAACAGGGGGTCGACGGAACGGATCTCGCACCGTTGTGGAAACTCATCCTCGACCGCGTGCCCGCACCTGAGTATGAAGAAGGTCACCCCTTCCAGGCGTTGGTGACAAACCTCGATGCGTCTCCGTATGTCGGCAGACTTGCCATTTGTCGCGTTCGCAACGGTTGGCTCAAGCGGGGTCAGACGGTGGCGTGGTGCCGTATTGATGGAACGATCGAGCGAGCAAAGCTGACCGAGATGTACAAGACCGAGGCCCTCGACCGAGTCGATGCTGAAGAGGCGGGCCCTGGCGACATCATCGCGATTGCTGGCATTCCCGAGATCACTATTGGCGAGACGCTGGCCGACCTCGAGAATCCAACGGCGCTGCCGGTGTTGGTCGTCGACGAGCCAAACCTTTCGATGACGGTCGGGATCAACACGTCGCCACTCGCCGGCAAGGACAAGGCAGGCAAGAAACTCACCGCCCGAATGGTTGAACAGCGTTTGGAACAAGAACTGATCGGAAACGTGTCGATCAAAGTAGAAAACACCGAACGACCCGACACCTGGGAAGTGCTCGGCCGTGGTGAATTGCAACTCGCGGTTCTGATCGAGACCATGCGTCGCGAAGGTTTTGAATTGACGATCGGCAAACCCCAAGTTGTTACGAAGGAAATCAACGGCAAGGTGCATGAACCGTTTGAGCGGCTTTCCATCGATATCCCCGAGGACTTCGTCGGAGTCGTTTCCCAGATGCTCGCGTTAAGAAAAGGCCGCATGGAACAGATGGTGAACCATGGCACCGGCTGGGTGCGTGTCGACTTCCGTGTTCCTGCCCGAGGACTCATCGGGTTTCGTACCGAGTTCCTCACCGAAACCCGCGGCACGGGTGTATTGCATCATGTGTTTGATGGCTATGAGCCATGGGTTGGGGAGTTGCGCACCCGTCCAACAGGGTCACTCGTTGCGGACCGTGCTGGCATGACGACGAACTACTCGATCATGAACCTGCAAGAACGCGGTTCGATGCTGGTGGGCCCGAGCGTTGAGGTCTACGAAGGAATGATCGTCGGCGAGAACTCGCGCACTGAAGAGATGGACGTCAACATCACGCGTGAAAAGAAACTGACGAACCATCGTGCGGCGGGGTCTGACGATCTGGTTCGACTTGTCCCAGCACGTTTGCTGTCGCTCGAACAAGCACTCGAATTCATTGCAGACGATGAGTGCGTCGAGGTGACCCCATCAACCGTGCGGCTGCGCAAAGTCGTGCTCGACCAGACCGTGCGCGGCCGCCTCAACAGCAATAAGAAGAACGCGAAGCCCTAAGAATTGTCTCGGGGGATGCTTCGTCGTTCCTTACCGTGCCATTCCTGACCAAAGAACACCTCGGCGACGCTGAAGATTTCGTCGTCGACGACTTTGAGGGTGCCGACCGCGACTTCGAGTGGCACTCGCACGATCTTGTCGGCTTGTAGTGCAACCATCGTGCCGAACGCGCCATCGTGCACCGCGTCGATCGCCCCGACGCCAAAGCGGGTTGCGAGGATGCGGTCGTAGGCCGTTGGAGTTCCCCCGCGCAAGAGGTGCCCGAGAATCGTCACGCGAACATCGTGCCCGGTTCGCTCGCGCAGTTCTGCGCCCAGGATGTTGGCGATGCCGCCGAGCTGCACGTGACCGAATGCGTCTACTTCACCGGAGGTCGTCGACATCGTTCCCTCTTTCGGGGTGGCACCTTCGGCCACCACGATGACGGAGAAATTTGTGCGCTCGTGTCGCTGTCGCAGCCGCGAGACGATTTCGTTGATATCAAAAGGATGCTCTGGAATCAGGATCATGTCCGCGCTCGCCGCGAGCCCCGAGTACAACGCGATCCAGCCTGCGTGACGACCCATGACCTCGACCACCATGGTGCGATCGTGACTTTCCGCGGTGGTGTGCAACCGGTCGATTGCCTCACTCGCAATCTGCACCGCGGTGTGAAACCCGAAGGTGTATTCGGTACCCGAGAGGTCGTTATCGATGGTCTTTGGAACGCCGATCACCGGCAGACCATCATCGTTCAGTTTCTTCGCGACGCCGAGTGTGTCTTCGCCGCCGATCGCGATCAGCGCATCGAGTTCGAGCGCTGCGAATGTGGCCTTGACCGCTTCGACGCCTCCCTCGGTTTTGTAAGGATTCGTTCGCGAGGATTGCAGGATCGTCCCACCGCGATGCAAAAGGCCGCGTGTGGTTTCGCGATTCAACGGCAATGTCTCGCGGTCGAGCATTCCGCGCCACCCATGGCGAAAGCCGAGAAGCTCATCGCCGTAGGTTTGTTCTCCCTTTCGCACGATTGCTCGAATGACAGCGTTCAACCCGGGACAGTCTCCGCCGCCAGTAAGTATTCCGACCTTCACCTGTGGGACTCCGTTCCATTGATTACTACTGTGCCATCAATGTAGCGAGGCGCGTTTTGTTGGTGACATTCGCGACGAGCAATCCGCAAGCGATGAGCACGAATGCAGAAAATAAGAGTGGCGTGCGGACGTCAAACCAACCCACCATCGCGCCACCAAGGACGGTTCCGAGTGGGATTGAGCTCTGTCCCAATAAGGCGTAGGTGGATTGCATGCGGCCCTGAAGCTCTTTGGGTGTCAACTGCTGGCGAACGGTGGCGCCGGCGACGATGAAGATGCCCACGCTGATGCCGCCAACGACGTTCATCGCGAAAACGAGGGGAACTGAATGAGTGATACCGATCACCAGGTCACTCAGCCCTTCGCACACGAGCACGATTGCCAGGATCCATCGGACATCTTTCACGAGCGCCATGCCGCGCTCAGCGGCAAATGATCCGATCACGAGCCCGATTGCCATGAAGAGCAGCAGCAATCCGTAGTACTGCGGTTCGAGATGCAGCCAGTCACGCGCGTACAACACGAACGTTCCGATCAAGGCTCCTGAAGCGAGATTTGATGGAAATGCCGTGAGCACAAACGCACGAGCTGCAGGGTGCAATTTGAGGAAACGCACGCATTCAGTGATGTCCTCTTTGTACTGGCGGTAGGTGGAGGGTTTGGCCTCGCCGACGGCACGTTCGATGACCTCTCTGGCTTGATGCTGGGGCCGGGTGCGTACGGCAAGAATGAGGAAGGCCGCGCACACGAACGAGACACCGTCGATGAAGAACGGAGCACTGAGCGCGATGTGTACCAAGAGCCATGGGCCAATTGAGATCCCGATCATGTCGTTGGTGAGTGTCAACGTGCTGATGAGGCGCGCGTTGGCGCGCACCAGGTGATCATCCTCAACAATTTCGGGAAGCATCGCGACTGAGGCGGCGTCGGCAAATGCTTCACCTGC
>JBARPG010000278.1:0-4575 GCA_049642885.1 Acidimicrobiia bacterium | reverse complement strand
ACTCGTCTCTGAGTGATTTCTCTGTCGACATGAACGCCACGAACGATGCCGGTGGATCGCTGCCCGCGATCCGTTTTGGAATGTCTGCCATTCGCAACGTGGGCGAAGGCCTCGTCAACTTGATTGTGGAGGAACGAGAGAAGAACGGCCCCTTCGTTGACTTCTACGAGTTTTGCGAACGGGTCGACCCGGCGGCGCTCAACAAGCGGACGATCGAGAGTCTCATCAAGGCGGGTGGTTTCGACTCGTTGGGTCACACGCGTCAAGGGCTGGCGACCGCATTCGAGAGCATCATTGAGCGGACGCTGGCGCGGCGCCGTGAACGCGAAGCAGGAGTGATGAGTCTCTTTGGCGACGTCACTGGCACTCCCGACTCCGACAGCGACTCGCATGATGAGCGAGTGTCGATTCCGCTCAGTGAATACAACAAGTCAGCACGTCTCGCATTTGAAAAAGAAATGCTCGGTCTCTACGTGTCGGAACACCCAATGATGTCTGCACAGCGTTCACTCGCTCGCTTCTGCGACGCGACCGTGGCAGATCTGCGCACTGTGAACGAAGGAGAACTTCGTTCTGTCGGAGGCGTCGTGACTGGATTGACCCGGAAATACACCAAGAAAGGCGACCTCATGGCGACCTTCGCTCTGGAGGACCTTGCAGGTTCCGTTGAAGTCATGGTCTTTCCGAAAGTCATGTCCGAATACGGAGCGATGCTGCATGAGGACGCCATAGTGGTGGTGCGGGGTCGTGTCGATGCACGCGACGAGGTTCGCAAGCTCATGTCGCTCGAAATTCGCATACCGGAACTGGTGCTTGATGGTGGCCCTCCCGTACGGCTGCGCATCCGTTCAGGACTGCTTTCAGATTCGAATGTGACGCGGCTGAAGGGTGTCCTTTCCACATACCCGGGCCCGTCTGCTGTGTTCCTGCATCTCGAACATTCCGACAAGACGACCGTTGTGAAACTCGGCGACGAATTCCTTGTCGAACCAAGTGCAGCGCTCTTCGGCGAGCTCCGCGAGTTGCTCGGCGAAAACTGCATCGCCTGAATCACGTAAGTCGAATCCAGCGCACCAGATCTGTCAGGATTCATACGTGCGAATCGGAGTCTTAGGTGCAACAGGTCCTGCGGGGCGCGGTCTCGCGGCGCGACTCAGTGCGTGTGGGCACGAAGTGCTTGCAGGCAGTCGTGACGCGGCGAAGGCGGAAGCGACCGTCGCAGAGCTGCGAGCCCAGTGGGGAGATCGCATCGGGACGATCATCCCCTTGGCAAACCGTGAGGCATGCGACGCACCCATTGTCGTGCTTGCGGTGCACGCTGATGCTGCGCTGATCACCGCAAAGCAGTTTGCCGCTGAGCTCGAAGGCAAGATCGTCGTGTCAATGGCGAATGACCTTGCGAAGCACGGCAACGAGTTCAATGCCAACCTTCCCCCGTACGGGTCGGTGGCGAAAGAGATGCAGGCATTCCTTTGGAATTCCCACGTGGTCACAGCCTTTCATCTCGTGCCCGCCGCCGAATTTGGGGCGCTTGATCGGGAGATGGAATCAGATGTTGTGGCGTGCGGTGACGACGACAACGCGCGAACACAGCTCATGGATATCATCGAGAGCATCCCTCACCTCCGGGCATTCGATGGCGGAAGCCTCGCGAATGCAGTCGGCATGGAAACCTTTGCTGCCGTTCTGCTGACGATCAACATCCGACACAAGTGCAAGGCGAGTCTGCGCCTGGCTGGCATTCCGGACCGCGACTAGGCATGGTCTGCAACACTGAGCAACTGTGACGCTCCGACTTTTTGACACTGCGCGCCGGGAAGTGGTGCCGTTCGTGGCGCCTGATGTGGTGCGCATGTACGTGTGCGGCATTACTCCGTATGACTCGACACACCTCGGACACGCGGCGACCTACCTGACTTACGACCTCTTGATCCGGCGTTTGGAATCTCTTGGCCATGAGGTTCGGATGGTTCGCAATATCACCGATGTGGATGACTCAATCCTGCCGAAGGCACGAGAACTCGGTGTTCCGTACCTCGACCTTGCCGAACGTGAAATGAAACGCTTTCACGATGACATCGAAGCGCTGAATCTTCGCCCCGCGTACTCCGAGCCGCGAGCGACCGAATCCATTCCTGAAATTATCGACGCCGTGAATCAGCTGCTCGATAAGGGCCACGCCTATTTGACGGCAGGCACGGTTTACTTCGATGTGTCCTCGGTTGATTCCTTTGGGAGCCTGTGCCAGTACACGCACGAGCACATGGTGAAGCTTGCGCGTGCGCGTGGTGGTAACCCCGACGATCCGCATCGGCGCGATCCGCTCGACTTCGTGTTGTGGCAGCCGTCGTTGCCCGACGAACCAGCTTGGCGCGGCCCCTTCGGCGTCGGTCGCCCTGGGTGGCATATTGAATGTTCGGTTATGGCGATGGCCGCTCACGGCTCAACGCTTGACATTCATGGTGGCGGCACCGATCTGATCTTCCCGCACCACGAATGTGAAATCGCGCAGTCGGAGAGCTTGACCGGAGAGCCGTGGTGCACTCATTGGTTGCACTCGGCGATGGTCAGCTATGAAGGCGAAAAGATGTCGAAGAGCCTCGGCAACCTCGTGTTCATTTCCGACTTGCGGGCCGAAAACGATCCGCGCGCTATTCGCTTGGCGCTGTTCCGCCATCACTATCGCAGTGGGTTCGAGTGGTACGACTCCGATATGCAGGAGGGACGGGCACTGTTGCATCGTCTCGTCGCGGCCGCCGCGGAAGAAGCTGGACCTGATCCGCGTCCATTCGTGGCGCGGGTGCATGATGCGATCGATGACGATCTGCAGACACCCCGTGCCCTCGACGCGCTCGAAGAGCTCGCGGACGCGATATTGAGCGGTGGCGATGACGCCAGCGCTCCGGCAGCACTCATCGACCTAGGTCAACTCATGGGGATCGATTTACGCACGCCTGCGCTGTAGGCGATGGCAACCGCAACGGCACTTGCACTCTGTGCCGCGTTCATTCACGCAGGGTGGAACACCTTCATCAAACAAAGTGCAGATCGTGCCAGTTCCCTTGTCGTGCAAATGGCGGTCGGCGGCGCACTGGCCGCGGTCGCACTTCCGTTCGTCGGTCTCCCGGGAAGCGCCAGCCTTCCGTGGATGTTCGCTTCGGCCGTAACACACATTGGATATGTGCACGCACTCGCTCGCGCGTATCGGCACGGTGACTTCTCGGCGGCGTACCCGATCGCGCGTGGTGGCGGCGCGTGTCTCGCAGCGCTCGGCGGTGCGCTGTTGCTGCACGACGATATGGGGTTGCTCTCGTGGGTTGGTATCGCGAGTGCAGCAATGGGGCTCGGCGTCATCGCATGGTCGAAGGTCGGCGGGAGTGCCCTCCGCAGCGCGTCGTTGACGGCGATGTGTATCGCCACCTACACGCTGTTCGACAGTCGCGGCGTGCGGGCATCAGGCAACGGGTGGGGTTACGGGCTGATGTTCATGTGCGTTGCCGCAGTGCTGTTGGTCGGAGTGGAATGCGCCCGCGGGAAACGTGCGGCGCTTGTCGTCGCCGCGAACGAGCAACGGTGGTTGCTCCTGTTTGCAGGTGCAGGTATGACGGCCGCATACGCGATGGCGCTCGCAGCGATTCGGCTGGCGCCCGTCGGTTATGTCGCGATGTTGCGCGAATCATCTGTCGTAATTGGCGCGTGTATCGGGTGGGTCTTCTTTCACGAGCGAATGGCGCCGCGCCGCATTCTCGGGAGCTTCGTTGTGCTGGCGGGCCTATCGATCTTGGTCGGAAGTCGACTCGGTTCACCGACGAATTCGCAATGTCCGAAGGATCGGCACGCTCGCTCGGTATCGTCTCGGCCATGTCAGACATAACCATTTCGCTGCCCGACGGTTCGCAGCGCACGATTTCCGCAGGGACCACCGCCGCTGATGTCGCCGCTTCCATCGGCGCCGGACTCGCACGCGTTGCCCTCGCGGCGCGACTCGACGCTGAATGGCTTGATCTTTCGACGCCCATCACGCGTTCTGGTTTGCTTTCGATTGTTACGCCAGACACTCCGGCCGGACGAGAAGTGCTTCGCCACTCGACCGCTCACGTCATGGCCCAGGCAGTCGTCGACCTCTGGCCAGGTACGCGAGTCGCGATCGGACCAGCGATCGATGATGGCTTCTACTACGACTTTGAGTTGCCCAATGACCAGCGATTCACGGACAGCGATTTGGACGCGATCACGGCGCGGATGAAAGCGATCGTCAAAGAAGACCAAGCGTTTGTGCGTGAAGCAATGCCCGCGAGTGTCGCAACGGAGCTCTTCGCAGATCAACCCTTCAAACGAGAGATCATCGAGCGCGTTACTTCAGGAGCCGCTGATGGCGATGACGCTGCCGAGGTTGATGCCGCTGAAGGCACAGTCAGCATCTATCGCAACGCTGGCAGTCAGAACTTCTTTGACCTCTGCAGAGGGCCGCATGTGCCGTCGACCAAGCGCCTCGGCGCATTCAAATTGCAGAAGGTTGCGGGGGCGTATTGGCGCGGCAATGAACACGGGCCGATGCTCCAACGGATCTATGGC
>JBARPG010000277.1:0-5399 GCA_049642885.1 Acidimicrobiia bacterium | reverse complement strand
ATGAATTTTCCAGAGCGAAAGTGGGAAGAAATCGGCGAACATTTCCCGGTTGAACAAACCGCCTACACGGCAGCATCGGTGGTTCTGGCCGCGAATGCCCTCGTCGGCACGGGGCCAACCGCAGGGTTGTTCCGAGGCGAAACGCTGCCGGTCGGTTTGTCAGCCGATGAGCTGCTCGCTGCGGGAGTCGAGATCGAACGCGATCGGGCACGGGCACGGGCGCACGAGGCAGCGAACGCCACTACGCCGGAGCAGTAAGAATTCGCAGCGATCCCTGTTGATCGGTGGGTGTGAATCCGTCCGCAACTGCGCGCTGCCACACGTGGAATGGGGCTTGTCCGCCATCTTCGGCCCGCTCGAACACATCATGGATCGCGAGGAAGCCGCCGCTCGCAACCCGGTGTGCCCAGAGTTCGTAGTCAGCCATCGCGACATCCTCGGCGTGTCCACCATCAATGAAGCAAAACGACAGTGGCGCCGCCCAGTTCGTGGCGACCGTCTTCGAGTCGCTGAGCATCAACACGACTGAACCTTCGAGGTTGGCATCAAAGAGCGCCCGGCGAGCAAAGGGCAGTGTGTCCATGCGCCCGGTGCGCGGGTCGACAACCTCGCGATCGTGGTGTTCCCAACCGGCCTGATTCTCCTCGGAGCCACGATGGTGATCGATCGAATACGCCGTCGCTCCGGAGCGCCGTGCGGCGTCCCCCAGCAGAAGCGCCGACTTCCCACAGTACGTGCCGATTTCGAGCAACGGACCAAGCCCCGATGCCCCCGCGACACACGCCCACTCGAAGAGCGCCTGGCCCTCATCCGCCGGCATAAAACCCTTCGTCGCTGCGCACACCGCTGCGACCCGAGCATCAATCGATACAGCCGTTCGTTGCATTCAAGAATCTTCCCATGCAAGCGCCCATTCCACGTAAATTTTGCCGCTATCAATCACATCGCTCCCCTCGGTCGATTCCGTCGAGGAGCAGTAGAATGGCCCTAATCATTTCCGACCACTTCACTGTGGCCCGACGGTCTGGAGTTGTGATGGAACAGCCACTGCCTTCTTCCCGAAACCTCGCGATGGAATTGGTGCGTGTCACCGAAACGGGTGCGCTCGCGGCCGCACGTTTCATGGGGCGTGGAGATAAGAACGCCGCTGATGGTGCTGCGGTTGATGCGATGCGCAAGACCATCAACACCATCTCTATGGATGGCGTTGTCGTCATCGGCGAAGGCGAAAAGGACGAAGCCCCGATGCTGTTCAATGGCGAACAGATTGGCGATGGTTCAGCACCTGCCGTCGACATCGCCGTGGACCCGATCGATGGTACGACCCTTACCGCCCTTGGTCGTGATGGCGCCGTATCGGTCATTGCTATGGCGGAACGGGGAACGATGTTCGACCCGGGCCCGTGCGTGTACATGGAGAAGATGGCCGTCGGACCCGAGGCCGCGGGCGTGGTCGATCTGAACGCTCCCGTGCAGGCAAATCTCGAGGCGGTGGCGAAGGCGCTCGGTGAAGACGTGGAGGATCTGACGGTCGCCATTCTCGATCGCGACCGCCATGCACACATCATCCAAGAATGTCGTGATGCTGGTGCTCGTATTCGTTTAATACCCGATGGCGACGTGGCAGCCGCAATTTCGTGCGCGATGCCGTTCAGCGGCACAAACATCTTGTTCGGTATTGGTGGAACGCCGGAAGGCGTGATTGCTGCATGCGCGCTCAAGGCTCTTGGTGGCGAAATTCAAGGAAGGCTCCATGCTCGGAATGACGACGAACGACAAGCGGCCCTCGATGCAGGGTATGACCTCGATGCTGTTCTTACCACGAATGACTTGGTCTCCGGCGAAGATGTGTTCTTCGCTGCGACCGGCATCACCGACGGTGAATTGCTTCGCGGTGTTCGCTACTTCCCGAGTGGGGCGACAACGCACTCACTTGTGATGCGGTCACAATCGGGCACCGTTCGCAAGGTCGATACCACACATCACTGGCGCAAGGTCAACTCGCTCTAACTCCACGGAGCGATATCCAAAAACGGACCAAGCTCCTTTGTTTGTCGGACCCCACGCAAACGTTTCGCAACACAAGCACGATCGAGGAGGTCATCATGAGCGTCAACCCCATCCCATCCGACTACCCCCGAGTGTGCGCGTACCTCATCGTGGACGGTGCTGCTGACGCCATCGAGTTCTATACCTCTGTATTCGATGCCACCGAACGCCACCGCATGGCAGGCGCCGATGGGCGTATCGGCCATGCAGAGTTGCAACTTGGCGACTCTGTCATCATGCTGGCCGATGCCTACCCGGAAATGGACATTCGCGACCCCCACGCCATCGGCGGATCACCCGTCAACATGACCGTGTACGTCCCAGATGTCGACGCGACCTTCGAAGCTGCCCTCGCCGCGGGTGCCACATCGGTACAGCTCGTGGAGGACAAGTTCTACGGCGATCGAGCTGGACAATTCGAGGATCCCTTCGGACACATTTGGAATGTGATGAGCCACATCGAGGATGTCACCCCCGATGAAATGGCGCGCCGCGCCCGCGCTGCTGGCTTCTGACCGCGCTACGTCATGGTTCGATTACGAGGCGCCACCACCGCCGACGTTCCGCTCCTTGAATATTGGGATACCCAACCTCATGTCGTAGCGGCCACCGGCGACGACGGGGCACAGGACTGGAACAGGGAGCTGGCCACGCAGGGACCGGCGACAGAAACCCTGATCGCCGAACTGGACAATCGCGCGATCGGACTCATTCAGATCATCGACCCGGCCGAGGAACCGACTCACTACTGGGGTGACGTTCCCAGCGGGCTGCGGGCGATCGATATCTGGATCGGCGAATCATCCGACCTTGGACTGGGCTATGGCACCGAGATGATGAGCGAAGCGATTGATCGGTGTTTCGAGGGGCCGGAGGTCACGGCAATCCTCATCGACCCGCTGACATCCAATGTTCGATCCCACCGCTTCTACCAACGGCTTGGCTTCATTCCTGTCGGCGAACAGACCTTCGGTACTGACCGGTGTCTCGTGCACCGATTGGATCGCGCGACCTGGTCCGGACGGACCCAGTTACACGGCTGATGTTTGGAGCGTCGCACGGTCGGTCAGCACCGTCACCGTGTTATTGGAAATCTCGATGAAGCCACCATCGACGTCCGCTACTGCGATATCGGTTTGGGCAGACACCACGCGCACTTGACCCGCGGCAAGCGATGCGAGGTACGGCGCATGTCCGGCAAGGAAGGCTGCGTCGCCCGCGGTCGTGCGCGCTACCACCATGTCGGCCTCGCCTTGGAACAGGATTTGTTCCGGCGAAACGATTGAAACGGTCAACGGCACGGAGATCAGCTCTCCGCCAGCGTCTTGGCCTTGGCCAGCACTGATTCGACGCCACCGACGTTGAAGAAGGCCTGCTCAGGCACATCGTCGAGGTCACCATTGACGAGGGCTTCGAAGCTCTCCACGGTCTCTTGCACGGGAACGTTGATCCCCTTCAACCCGGTGAAGGTCTCACCAACGAAGAAGGGCTGGCTCAAGAATCGCTGCACCTTACGGGCACGAGACACGATGAGACGGTCCTCTTCGGAAAGCTCGTCGAGACCGAGGATGGCGATGATGTCTTGGAGTTCCTTGTACCGCTGCAGTACTTCCTGCACCCGTCGTGCACAGGTGTAGTGGCGATCTCCGACAACCTCAGGCGCGAGGATGTTCGAGGTCGAAGCCAGCGGGTCGACCGCTGGATAAATACCGAGCGCCGCGATCTGACGGGATAGTTCCGTGGTCGCGTCGAGATGCGTAAAGGTCGTGAACGGTGCGGGGTCGGTGTAGTCATCGGCGGGCACGTACACGGCCTGTAGGGAGGTAATGGACCGACCACGAGTCGAGGTGATTCGCTCTTGCAGCTCACCCATTTCATCGGCCAAGGTCGGCTGGTATCCCACGGCGGACGGCATACGTCCGAGCAGGGTCGAAACTTCAGAGCCTGCTTGCACGAAACGGAAGATGTTGTCGACGAACAACAGCACGTCTTGGTTCTTCACGTCACGGAAGTACTCGGCCATGGTGAGGGCCGACAGCGCAACACGCATACGCACGCCTGGCGGTTCGTCCATCTGCCCATACACGAGGGCGGCCTTTTCGATGACGCCCGACTCCTGCATTTCGATGAGGAGGTCGGTCCCTTCACGGGTGCGCTCACCCACACCGGCGAATACCGATACACCACCGTGCTGGGTTGCCACACGGTTGATCATCTCCATGATGAGCACGGTCTTGCCGACACCGGCACCACCGAACAAACCGATCTTTCCACCTTGTACATATGGCTCAAGCAGGTCGATGACCTTGATGCCGGTTTCGAACATGAGTGCTCGTGGTTCGAGCTGGTCGAAGGCCGGCGCGTCACGGTGGATGTCCCAGTGATCTTCGATCCCACCAGGCATCACGCCGTCAGTGTCGAGGGGTTCGCCGATGACGTTCCACACGTGGCCAAGCACCCCGTCACCCACCGGCACCTGAATGCCGTGGCCAAGGTTGCGCACCGGCGTGTTTCGACGAAGCCCATCCGTCGGCTTCATACAAATCGCACGGACCCGCCCGTCACCGAGCTGCTGAGCGACTTCGGCCGTCACGGTGATGGTGTCGCCTTCGAGTTCGATGTCGAACTCCAAGGCGGAGTTGATCTCTGGCAGCGCGTCCTGAGGGAACTGCATGTCCACGACGGGACCTGCGATCGCGATGATGCGACCTTCCTTCAGCGCTGGCGCCTTTTCGGCAGGTGTTTCGATTGTTGCAGTCATTGTGGTGACTCCTCTACGCGGCGGGTGCGTCGTCGGCTTGGGCAGATCCTTGGCCTAGGGCCTCGGCTCCACTCACGATTTCCATGATCTCGGTAGTGATCGCGTCCTGACGGGCGCGGTTCATGATTCTGGACAGGTTGCGAATGAGTTCATCGGCGTTGTCGGTTGCGGCTTTCATTGCACGCTGGCGGGCAGCGTGTTCGGAAGCGGCGGCGTTGAGCATCGCTGCGTACACGCGAGCTTCCACATAGCGCGGCAACAGATCTTCGAGAATCCCAGATGGCGATGGTTCGAATTCGTAATCGGGTTTCGCCGCATCGCTTTCGGGCTGAGCATTGAAGTCTTCATCCGCTAGTGGAATGAGCGGGATGACAACGACTTCTTGGGAGCCGGCGGAGTGGAACCGGGTGTACACGATGTGGATGAGATCAACATCGCCGTCAAGGAACGCTTTCGTGAGATCGGCGGCCACTCGCCTGGCGTCCTCGTAGGTGGGCGCATCTGAGAAACCGGTGTAACTCTCGGCAATTTCAAAGTTGCGGTACCGGAAATATCCTTCAGCCTTGCGCCCAATGGGATACAAGCGATA
>JBARPG010000276.1:0-1529 GCA_049642885.1 Acidimicrobiia bacterium | reverse complement strand
ACTACATGGTGGTTACATACGAGACGTTGGACGATGCCGCTCGCGCCATTCAACGTCTGAAGCAATTTGCACTGGTGCTTAACGTTCAACCCAACGTTCGATATCAATCTTCACTGGCCTTCCCCACGATTTCCGGACACTTCGTGTAAGTGCGAAGATGTCATGGGAGGTGTGGGATGGCAAAGAGGGCATACACAGCGGAGTATCGTCGGGAGGCGGTTCGGCACGCCCGGCAGCCTGGGGTAGCGCTGGTGCAGGCGGCGCGAGACTTGGGGCTGCACCCGAACGTGCTGCGCGGCTGGTGTCGTAAGGCGGACGCGGGGGAGCTGGAGAGCGGCTCGGGTGCGGACGTCAAGGAGTCGCAGGCGCGCGAGATCGCCCGATTGAAGCGGGAGCTGAACCGGGTCACGATGGAGCGCGACATCCTAAAAAAAGCGACGGCGTACTTCGCCAAGGAATCCAAGTGAGGTACGTGTTCATCGCTCGACATCGCAGCGTGTGGCCGGTGCGGATGCAATGCCGGGTGCTGCGGGTGTCGGCAAGCGGATTCTACGAGTGGTGTGGGCGTCCGCCGAGCCGGCGGGCGCGAGAGAACGAGCGGCTGACAGGTCGTATCCGCGGCTTCTTCGCGCAGAGTAGGCGAACCTACGGTAGCCCGCGCATCTGGCGCGATCTGTCCGATGCGGGGGAGCGGGTAAGCGAGAACCTGGTGGCGCGGCTGATGAAGGTGGCCGGGCTTCAGGGCCGGAGGCGCAAGACGCGCCGGCCGATTGATGATGGGGTCCGCCCCGAGCATGCGATCGCACCCAATGCCCTCGAACGCGACTTCTCGGCGCCGGGTCCGAACCGGAAATGGGTGGCGGACTTCACCTATATCGATACGGCCGAGGGTTGGCTGTTCGTGGCGGTGGTGCTCGATCTGTTCTCGAGGCGCGTCGTGGGATGGTCCATGAGCTCCAGCATGACCGCGCAGCTCGTGATCGATGCGCTCCTGATGGCGATCTGGCGACGCGGGAAGCCGCGACAGGTTCTGCACCACTCGGACCAGGGCAGCCAGTACACGGCCGAGGATTTTCAGCGACTGCTCGCGCATCACGGTGTGGAATGCAGCATGAGCAGGAAAGGCGATTGCTGGGACAACGCGGCCATGGAGAGCTTCTTCTCGACGCTCAAGACGGAGCGCGTCTACCGAAGACCGCGGTACCGGACGCGCGACGAAGCCCGCGCCGACGTGTTCGACTTCATCGAGCGGTTCTACAATCCGTCACGCCGCCACTCGACACTCGGGCACGTCAGCCCGGTCGAGTTCGAGCGGCAGTTCGCAGTCCAATGCACATAGGCGAACTGTCCGGATTGCGTGGGGAAGGCCACATTGCGCGCTGGGGACCGCGAAGTAGGTTGCTGTTACCAACAGCGTGGCGATTGCAAAGTGGCGCTGCATCATCCCCCCCTGTTTTCGTGTTGTCCGTCGCCAGAAGACCTGTGATCCCTATCCACTGAGCGCGCAGTAACCGACCCCAAGTGAGCCG
>JBARPG010000275.1:0-1567 GCA_049642885.1 Acidimicrobiia bacterium | reverse complement strand
CTGTGTGCGTTATCGCTGGCAGCGGGAGAGACCGAGCGCGCCTGGAGCGGCTGGCGGCTCCCATCAAGAACCGAGTGTTGTTTCTTGGCCGCGTGCCTGACGTAGATCTCGCTGCCCTGTATGGATGCGCGGACGTGTTTGCGATGTTGTGCCGCGACCGGTGGGGCGGAGTTGAGGCCGAAGGTTTCGGCATCGTGTTCTTGGAAGCGGCGGCATGCGGATTGCCGGTCGTTGCCGGTCGCAGCGGCGGTTCGCATGAAGCAGTCGCGGATGGCAAGACGGGGTACGTGGTTGATCCTCGAAATCTCGATGACATCACTTCGGCGCTCGAGCGGCTGGTGACTGATCGGGCTCGTCGAGTGGAATACGGTGAAGCAGCTCGGGCTCGGGCTGTGCGCTCGTTCAATTACGACGACCTCGCGGCGCCTGTGGCGAGTATTGCGATGGGGGATCTGAGCTGTTTCGAGCGGAGGCCAGAATGAGCGCCGACGAGGTGACAACCGAAATTGACGCCCGGCCGGGAACGTGGATCGTGTGGTTCTCGTGGATGGGCGTGTTGGTAACGTCCGTGCCGCTTGTGCTCTGGAAAGCGCGAGTGCACGCAGCGGGCGGTTGGTTCACGGTCATGAGTCTCGTGGTCTTCGGCCTTGGAATCCTCGTCTTTGTGGTGTGTCTCGTGACCGCGGCGTATCGAACGAGCCAGGGCGATGAGATTCAGGTCGGTTCCCTCTTCGCTTTGGGAACGCGCGCTCCCGTGGCGACTCGGCGCCTCTTGTGGCTCGCATTCTTGGGTGCGCTCGCTGTTGCCGCGTTTGGCGCGTCTGACAACCCGTTTGCTGTCATGATTCCTATGCTTCAACTTGGGTGTGTCGGCCTGTGGGCCGCGCGACATGCGGCGTTCCCGCAACGTCGCGCGACTCCGTGGAAGGGAAGACGATGACAGAAACCGCACATGAACGAATCACCGTGAACGCTTCGCCTGACGCGGTGTACCAAGTTGCGATCGACTTCGAGAATTACCCCTCGTGGGTGAAAGACGTGAAGTCAGCAGCGATCCTCGACACTGATGACGAAGGTCGGGGTCTCCAGGTCGAGTATCGGGCAGCGGCCCTTGGCCGATCGATGCGGTACGTGCTCGAGTACGAATACGACGAGGCCCCGGCTGCGTTCAGCTGGAAACTCGTCGAAGGCGACATGCTTCGTCGGCTCGATGGGAAGTACGCGTTCGCAGCGGACGGCGACGGAACGCGCATCACCTACGACCTCGCGGTTGAGTTGTCGATCCCGTTGCCGGGATTGATCAAGCGCCGAGCGTCCGGGCTGATCATGGGTTCCGCTTTGCGCGAGTTGAAGAAAGAGTGCGAGCGAAGCCATTCCTAGAGGAGTTCGGTAGCCTGCCCGCGATGCGGGTGCTTCTGTTCACAGGAAAAGGTGGAGTCGGTAAAACCACCGTCGCGGCCGCGACCGCTGTCCGCGCGGCGAACGAAGGTCACCGAACGATTATCTGCTCGACCGATCCCGCGCATTCACTGGCTGACGCCTTCGATGTGCCGCTCGGGGATGAACC
>JBARPG010000274.1:0-4308 GCA_049642885.1 Acidimicrobiia bacterium | reverse complement strand
GGCCTGACCAATATGTTCGACCCAGATCGTGCCGACTTCACTCCGATGAGCAAGGAGGAGTTGTACATGTCATGGGTCTTGCACCGCGCCGATCTGACCGTCGATGAGAAGGGCACCATTGCTTCGGCGGCGACTGCTGGTGGCATGAAGACGACAGCTGCGCCGATTCGCAACGAGGTCGTGATCGACAAGCCGTTCGTGGTTGCGATTGTCGACAACAACACAAGTGCCATCTTGTTCCTCGGTCAGATCACCAACCCCGGCGGCTCCTAACCACGCTCTTTGGTGCTGCAACTACTTCGCAAGCACCGCAACGACGAAGTTTGAAGCAGAGGTAGATGGGCGAAGGTCCCACGTGGAGAGGCGGAGTTCCTCGTGCAACCCGGCCGCGAAGAGGCACCAGGAACGAGAGCGGTTTGGGCGGTGTCTACGTCCGCATAGGATGCTCGACATGCGTCAACTCCGGAAACTCACCGTCCTCCTTCTGACCCTGGGCCTTTTCGGCACCGCGTGCGGGTCGGACGGCTCTGCGGCTGCGTCTGCGTCTGCGGCTGCGAGGGACCGTTCTCCTCAGGTTTCTGACTCGGATACGAGCGCCGTTGCCGATGCACTGAACGAGTTCGCGTTCGATCTCTACAATCAGATGCGCAGTCACGATGCAAAGGTGAACCTTTGGTTCTCCCCGCAGTCCATTCGCGTGATGCTCGCGATGGCAATGTTGGGATCCGCAGGCGATACCCGACTCGAACTACGCAAAGCCCTGCACCTGACGCTTCCAGACGAGCGCCTCTACGCGGCGCTCAACGCACTCGACCTTTCCCTCACACAACGAAAGAACGTCACCGTTGAAGAGGGAAACTGGATTGCGGACTTCAGCGGCGGAAAGCTGAAGAAGCCGTATACCGAAAGGCTCGCGAAGCACTTTGGCGTCGCGGTAGACCAAATGTCCCAACGAGATCTCTCGGAGGCCGCCCGGCAAATCAATCAAGCGGTCGAGAAGCGAACGCACGGAAGAGTGAAGAATGCTATTACTGCCGACACCCTGGAGGGCGTCCGCGACATCTTGATCAACACGACCTACTTCAAAGGCGAATGGAAAACGAGCTTCGACCCAGAAGACACAAAACCACGACCGTTCGAGCGACTTGACGGCTCGACCCACGATGTGCCGATGATGTCGACCGAAACCAAGGACGCACGCTTCACCACGACAGACAGCGCCACCATGGTCGAGATTCCATACAAAGGCGATATGTCGATGGCAATCGTCATGCCCGACTCAGGGAAATTTGACGACGTGGTTTCAACACTCGACGCGGCGACATGGCAAGTCCTGTCCGCGAACCTCAATCGCTGGGCGACCACTGTGGAGTTACCGAAATTCGAACTGAAGCCGCAGGAAACCAACGACATAACGAATGACCTGAAAGCGCTCGGCCTCACCACGATGTTCGACCCAGATCGTGCCGACTTCACTCCGATGAGCAGGGAACTGTTGTACATGGCATGGGTCCTGCACCGCGCCGATCTAACCGTCGATGAGAAGGGCACCATTGCTTCTGCGGCCACCGCGGGTAAGTTCGTGGACGTCGGAAGCGATCTTGACGGCCACATCCGGATTGACAAGCCGTTCGTGGTTGCGATCGTCGACGACAACACAGGTGCCATCCTGTTCCTCGGTCAGATCACCAACCCCGGCGGCTCCTAACCCGCGCTTGAGCTGCAACTACTTCGCAAGCACCGCAACGAGGAAATTTGAAGCAGAGGTAGATGGGCGAAGGTCCCACGTGGAGAGGCGGAGTTCCTCGTGCAACCCGGCCGCGGAAACGTCTTCGAAGAAGTCTGCGAATTCATAGCCACGGTCTGCGCCGAACCCGACCGCCAAGCGACCACCTTCGGCGAGGTGGGCTGCGATGTTGGTGAGCACGGCTCGGCGCGTTGAAGGGTCGAGGAAGGTCATCACGTTCCCCGCGCAGACGGCGATATCGAACTGATCATCGATCCCGTGGTCCGCGAGGCTGAACGCGGAGAGGTCGCCGACCAGCCACCTCGCCTCGGGATGGTCTTCGTTCGCCACTGCGATCAGCGCGGGGTCGAGGTCGACACCGACGACGGTGTGCCCGAGCTGAGCGAGTCGACCCCCAACACGGCCAGTGCCACACCCTGCGTCGAGAATCCTGGCATGACGATCGGCCAGTGCGTCGATGAAGCGCGCTTCGCCATCGAGATCGTTTCCCTCCGCGGCCATCGCACGCCACCGCTCGATGTACCACTCCGAGTGTCCCGGGTTTCCCTCGATCATTCGCAGCCAACCGTTTTGTGTCATCGCGCTGACGCTACTCACAGAGCAGCAAGCGAGGTCACGCCCAGCTGAGCGCAGCGTTGGTCACGGCAGCCTCGATGACTTCAACCAGCCGATCACCTGAACCGTTGCACGAATCGATTTCGTGCCGCTGAAGCAGCAGCACCATGCCTGCGTCGGTTTCTGCCACGACGACAGGGGTTGCACCATTGGTCAGCTCTCGCACCGCCGACGGTTGATCATTCCGATGGTAGGTATCGAACGGGACCGCGAGAGCGCGCCGGCACGACCGCCAATCGTCCTTCTCCAGAAACAGCCCGTGCGTGATATCGCAGAGCGAACAATGTGTGCGCCCGAGACGCGCACCCACCCAGTAGGCGAGTTCGCCTCGAAGCGTTCCATCCGCGTGATACACACCGATCAGCCGTTGAATACGACGGCGAGGACCGGGCAGTTGCTGCTCGCTCAATACTCGCCCTTGATGACGAAGTATGAGCCACGGATTGTTCCCGCCAGCTTCGATTTCTGCCGAGCGAACTTGAAACGTTCCGCGAGTTCTTCGGGGATTTCCATCCCGTCAGACAGCTTGAAACCAACTGCGCGTTTGCCGGCGTCGGCGATCGTGTACATCACGTTGATGACAAGGCCACTCTCGTACAAGACGTACGCGAACCGGATGCCTCCGGCCTCGAAGGCGGCTGTTTCAAGTGCAGGAGAGGCGATGATGATGCCCCGCTCATTCTCAAGAATGTTCCGCACATACTCGACCGTCTCGGCAGTTTCGCCAGCTGGATCGACGACGAAGGTGTGGTCATATTTGTTCTTGAAATACCGAGCCTCGTTCGCTCGCAACCCCGCAAGCGCCTCTGCCATCGGTGATGACTCGAGGCCGAGCGTCGAAACGGTGGCGAAGTCGACGGTGTACGGCATATCTGCTCCTGTTTGCTGTATGCGACTGCTGCGATGGTACCGGCGCGATGTGCCTGCCGTCAGCCCTGTCCGCCGGGTTTGCGCCCGACACAATGCCAATTGAGGGTCAGGAGTCGTTCTTCTTCCGCCTGGATATAGGACTGGCTGTTGGTATTCATGCGTTGCATGAGCGCGTTCGTCTTCTTTGGGATCACATGGAGTTTCGCCAAGAACTTGAAAGCCGCCTCGTACCTATCGAACAGGGCAACTTCCTTCTTGATCAGTTCGACTGCAGGTCGGCCGACCGATGACACGAGTTCGAAACCGGCGTCACGGTACGCATCTTCCCAATAGCGGTAGTACCAGAATCCGCCGAAGACGGTCAGCTCACGGGTGTGCTGAATCAAGGTGCGTTGATGATCGTTCTCTCGGTCGTACGCGTCGAGTGCGGCCACATCGTTCATCACGAAGCGCCCGCCCGGCTTGAGGACTCGGAACACCTCAGAGAAGGTGTACGCGTGATCGCTGATGTACGTCATCGGTTGAATTGCGTACACCGCATCGAAGGAAGCGTCATCGAATTCGAGTGCCTTGTTGAAGTCGCCGACTGCGAAATTGTTTCGGGGCAGGTTCGGGTTCCTCCAGGCCTTCTCGATCTGAGATCGGTCCAGGTTCACACCGTGGGGAATCGCGCCGGTGAGCTCTGCAATGTGTTCTGCGATCGCGCCGCATCCACAGCCGAGGTCGAGCACACGGCCACCAGGCTGAAGCTGGAGATCTGCCGCGACCATGCGTTCGAACAGGATTTGGTTCTGGAGCACCGACTCGTTCGGGTCAATCGTCGGCGGCATGTACATCTTCTCGACGGATCCCAGCGTGCACAACAAGTGGATCACTTTGTAGAGGGCGGTCAGCTCGTCGCTGCTCCCCTGCGGATATCCGCGCAGTGGAAGTCCCTGTTCGTAGTCGGCCTTCGTGTTCTCGGGTGAGTCGACAAATAGTTCGTCGTAGGAGCGCATGTACGCGTTGTAGTCCGCATCGCTAATCCGGAGGAGTCCCCACAGGGCACCGAGACGGTCGCGCTTCGAAGTTGGCTT
>JBARPG010000273.1:0-6443 GCA_049642885.1 Acidimicrobiia bacterium | reverse complement strand
AATCTCTTGGATTCGTTCTGCAAGTTCATCGACCTCTGCGTGCGTCAGGCCTGAAGCAGGTTCATCGAGCAACAACATTCGCGGCGCGCTCGCGAGGGAACGGGCAATCTCAATACGTTTGAGCGTCCCGAATGGGAGTCCTGCGCATCGGCGGTGAGCAAGATGCCCAAGATCAAGTCGTTCGAGCAGGGCCGTGGCCTGCTTGCGCGTGTGGCGTTCCGACCCGGAACCCAACATCAACATCGACGAAGTGAACCCGCGCCGGTGCAGGTGGTGCGCTCCGATGGCGACATTGTCCAAGACCGTCAGACCAGGGACGAGCGCCAAGTTCTGGAAGGTTCGAGCGATACCAACCGATGAAATCCTGTGCGGGGACAGCGACAATAAGTCTCGGCCGTCGAAGGTGACAGTCCCCGATGTTGGCTGGTACAGGCGGGAGACGACGTTGAACATCGTGGTCTTGCCAGCACCATTTGGGCCGATCAATGCACAAATCTGTCCAGTGTCCACACCAAAGGTCAGGCCATCGAGCGCTACGACTCCACCAAAGCGCACACTGACATCGTTGACATCAAGGAGCCGCACGGGACGGTCGTTCGTTTTCGCCTCGATCACTGCATCCGTTTGCACCACGCACCCCTCCCCCCGAGTCGGTCGGCAGGCTAACTCACGCTGTCGAAATTGACGAGGGATTGTCGAAAAAAGTCTGGAACATGCGCATTCGAAACAACTGACATGGTGCGCGTGCTCACTCAGGCCATATCGTTCGTCGATGCAACGCCACCTCTTTGCCGACGAACACCAACAATTCCGCTCGTCTTTTCGTCGATTTCTTGAAACCGAAATTCAGCCCCACTACGAAGAATGGGAGAGCGAAGGCATCATTCCCAGAGCGGCGATCGCGGCGGCGGCCGAACTCGGCCTCCTCGGCATGGCGTATCCCGAGGAATTCGGCGGTGGCGGCACAGAGGATTTCCGGTTCAGCGTCGTGGTCGCAGAGGAGATCGCGCGCCTGGGAATCACGAGCTACGGGCTCACACTCGGTCTCATTACCGACATCTGTGGGCCGTACTTCCTGCGCATGTGTACGCAGGAACAGCGGGAGCGTTGGTATCCCGGATTGATCGACGGCTCACTCATCCCAGCAGTGGCGATGACCGAACCCGCAATCGGTTCTGATCTTGCTTCTATGTCAACCCGGGCACGACGCGACGGTGACCGCTACTTCATCGACGGCGCGAAGACATTCATTTCCAATGGCATCAACGCCGACCTGATAATCACGGCCGTAAAGACCGATCCCACACAGCGCCATACGGGGATGAGTCTCATCGTTGTTGAAGCGGGCACGCCGGGGTTCGAGCGTGGGCGCAATCTCGACAAGATCGGTATGCATGCCCAGGACACCGCCGAGTTGTTCTTCACTGAAGCTGAGGTGCCCGTATCGAACCTCCTGGGAGAAGAAGGAGCGGGCTTCCTCGGCCTCGTATCCAACCTCCCCCAAGAACGGCTCTCGATTGCGGTCGGCGGGCTCGCGCTGGCGCGGGCAGCATTTGATTGGACCCTCGCGTACGCTAAGGAGCGAGAAGCATTTGGAAAGCCGATCGGCACGTTCCAGCACTCGCGTTTCGTGTTCGCAGAAATTCTGACCGAACTCAATGTCACCGAGGCGTATGTCGACGCCTGCGTGACCTCGCACCTTTCTGGCGAACTCACCGCAGAAGAGGCGGCCAGCGCGAAGTACTGGTGTACGGAGCTGCAAGGGCGCGTTGTTGATCGATGCGTTCAAATGTTCGGTGGGTACGGATATATGCGCGAGTACCCGATCGCTCGCGCCTTCGTTGATGCGCGCATTTCGCGTATCTACGGAGGCACGAACGAAATCATGCGCGAAATCGTTGGACGGTCACTCGGGATATGAACTCGGATACGCCTCCAATCACATCGGGTACGCCTCGCGCAAGACCACGGGTCTCGTTTCGCGTCGCGCTTGGGCTGATCGCCGCCGTTGCCCTCGCGCTGAGGCTCGTTCTCCTCTATCGAGCGCGTTCGTGGAGTTGTGAGCTCTGCGACTCGAACTACTACTCGCTCCAGGCAAACGATCTGGCGAAGGGGAAGTGGTTTCTCGAGCCATTTGGCTGGAACCTCAAACACATCGTGAAACCGAGCGCAGCCCACCCTCCACTGATGAGTTTGTATCTCGCGTTGTGGAGCTTGTTCGGATTCACGTCCTTCCTCGCCCACCGCGTCGCCGCATGCATCCTTGGAGCGGTGGCGGTGGCCGTCATCGGCCTTGCAGCGAAACGCGTCACCGCATCGCGTCATGCAGGGTTGATTGCCG
Source organism: Acidimicrobiia bacterium (assembly GCA_049642885.1). Classification (GTDB taxonomy): domain Bacteria; phylum Actinomycetota; class Acidimicrobiia; order IMCC26256; family JBARPG01; genus JBARPG01. The sequence goes on along the minus strand of JBARPG010000273.1, from coordinate 4,102 downwards.
CGGGTATTGCGGCGTGCTACCCGAACCTCTGGATGAACGATCTCAACTTGCAGGCCGAGTCGATCTTCATTCTGACCATCGCGGTTGTGATTGAGCGGTCGTACGCGTTTTGGCACGAATCAAGCCGGAAGAACGCCGTGCTCCTCGGGCTCGCGATCGCGCTCTCTGCCTTGGCGCGTGCTGAAGGGCTCCTGTTCTTTGCGCTCGTGCTCATACCGCTCGCGGTACGGTTGAAGGAGCGCAGTTGGCGCGAAAAGGCAACCTGTGTTCTTCTGGCGGGGGTCGCTGGTGGCGCGCTCATGGCACCCTGGGTCGGGTACAACCTTTCGCGCTTCGCGAATCCCGTGTACCTCTCCGTTGGCTCTGGGTACGTCATGGAACTCGGCAACTGCGACACCACCTATGACCGCTCCAGCAACTACTACGCGTACTGGACCTACGAGTGCGATCGAGATCCGCAGGAACATGGACGCGCCGAAAAGATCCGGAACCGAGTGGACGAATCGGCGGGCGAGATCATCCGTCGCGAACGCGCGGTGGCCTATATCAAAGACCACATCGCCGAATACCCTGTTGTCGTGGTGTTCCGCACCCTGCGCGTGCTCGATTTCTTCCGACCCGGCGACAACGTGCGGCTGAACTCCCTCGTGGAGTCGCGTGACCAGGAATATGGCTGGACTGCACTCTGGATGTATTACACGCTGACCGCACTGGCGCTCGTCGGACTCAGCGATCTCATTCGCAAGAAGATCACCGTCATTCCATTTGCCGCTGTACTCATTAGCGTCGGGATCACAATGGCGATTGCATTCGGAATCACTCGGTATCGCGTGGGCTGGGATGTCGCGTTGTGCGTGCTCGGAGCGATCGGGATTCAGAGCCTACGAGAAAGGTTCAGCGGTGAACGATCAACCTGATTTGGACGCGAGCTACGCGTTGCTCAGAAAAGTCTTCCCCGACAACGAGCACTTCCAGGACGACCGCTACCTGTCGTGGTGGTATCGAGACAACCCATATGGGGCAGGCATCGAACACGATCTTGATGAAGCGGGCACGCGCATTGCACATACCGCATACGTTCCGAATCGCTTCGTGGACATCGCCGCACCCCCCGAATCGAATCCACTGCGGGGAGCGTTGTCCTGCGATAGTGCCGTCGACCCCGACCTGCAACGCGGTGGCGTGTTCAAGAAATTCCAAAATGAGGCATCTGTTGCCGCAAGCGCGTCAGGGCTTGAGTTTGGATACGGCTGCGCGAACTGGAACTCGTTGGTGGTGTTCCAAAAGCACCTCGGGTGGCGACATGTACAACCCCTCCCCGTCAAGGTCCTCGTTCCGACACCGACGAGGAACATGCCGACTTCGTTCGCCCTCGATGCCGATGGGATCGCATCCTCGCTTTTCCAAACCGTCGTCGCAGACCTCGACATCCACGCTGCACCCGGACTGCATTCCGAGGGGAACCTGGACTGGTATCGCTGGCGTTGCTCAAGCCCGACCACCAGATTTTCCATGCACACCAGCGAAGACGCCGCAATAATTACGACGCGGGTGAAGCATGGCGGTATTCCCGTGGCCGTGATCGTGCGGACAATTGCACGCAGATCCGACACAACAACCTCGCTGCGCCCCCTGATTGCGGCCGCGTGCAAGCACCATCGGGCACCACTCGCCCTGTATGTCGGCTTCAACCATGCGTTTGCGGTGCGCGGCATCACCCCACCTCGGAAGATGTTGCCGTCGCCGCTCCACATGTGTGTGAAGTCGCTCCAACCTCACATCGATCAGGACACCTTGAACTTCTCGTCCTACGAGCTCTTGGATTTTGATGCGTACTAACCCGCGGACGCACGCGGCAGCGATTCACCAGGGCGTAACAATGACCCTTGATGTCGAGGCATTCGCGCCAGAAGGCGGTTCTTCTCGGCACGTGGAGTTGACACTCGAGATCCTGGAAGCGCTGGCCCAGCGTTCAATCACCGCCTCCATCTTCGTCGTGGGCGAAGTTGCGAGTGCACACCCGGAACTGGTCACCGCGATCGTCGAATCCGGACACGAACTCGGTCTCCACGCCCACCGACACGTCGCGCTCGAACAGATTGGACGCGATGCATTCCTTGAGGAAACACGCGTTTCAAAAGACCGCTTGGAGCAGCTTTCCGGCGCTGCGGTTCTTGGGTACCGCGCCCCGATGATGTCGTTGGTGCCGAGCACCGCGTGGGCGATTCCCATGATCACAACGCTGGGATTTTCGTATTCCTCCAGCGTGCTCCCCGCTCGCAGCCCGCATTTCGGTTGGCCCGGACTTCCGGCGGAGCCGTTTCGATGGAAGGACGGTCCGGTGGAGCTTCCGTGTCCGGTGGTTCGAATCGGATCGAACGGCATTCCGTTTCTCGGTGGCACATACCTGCGCCTGTTGCCATGGACTGGAGTTCGCCTTCTGCGAAGACTCGCTGGACCTCATCAGCTGCTGTGGAGCTACTGCCACCCCTACGAGTTTGATCCGGACGAACCTCGATGGATTGATCCGTCAGTCGGCAAATACGGCAGTTGGATGCTGTGGTATGGACGACGACACACCTGGCGCAACCTCGATCGCGTCGGACGATACGGTCACGGTGCCACGCTTGCTGAGCGGGTCGCCGCACTCCCGCGTTCACTCCCTCTCGTCGATCCCGAGTCGGGGCGAAGGATCTAACTCCAGGTGAGCAGGCGCCGCACGAGGTGCAAGTACGCCTTCGTCATGCGGAAGGTGTTGTGGGACGGCGCACCACCGGCACGGGGTCGCATTGACACGCCGACTTCGCGCACGTCAAGCCCAGATTTGCATGCACGGATCAGCGCTTCCACCGTGTCCGATAAGAAGGCATTCGGATAGTCATTGGCAAAGAACTCGATCGCCGGCCGAGCGAACCCGCGAAACCCTGAACTCGTATCGGTGAAACGACGGCCGGAAAGTCGACGAACCAGCAGGCCAAGAAACCGCTGGGCGCCGCGCCGAATGACGGACACCGGATACGTCGTCGAACCCCCCGGAGCAAATCGGGAGCCGATGACAAGATCTGCTCCAGCATCAAGTCCGTCAGTTAAGAACTGAATACCAGACGCTTCATGCTGGCCATCTCCATCGACCTGCACCATGCGCTGCACACCATGCGCCGCACCCCACCGAAACCCTTCCTGTAGCGCGCCACCTGTGCCGCGATTCTCGATGAGTTCGACAACGATCGCTCCCGCTTCACGGGCCAACGAGGCCGTCGCATCTTTGGAACCATCCGAGACGACAAGGATCTCAATATCGTCGAGAGTTGCCCTCAACTCATGAATGACATCCACGATCGTGGCCGCTTCGTTGTATGCGGGGATCAATATGTGGGTGCGCACCCCGTGAGGGTATTCGACCACTTCAACACTCCGGGGACCCTGCGCACTGACGCCGGGCGCGAAGACCTATGTGTTCGACTCGCGCCCCTATTTCACAAGCCGATATGGGAGCATCATCTCGTTATCTTCGTGGTCGAGAATGTGGCAGTGAAAAACGTACCCCTGCACGGGTGAACCCATCATCGACGCGTAGGTGGCATCGGGATCAAACCCGAGGTGTTCACTGGTCGGAAACTCGACCAACACGCGCGTAACCATGTTGGGCGGGCACCACACAGTGTCTTTCCAACTTGACTCGTGGGCTTGTGGCGGGAACGTGGCCGTCTCGAACGGAGTTGGATCCGGGTTCCACTTCTCATTTCGCGACCCACGCGGAAAGAGCAACTGATAGAGCAGCGAGAAATACTCGCGCCGATCCACAACGCGCATACGTGCGAGATGGAGGTGCATCGGATGCTCGTCCGTTGACGTATTGATGAACTCCCATAGTTCCGTGGTTCCCTGCCTGGGAGTTTCGATATTGGCCGACGCGAAGTCCAGATTGTTGAGTGCCATGAACGCTGGCGGATTGCGCGTCCCGTCGAAGTTCTGGCTGATCGTGATTCTGCGTGTACGGATCGGCGCTCCGGGAGCGGCGAGTGTCGCTGGCCGCGATGGGCCACCGCGCAGCGTTGTGGGGATCGAACCTGTTGGCCCGAGCGCATTCGTAACCCGGAAC
>JBARPG010000272.1:0-16271 GCA_049642885.1 Acidimicrobiia bacterium | reverse complement strand
GTTCCGCACGCGCCAAGGCTGACGATCATCATTACTGCGGCAGTGCCCGCAATCCATTTCTTCATGAGTGCTCCCTCTTCGAAGGTTGGGAGCGTAGCGTCGCCTCAGCTTCCGCGCACGGAAACGGTTACGTAACCGGAATGACCGGGGGATCGGTACGCCCGCGTTTGATTTCCCACACGCCATCAATCTCAGTCAGCGCGCAGTAAGCGTCCCAGAGTTTGAGCGCATCCGCACCGGTCGGTGCTGGTGATACCACGGGCCCAAAGAAGCCACGCCCGTTCGGCGTGACGATGACGGGCGATCCGGTGTCGGGCCCGCTGATTACACGCGCGTGGTGAACCGATGCGTCCAAGAGCGCGTCGATCTCTTGGTTATCGCAGGCGGCGGCAACCTCGTCTGAGGCTCCGAGGGCTGTTGCGGCAGCGAGAATCGTCTCTTGGCTTCGAGGTTCGTCGCGCACGTGCCATCGTGCTCCGAGATCCTCGTAGAACTCATGGGACTGCGCACCCATGCCATTCTTTCTTAAGCATTCGAAGACTCGGAGGGCGTCGCGGCCAGCGATCATGCGCTCGCGGTATTGCTCAGGCATTTCATTGCCGTCGAGCTTTGCGAGATGCATCAAGCTAAATGAACGCAATTCGACGGAGAACCCGCGGGCGTCAGCGACCTCGCGCAGCCAGCAATACGTGATCCAGGTCCATGGGCAAACGGGATCGAAGTAGAACCGAACGGGCTCCTGATCTGGCATGGAATCTCCTTAACGTGGCAGCGACGCAATCTATGCGCAGGTAGGGTCCGGGGAATGTCGCCGCAGAACCAGGACGCAAGTGTGCACCGGGAATTCACGATACGGCGCACCGGGCTCTACACCGCGACGGAGTTGTATTCAGGTTTTGAGCATGGCGGCTGGGATGCGACCTTGGACGCCCGAATCGCTGCGGACTACGCGCGGTCAGATGAGTCGGAGGTCATGGACCACGCAATTCACGATGCATCGATCACCCTCGCGCTCGAGACCGTTGGGGATGATCGAGAGAGTGTGGGGGTCAGGGGGGGTCATCGAATGCGGCGAGGGGAGCCCGTATTCGAGGAGATCGTCGAACTCGGAAATCTCCTCGCATCTGCGGGCTTCACCGTTGCGACGGGCGGCGGCCCGGGAGCGATGGAAGCCGCGAACTTTGGCGCGTGGTCCTCGGCCTTTGACGAGCCGCTCCGATCCTCGATGCGTGCGAGGTTGGCGGACTCCCCGCATGTCGAAGAGGACCGCGATGCAGCGATCGCGTCTGCGCTGAGCATCTGTTCCCTGGCCCCAGGGCCAGGCACCGAGAATCTTGGAATCCCAACGTGGGTGTACTGGCATGAGCCGCCAAATACGTTCGCAACTGCGATCGCCAAGTACTTCAACAACTCGATACGCGAACACGGGCTTTTGAGTATCGCGACCTCGGGTGTGGTGTTTGCAGAAGGCGGGCCGGGCACCTGGCAAGAGATCCTCACCGACGCCGCACAAAACAGCTACGTCACTGAAGGCGTGCGGTCACCGATGGTGTTCCTCCGCTATGAGCACGAGGATCTCGACTTGGTCTTCCGGCAGGCGGAGACTTTCGGATGGCGCGATCTGATTTACGAAGTGTCCGATGTCCGGGGTGCACTCGAAGCTTTGACCGAGCATCGTTCGGAACAACCGAGGCAACGTGAGATCGGTCATCCACGAAGACAACGGCGATGATTCCTCGTCGACGCTGCGTTTCGATCGCTGAAGCCAAACCCTTCTTCGACGCGATCGAGGCAAGCGCTGCCGTGCCACCCTTTTCCACCGCCGTCACCAAGGAAGTGGATGAGGCAATCGCCCGCGCACCGCACCGCTCGGCAGATCACCCGACGCCGTGGAAGGACCGCACCGAGGTCGCGTTCGTGACGCTTGATCCCCAGGGATCGAAGGACTTGGATCAGGCGATGGCCATCGAGCGCACGCCCGATGGTTTCCGGGTCATGTACGCGATCGCAGACCTCGGAGCATTCATCGTTCCTGGCGGTGCTCTCGACGCAGCAACTCGCGAGCGTGGGAGCACGGTGTACCTCCCTGACCGCAGACTTCCACTGCATCCGGAGGCTCTGAGCGAAGGGGCAGCAAGCCTGTTGCCTGGCGAGGAACGCCCCGCGCTGATTTGGGATTTGTGTTTGGACCGCGAGGGCGTTGTGCAGTCCGTCGCCCTCGACAGAGCGATGGTGCGAAGTCGCGACGCGTTCGCGTACGCGGACGTTCAGAAGAAGCTCGACGCGTCGCACGCGCCGGAGGTCTTCGTGCTGCTGGCGGAAGTCGGTGCCTTGCGTCAGCGGCTCGAACGCGCACGCGGAGCGATCAATCTCGCGCTCCCTGATCAAGAACTTGAAAAGACCGCAGACGGTTGGGAACTTGAATACCGAGCGCCGCTCTCGATCGAGGAGTGCAACGCGCAGATCTCGCTGATGGTCGGAATGGAGGCTGCGCGCATCCTGATCGGCGCGGGGGTCGGCCTCCTCCGGGTGATGCCACCACCCGATAGCGCCACGGTGCAATGGCTGCGAGGTATCGCACGCGTGCTCGAAATTGATTGGCCCAAGGGCGCGTCGTATCAAGAAGTGGTGCGCGAACAACGCGGCGACACGCCATCCTCGGCCGCGTTTGTCACCCAGGCGGCACGCCTGCTTCGTGGTGCTGGGTACGAAGCAATCACAGAAGTGGGAGTTGGCGCCGTGCAGTCAGCGGTCGCAGCGCCATATGCCCATGTGACCGCACCACTGCGGCGCCTCGGCGATCGATTCAACAACGAGATGCTGTTGGCAATTACGGCGGGACAGACCCCTCCGCTCTGGGCTGTCGAAGCGTTGGGCACCTTGCCGCAGGACCTCACCGCGGCCGCCCGGAGATCGAGCGCCGTTGAGCGTGCGGTCGTTGATCTCATCGAGGCGCTGCTACTCGAACGGTCTGTCGGCGCGAGGTTGACCGGGTGGGTCGTGAATGCATCGCATGATCATTCACGAGTGGATGTGCAGATTGCCGATCCCGCGATCATGACGCGTCTCACCGCGCCGGGAGTTGCTCTCGGGGAGAGCATCACCGTCAAGGTGAATGCATCGAATCCGATTCAGCGTACTGTCGACCTTTCGATTGTGGATGAGGAATAGGCCGGTGAGCGTGGGAGAGCCCTCGAAGCGCGAGGAACGACGACAAGGACGCGTACCGCCCATCATGTTCATCGCGACCTTCGTCATTGCGGGTGGTTCGAGCTTGCCATTTGGCGTCATGGAGGACTTGCGGAAAGAGTTCGAGTTGACGCGGACTTCACTCGGACTCGTTGCGTCGGCCGCGTTCATTGGCGCATTGGTTTCGCAGATGCTGCTGGCGCGTTTCGCCGATCGCGGGTTTGCCCGGAGACTCGTCATCGCGGGCGCTGTTGCGGATGTGCTCGGTCTGATCGGGTTTTCGATTACGAGCACAACAACGGGATTTGTGATCTCTCGATTCATCTGCGGTTTGGCGGCAGGAGCGCTGCTGCCCGCCGTACGGTCGATTGTGGTTCGCGCTGACCCAAATCGCGCGGCGACGCGTCTCGGTGAGCTGGCAGGATTCGAGGTAGCCGGATTCGTGTTTGCGCCGGTGATCGGCGCGGCGTTCGCGGGATCGTTCGGAGTGGCTGCCCCCTTTCTCGGGTTCGCCGCGGGGCTGGCCGTCCTGGTGCCATTCCTCCTAGCGACTGACGTGCCAGAAGTCGAGCGTGCTGATTCGGCGAGCTTTGACAGCGTCTCGGTTCGGGACTTGCTGACCAACAAACATGTCGTGCTCGTCGTGCTTACTTCGATTGCGCTATTCCTGCCGGTTGGCATTTACGACGGTCTCTGGACCTCGTACATGAAAGACATCGGAGGGACGCGCACTGAGCTCCTCGTGAGTCTGATCGTATTTGGATTGCCCCTCACGGCCCTGTCGTGGTTTGGTGGTCGCATCGTGCAACGCCGCGGGGCATGGCCCGTCTTGCGCTTCACCGTCTGGGGCGTGTTCCTTTCGACGGCCTCATATGGGGTTTTGCGATCGCCAACGCTCATCATCCTGGTTGGTGGTCTCGAGTCATTTCTCCAGGCAGCGACGGGACCGGCGCTCCAAGCCGCGATGGTCGACGCGGCTCCTCCCGAAAACCTGGCCCAGGTGCAAGGGCTCGCTCTCGCTGGAACTCAGGTGGCGGCCGCCGCGGTCGCACTCGTCGGCGCCCCGGTCTACGACCGCTATGGCCCCGGGCCCGCATTCATAGGTGCCGCCGTGCTGATGACGTCGCTGTGGATATACGTTGACATCAATCAACGGAGATCGCGGGCGCACAAGGCGATCTGAACGGCACCGCTCAGAGAGCAACCGCTTTCTCGCTCAGCTTGCTTTCGCAGCTTTCTTCGCGGCTACTGATTTTGCAGGGGCCTTCTTCTTCGGCGCTTTCAGGCCAGCGACGGCCTTTTCCAATTCCGAAACTGCCTTTTCGATCTTGTCGGCGATCAACCACGGATCCGGCACGGCTTCTCGACATGACAGGAATCCGAAGTCGATGACATCCTCATGCGACAGAACGGTGATGTTGAGCCCGCCGCCGTAGAGCAATGGCCCCATAGGAGTAATTGATTCGACCCGGGCACCTGACACATAGAGCGGGAAGGGTGGCCCGGGAACATTGGACATGATCACGTTGAAAATCGGAGGCACGCGCCCGTCGAGGCCCATAGCCGTATAGGTGCGTGCGGCAATAGAAAGGATGCCTGGAGGAGTGGCTTCAGTAATCGTCTGAATACGACGCGCTGCGAGAGCTTGTTGCATTTCTTTCGCCTGTTGAGTGCTCGCATGAATGACGTGCACCCGTTCGATCGGGTCGGCAACGTCCGTCGCCAGGCTCGCGAACATGGAAGCAACCTTGTTGCCGAGATCTTTCTCGTCAGCACCACGTTGGCTCACGGGCACCTGAGCAATGAGCGGAGTCTCGGGGAGTTCGCCGCGTTCTTCGAGGTAGCCACGCAACGCGTACGAGCACAAGGCCAACACAATGTCATTGACTTTTACGCCGAGCGCGTCTTTGAGAGCGCGTACGCGTTCCAGTTCGATCTGCGAATGCGCGTACCGCCGGTGAGGAGAGATTGCCGAGTTGAGCGAGGTGCGCGGCGCTTGAAATGGCATCGCAGGACCTTCGTCTCGCCGCATGAAGGTCGGGAGTGTGACACCCCAGCGTGCTAACTGCCGCGTGAATGCAATCGTTCGGAGCGGAGTCTTGAGGGTGACCATTGCTCCGCCGCGGATCCAGCCCATCGCCGTTGGCTTGCTGAGGTAGTCGGGATCAATGGGTGGTGCATCGGTGACCATCTTCGGAATGGGGGAGACATCGAGCAATACGGTTGCGAGCTCAGCGCCCGAAACACCATCGATCAGCGCGTGGTGCACCTTGGTAAGAAGCCCGATGCGTCCACCTGCGAGTCCTTCGATGACCCACATCTCCCAGAGTGGTTTCGAACGATCAAGTTTCAATGAGGCGAGATCGCCCACCAGCTCGCCGAGTTCGTGTGGCCCTCCCGGCGAGGGAACGGCGATGCGGCGAATATGAAAATCTGGATCGAAGTCGTCGGCGAGCACCCAGCCTGGACGACCAATTCCGAGTGGAGATTGCGCGACCTTGCATCGAAACTGCGGAATGAGCGCGAGTCGCGAAGTCGTGATTTCCTTGAATCGTTGAAAGGTCCACTGCTCGACCGAGTTCGTTGGATCACAGACCGTGACAGCGGCCACGTGCATATGCCAGTTCGGCGTTTCCCCATAGAGGAATGCAGCGTCGAGTCCATTCATCGGCTTCATGCGTACCCCCAAAGGTGCTGCTCTGTCATGCAGCGAGTGGCTGGAGCCTAGAGCCTTGGGGGGAAGAAAAGAAGGGGTCGGTGACCGACCCCTTCTCACGTATCTACTGCGATGAGCGAGCTATGCGCTCATCGAGTGTTACTTGGCTGCAGGTACCAGAACCTTGTCGATCACGTGAATCACGCCATTGCTTGCAGCAATGTCGGTTGTCACGACGTTCACATCGTCGTTGAGGACGACTTTGCCATCAACGACTTTGATTGCAATCGTGTCGCCATTCGCCATATCGGCCGAGGTCAGCTCAACAACATCGGCGGCCTCTATCTCGTCACCCTGTACGACGTGGTAGAGCAGAACATTCTTGAGCGCTTCTTTGTCCGCCAAGAGGGAGTCGAGAGTCCCCGCTGGGAGTGCAGCAAACGCTTCATCGGTTGGAGCAAAGATGGTGAACGGGCCTTCACCGGTGAGCGTCTCGGTCAATCCAGCAGCTTCAGCGGCCTGCAGCAGCGTGGCAAATGAACCAGCTTCGGTGGCGACGTCGATGATTGTTCCCGGTTCGTCTGTGGAAGCGTCCGATGTGTCTGCGCCCGGGGTGCTGGCGTCACTTGACTCCGTTGTCGCGTCGTCTGCGACAGAACTGGAGGTTTCTTCGTCGCTTGCGGATTTCTTGTCGTCGCTGCAGCCGGTTGCGAAGAGACCGACGATCATGAGAGCTGAAGACAGCTTTCGGAATGAGGACATGGTGTTCCTTTCGGTTGGGTGCATTTCCTCCCTCTTCGCGACCCAGACCGCGTTCGGATGCAGATCCAAGAGCATTTCTGCAGGCGCGTGCTAGGCCTTGAATTCCAACGTTCCGCGCAAGATGCTCTTGCCTGAGTGGCTTGGATTGCCGTCGAGAAGTTCTGTCGACACATCGACGACCGGGTAGTCCTTCGGGTCGATGCCCGCAGGAAAACTGTACGTGCCATCGGAGCGAAGGGGACCGAGAGAAATCAGCTTCTTGACGCTCGAATCGATGAGCCACACTTCGTAATACGCACCAGGATCGCGGACGAGTCCTTTGGCTGAAAGTACAAGCTGCTTCTTGCGGCCAACGCCGACCGTTTCGAGTTTTGCAGTAGCGCTGGCACGAGAATCATCGAGCACGGTGAGCTCGACCCTCGAGACAACGGTCACTTGTTGTGCGGGCGGTTTCTTGACGCTCGAACTTGCGGTGATCCGCGATCCTGCCTGTGCCGTCGACGACACGCGAGATACGTCATCAGATCGTCTGACCAGAATCGCGGTGATCGCGACGGACGCTGCGACGGACGCAATGGCGGCGATGAGCGGAACGGATCGACGAACCGAAGCACGATTCATGTCAGCTGTCACTTGCGTTTCGGCAGCGATACGGTCCCACAGGTCGGCCGGTGGAGCAAGCAGGTGCTCATCTTTGGCTGAGCGGATCAAATCCCGAAGTTCCACGTCGTCGTGGCTATTCATATTCGGTCACCTCCAAGGTCGTACGCAAGGTCGTGAGCGCGCGTCGAATATCACTCTTCACTGTCCCGAGAGGCACACCGGTTCGTTCCGAGATCTGATCGTGCGTGAGATCTTCGAAGAACGCAAGCTCGAGGTGTTGGCGAGGCCGGTCGTCGAGTGTGTCGAGGATATTTCGCACCAGCAACGTCTTGACGATGGCATCGGACCGGTCGGCTTCGCTTCGCTCGACGTCAAGAGGAATTGCGGGGTCAGCTCTTCGCTTGCGCAGATCCCCGAGCGCCTTGTACCGGGCAATGCCAAGAAGCCATGCGACGAGGGGCCCCTTGGATGAATCGAATGTATTTCTTGATTTCCACGCTGCCACAAATGTTTCCTGGGTGACATCGGCAGCAGAGTCCGCGCCTGCCATGCGGGCCGCATAGGTGAAGATCACCTTCGAGTGCAGTTCGTAGGCTTCGCGCAAGACCAGCTGATCCCCCGATGCAAAACGGACCTCGAGGGGATCAGGATCATGCGTCATGCCGCGGTCACTGTACCGATCGGCGACACCACATTGAGCGAGCGCTAGAAGGGTCACACGCGTTCTTCGCGCCGGACACCGTTCTTGGATGCAGCCGGACGTTTTCGCCACCAGTTGTTCAATCTGGAATATTCGGGCGGGACTCGTGGTTATATGGTCACTATGTTCGATCAAATAACTCAGTCGCCAGGGGCGACACTCTTCTGCCTCATTGTCGGGGCGGTCTTCATTCTGATTGAAGCCACCCCAATGTTGCCGACCTTCGGCCTCGCCGGTGCGGTCGGGATTGCTGCCGGGTGGCTTGGTGTCGCAGGCATGGCGCACCAGCAGTTGACGTGGTGGCCGCTCGTTGTCGCGGCGCTCGGTGCCATCGCATTTGAAGTTCTCATCCTCGTACGCAAGAAGGCGTTGGTACCGTTCGCGGTCGCCAGCCTCGCGGTCGTCGGCGGAACGGTCGGGGCAGCACTCATTTGGAAGGATGCCGGCTCGGTTGTCGTCGCGGTTGTAACCGCGTCAGCAATGCCCGCGGTGGCGTGGTGGTTGATCGGCGCGGTGCAGCGACTCATGGACAAGCCCGCCCAAACTGGCACTGGAGCGTTGCTTGGGCGCACGGTGCGCGTGGAGTCGTGGAGTGGTCGCAGCGGTTCGGTATCGCTCGACGGTGCGCGATGGAACGCCTTCATAGCCGGGGACCAAGCCCCCGAGCCGGGCAGCGATGCCACGGTGATCGCCGTCGACGGACTTCGCCTCACAATCTCAACAACCAATTAAAGGAGCAACGTGTTAGCAGCAGCCAGTGGCGGCATCGCCGTCATCGCAGTCATCGGCGTGGTGGTGTTCTTATTGTTCATCAGCTCAATCAAGCTGGTGCAGGAATATGAGCGCGGCGTGATCTTCCGCCTCGGGCGGTGCGTCGGCGCCAAGGGCCCGGGCGTGTTCTTCGTCATGCCATTGCTCGACAAGATCATCAAAACGAACTTGCAGATCAACGCCGTACCAGTGCAGCCGCAACAAGTCATCACGAAAGACAACGTGACGGTGACCGTTGACGCGGTTGCGTACATGCAAGTCATTGACCCGGCCGCCTCGGTCGTCAAGATCCGCGGTTGGTACCAGGCGAGTCAGCTCGTGAGCCAGACCACGCTTCGGTCGATCGTCGGTCGCCACGAGCTCGATCAACTGTTGTCAGAACGCGACTTGATCAACAATGAGTTGCAGACAGCGTTGGATGCGTCGACCGAGAGTTGGGGAGTCAAGGTTTCCCGGGTTGAGGTTCGAGATGTGGTGTTGCCCGAGTCGATGCAGCGGGCCATGGCTCGTCAAGCCGAGGCAGAGCGGGAACGTCGCGCCAAGATCGTGTCGGCCCAAGGTGAGCTGGAGGCTTCCGAGCGTCTGGCACAGGCCGCCAACATGATGGCCACCGCACCAGGTGCCATGCAGCTCCGAACCCTGCAAACGATGGCGGAAATGTCGGCGGAACGCACCTCGACCGTGATCTTCCCGTTGCCGGTGGAGCTGCTGCAGGCCGTCAAGGCGTTCGGCGACAACTTGGCCGCAAAAAATGCCGGAGCCGCAGCAAGCCACGCGCCTGCGATCACGCCTCAAGACATCTCGTAGCGCTCCGGTCGCGCGCCACCCGCCGATAACCTCAGCACGTGGACGCAGACACCGCCGCGTGCGTAGAGGAACTCGAACAAGCCGCTGGTGACGTGTCGGCCGACCCGCTCGAAATCGTGGACGTGCTGCGCTCCTTCGATGCGCCGCGCGAAGCGGCGCTCATCGAAGCCGCGATCTTGCACATGCACAACGGGGATGACGAAGTCCGACGCGAACTCGCGATGTTCTTGGGGCGCGTCGGCATCGAAGACGAGGCGCTCGTTGTTGCTCCGCTTGTTGAACTCATGAATGACGACAGTGACGCGGTCCGCTATTGGGCGAGTTATTCGTTGGGATCGTTGCGCGCGGACAACACCCAGATTCGTGAAGCCTTCATGGAAGGTACCGGTGATTTCGACCCGCGGGTGAGAGCGGAGTGCGTTGAGGCGCTGGCCCGGCGCCGCGATCAGGAAGTGGCGCCAATCGTCGAAGCCGCGCTCGAAGATCCCGATGAACTCGAAACGCAATACCTCGCGGCGGCCGCGTGGCTCGGCCTGCCGGCATTTGCTGACGCACTTGCTTCGGTTGTGCCGTGGGATGAACTCAGTGGGGAATTTCATCAAGCCGCGTTGGAACGGTGCGATCCGCAACGGAGCACCGCTCGGGTCAAGGCGCTCGCCGAGGTCCTAGCGGAGGTCGAAACCGCAGTGCTTGCTCGCCAACCGACGTGGAGTGTCGCGATGAGCGAACATCGATTCGGCCGAAGGCCGCATCCCTCCGAGGAGCTTTCGATCAGGGATCACGAGGGAAGCGTCGTTGGGTATGGCGCATGGTCGCTGCTGCAGGTTCGGGGCGAAGGCTCAGCTTCGATCGCCGCCGAGACCGTGATGGCCGACCTCTTTCCGAAGGAGTGATACGGCGGACCCGAGGAATTGAGCACCATCGCTATCGAGCGGGAATAACCATGGTGGGTATTCCGTTGGGTCCTAGAGTTCCAGACAGTTACGAACGGAGACCGCTGTGACCGAACCCAACGCACCCACCGAAGCCGTTTCTCCATATTGGGGATGGCGAGGAAACCGCCGCCCCGATCCAAGATTCGGCCCGATCCTGAATGGGTTCGGAGGTTTGGCAGTCGGCGTTGGGGCCGTGACCTTTGCGGGAGACCAGTTCGGTCACGATCGCAAGTATCTCGGCGCGGCAATGTGCTTTGCTGCATTGGTCGCCGCGGTGATCGGTGCGAAGTTCCTTCGTGATCCATTCCGTGCGGCCTGCGCGGGACTCGTGGTCCCAACCGTCTACGGCGGCTGGGCGATGCTGCTGTTCAGCGCGGATGACACCGGTGTGACTGAAATCAAGATGACATTTCTCTTCGCCTCGCTTACCTACTTCGCGATCTATTTCGCTCCACCGTTACGAGGCCGCGGAATCTTTCTCGCAATCGCACTTCTCGGGATCTGGATGCTCGGGGTCGTTCAGGTCGGCGACAATGCGTTCTCGAAACGCTCGGTAGGCCGGGTCACGCAGGGGAGCACAGTTCGCGATCACGGGCCTGCAGGGCAAGCGGCGAAGGTTGGTGGGCTACCTGACCGGCGAGTTCCAGCCGTCGCGTGTGATGACCCCTCCTATGCGGAGACGTTCCCGGAGGAGTGCGGTGGTTCCGTCACGTCGTCGAGTTCACCTTCGTACGATCCGTGCGACCGTGCCTCGTATGCGGATGCGTACCCGGAGGAGTGTGGTGGTTCCGTCACGTCGTCGAGTTCACCTTCGTACGATCCGTGCGACCGTGCCTCGTATGCGGATGCGTTCCCGGAGGTCTGTGGTGGCAGTTCAGGCGGCTCCGGCAATCTCAACATCACGTCATCGGATCCCTTCGATGCCGTGGGCCGTGCCGGGAGCGACTTCGGGAACAACGTCTCGTGGCTTACATTGATTTTTGGTGGTGTGTATCTGCTGATGGGCGTGATGCTCGACCGTAAGCGACGAACCGGCTTTGCGACCCCGTTCTTTGGAACAGCACTCCTGCTCTTCCCCCTTGGAGCGGCCCTCACGAGCTTTGATTTCGACTCCCGATCGGGAGGCAGCGCAGCGCGCTTTGGTGCACAGTGGATCGCCGCGGGTGTCATCCTCTGCGCGGTTGGTGCGAAGTCTGTCGTGACCCGTCGTGCGACCACCTGGATTGGAGGTTTCGCCGCAGCCGTAGGTTCGGCTACGTGGATTTCCGATCTCATTCGCCCCAAAACCACCAACGGTGCGGCGCTCACTGCGCTCATCATTGGTGGTGTGCTCATGCTGATTGGATTCGCGGGTTCGATATTGCTGAAAGAAGGATCAGAGGGCCCGTCTCCAGATGGCCCCGATCTGATTCTGGCAACGCCCGAGGGACCCGGCCCCGAGGCCCCGTCTTCCGCCGACCAGTCGGCGACAGCTGTTGCTGAGCCGGTCCAGAGCGCAGTCACTTGGGGTGCAGATGCAACCCCACCGCCACCGGTCGCTCCACCGGAACCGCCACCGGTCGCTCCACCGGACCCTGAAATTCCCTCAGAACCGGCGAGCTAACAACCGACGGCGGCTCGGGGATTAATGCGCCCCCAGCCGTACCAGTCGTTATGCACTCCTGTCCCGTCGCCGGTCGCTGTAGTGAGCAGCCGGTTGCGAATGGTTGCCGGTGAATCGGCAGGGCGTTCGGCCCGCATGAGCGCAACGAGGCCCGCAACGTGTGGTGCCGCCTGTGAGGTTCCGGAAATCGTCGCGGTTCCTGTCGCCGAGGAATACAGCAGGCTTCGAATACCCACTCCAGGTGCAACGACATCGAGATAGGGAGCGCGGGTCGAAAAATCTGCGAGCTGTCCTGACTGCTGCACCGCGCCAACTGCAATCGGTGTCGCGTATGCGGCTGGATATGACCATTGGCTTCCAGTGAGTCCATCATTCCCTGCGGCTACCACAAGGACGACCCCATGCGATTCCGCGTAGTTCACTGCGGAGAGCAGCGCAGAAGACGGCTGATCGCCGCCGAGACTCGCATTGATCACCGTTGCACCATGATCAACTGCCCAGATGATCCCCGCAGCTATGTCTCCGTCCCAGCCACCACCGCCTGCATCAAGCACTCGGACCGGGAGAATTGAAACACCCGGTGCCGTGCCAGCAATCGCGATTCCGTTGTTCTTCCGAGCGCCAATGATTCCGGCTACATGTGTTCCATGACCGTTCTGATCGGTTTGGCCCGCGGCGCCGACGCCATCATCGTTCAAGAACGTCCGCCCTGGGAGCAGAGCACCAGAAAGGTCATTCACACTTGCGACACCGGTGTCGATGACGGCGACCGTGACGCCAGCGCCGTTTTGATGCGGCCAGATTGACTCAAACCCAAATTGGTCAAGCGACCATTGATAGGTCCGGCTCGGGTCGGTTGACAGGGTCTCGGTGTGCATGCGGTGAGCGGGTTCGACGGCGATGATTTCTTCGGACTGTGAGACCGTCGAGGCAAGGGTTGCGATTGTCGCGGGATGGTCGGAAAGCGTTGAGGTCACGCGTGGTCGGCCATGGGATCCCAGCGAAACAATGGAAATGGGATATTCCTCGTTACCTTCACTGGCTTGTTGTGCAACCGCCGCGACACTC
This sequence comes from Acidimicrobiia bacterium, assembly GCA_049642885.1. Taxonomy (GTDB): domain Bacteria; phylum Actinomycetota; class Acidimicrobiia; order IMCC26256; family JBARPG01; genus JBARPG01. The sequence goes on along the minus strand of JBARPG010000272.1, from coordinate 3,177 downwards.
GCGCTGCGGATTTCGGAGGGTGTGAGCGCAGGGGGGTCGGGAATAATTGGGTCAACCGCGAGTGCGGCTGGTCCACCAACCGAGCAGTCACTTCCGCTTGGAAGGACAATTGGCGGCGCGCTCGGTGGGGGTGGCGGTGGTGGCGCTGTGGATGTTGTGGACGTCGTGGTCGGTGGGGGTGGCGGTGGTGCGGGCGCGACGCACGAAGCAAAGTGGTCAGTCGGGATCGCATGGATGCCACCCCGATTGTCGAGTATGTACGCGCCCTCGCACCCGCTCGCGTAGGTGATGCCTGCTGCGAAATCCTTGAAGTTCCAAAACGGGCCACCAGTGGCGGGGGGCATTCGGCCGCCTGGGTTGCCAGGCTGGAACTCATACGGAACTCCAGACGCGTCGACGAGGTAACCCGAGGTGCCGTCGGGTGACATCGTGGCCCCGCGAATCCAATCAGAAGAACTGGTTTCGTACTGACTCGTCAGGGTGGGTGTTCCGGGAAGGGGTGAGCCCGGAAGCGCGAATGCAAAGAAGAGGCCGTTCCCGTCGACCACGTAGCCGGAGCCAAGGTCAGAGGCAAAGGCGACCCCGCGGGCATTGACGCCCGCCCCGTAGGACGTCACCTGCGGTTTCGGTGGCAGGGGATTGGCGCCCGTTCTGAATGGTTGCAGGGCTCCGTAGCTGTCCAACGTCCAGCCGCCCGTGCATGAAGCGTTTGCGGCAATGCCTCGAACGATGTCTTGACCAGGCCAGTAGCCGGAGGTTTGTGTGACCGCTTCGGGGATTACCCCATTCACTGCGTAGCGGTGCACTCCTCCGTAGGCGTCAGCAATGAATCCGCCGCCGTTCCTGCACGAGGCGATGCCGCGAGCGAGCGCGGCGTCCCATGCAGGACCGCCACTGGTGGCCGCTGGCCAATAGACCGACGCGTTGTTGACCCGTGGGGGCTTGCACGAGGCGAGCGTCGTCACGAGGACGGCAGCAATCAGTGCACGGCGAAGCATTCGAGTCACGTTGGACCTTCGGCAGCAACACGGGGGCACATAAGCAATTCGCATTTCCCGCAACCTGAGTTGCGATCGTCGGCCTCGGGAAGAGAACGGATGAAACGGCATATTGGTTGCGCCGCGGTCCGTCACCGAGTCGCGCGGGCGAGGCTATGCGGGGAAGGGTAGTTCTCCAAGGAACGCCCCGGGATTCGCCACGCCGCGAATCACAAACGTCTTCACGCGCGCACGCTCGCCGCGCACAAGGGCCACACTGCTTGGCGCAATCGAAAGCGCGTCGGCGAGCAATCTCGTGATCGCGCGGTTCGCCGCACCTTCAACCGGCGGAGCATTGACCTTGACGTGGAGTGCGCCGTCTTTGATGCCAACGATTCTGGTCACCGAGGCGCGCGGCGAAACTCGAACGTAAATGTGGATGTCATCACCCTGACGTGACCACCATGTGCCCTCACCGCGATCGGACATCGCACTCCAATCATTTCACCGGCGCTGATAGCGGATCGGTGCGGCGCGCTCGGAGGGATTCGAACCCCCAACCGTCTGATCCGAAGTCAGAAGCTCTATCCGTTGAGCTACGAGCGCCGGGTCGCAGCGTAAGCGGTCCGACGGAACCCGGCTGAAACGTCCGTCCTAGGCTCATGACATGAATCGAATCGAACAGCTCCTCGAAGCGAATGCGTCGTACGCAGCAGTTCACCAGCGAGCGGAATCTCGGTATCCAAAGAAGCACCTCGCGGTAGTGACGTGCATGGACGCTCGAATTGACGTATTCGCTTCTTTGGGATTGCACCTGGGTGAGGCATTGGTCATTCGCAATGCCGGCGGTCGCGTGACTGATGATGTATTGCGAAGCCTGGCGCTTGCGGTGCATGTGCTGGGGGTCGACTCGGTCGCGCTCATGCAGCACACCGAATGCGGTCTCGCGAACGTGACTGATGATGAGCTTCGTTCGATTACAGGCGCTGACGTTCATTTCTTGCCGATTCGCGATCACGCAGCCGCGCTCACTGAAGACGTCGATGTGCTGGCGACGACACCATATTTGAGTCCCATCGAGGCGATTGCTGGCTTTGTCTACAACGTGGAAACCGGCGCCGTCGAAGACCACATTCGTTGGTCGCGACCGAAGTAGAGCTCCGTCGCTTTGCCGGGTGTTTAAGTGAGGGGTTCGCCGATATCCCAGAGGTGATGTTCAACGTCGTGCAGCATGTAGCGCGAAATCGATTCGACGGTGAATCGAGAGCCGTTATCTCTTCGGCCCGATCGGTCCCACTGCGTTCCGTGAACGGGCGCGATCAAATCGGCAAGGCGGTTGCCACGATCCGCGAGTCGTTTGCCGACATCGAGGGGGTCGTGGGTTGCGTAGTCATTTTCGATCGCAGTTTGGTCTTGATCCCAGTTCGGGAATTCGGGGTTGTCGTGCGCGAGCAACAACCCGATTCGGTAGTGCATGATGTCGAACACATCGGCAATGTGGCACGCGTATTCAAGTGGCGACCAGAGATCTTCCTTTGGGCGTTGCGTGATGATGCGAGCGGGACCGGTTACGACCTCACTCCACTGCAGCGCGCGCCTGCGAGTGCGTTCGGCGATCGCCTCGCGCTGAATTGATGCCGCGTCATAGCCGCACTCTGGGCAGGTGCGATCGAGGATCCACGTCCAGTCTTTAGTGTCTGGTTCGATTGCCACGTGGTTGAGGGTACTCAAACCCCTACGCTCGCGGATCGTGACGTATCTCTTGATTCATGGCGGCGGGTGTTCGGGTCGTTATTGGGACCGGCTCCTACCAGCGCTCGACGGGCCTGCCGTCGCGGTCAACTTGCCCGGACGTCTTGATCGCCCCGGTGACCTCGCCACGCAGACCCTCGACGTCGAGGCACAGTCAGTTGTCAATGATGTGAACGCGTTTCCCGGCGACGAACCCATTGTCGTCGTCGCCCACTCCTCGGGTGGCCTCGTCGTGCCGCGAGTCGTTGAGGCGCTCGCTGGCCGGGTGGAGCGCATTGTGCTCAACGCCGCGCTCGTGCCACCCGATGGCGGGTTGGGAATTGAGTGCATGAAACCTGCCCATCGAGAAGGTTTGCTGTGGGCGATTGACGACGCGAAATCGAAGGGCACCGTTCTGATTATGCCGGGAGCGCCTGAGGATCCCGAGACGTTTCGCGTTGCCTATGGC
>JBARPG010000271.1:0-9153 GCA_049642885.1 Acidimicrobiia bacterium | reverse complement strand
GCGCTTGCAGCGCTCACGGGCGATGGCGCTGGCGCTTCGGAAGTGACAACGACCGGAGCCGAAGCGGGTGCTGCCGTCGCTGGAGCCGCACTGGCCTGTGGAGCGGGAGCCGCAGGGAACCCGTTTTGACTTGTCGAGGGAGGTGCGTTCGTGGGTTTGGGGGCAGCGACCGCGGCACGCGGTGCTGAGGTTGTTGCGACGGGCATCGGACTTGGAGGCGGCGACGCGATCACTGTTGGGTCCGGAAGTGCAGCGGAGGAGGATGCAGGATCGGTGGCCTGCACTGGAGCTGCGACAGACGCAACCGAAGTTGCGGTGGAATCCACGGCAGCGAGCGTGGGCGTAACAGCAGCGGATTTGAGCGGAAGTGCTCCAGACTGTGCAGCTTCGAGGGCCGCGACGATGCCGAACATCACAGAGGTTGATGTCCCGAGCGTGATTTTTCTGGCATTCGCTGCGGGATGGGGTCGGCGACGTTTCATCGCCCATCTATCGGCGCCTCAATGCGGGGAACTTGAGAGTTTCGTATCAGCGACGGATCCGATAGGGAGATTCTTGACCGAGGATCACCAGAGTTGGTTGGAGTAGGTGTCGGTTCCCGGGATGGTTCGCAGGAAAGGCCCAGCCCAACCGACGCGTCCGACCGAGCCCGTCGGGATGTGATCGCCGTACCCGACCATTGTTCGGTCCCACACCTCGAGCGGTGGACCATCAACAAAACCAACAACGACAACACGGGTGGGTGCTGAGGCATCGTCCTGCGGGACATCTTTCGGTGCGGTGTCGAGTAATGGAACTGGAGTGAAGACGGCCGTGGCATCACACCCAGGCAAACCTCCCGAGCGCGTGTAGTGCTCGCTGACCGCCCGGGCGCTCTGCCCATCAGCGAGTTCGTGGACAACCAAAAAGCAACCGTCATACCCACGATCGAGCGCCAGCTCAATCGGCATGTCCGTCGGCGACGCGCTCGCACGGTGCCGATACACAAGCGTCGAAATGTGGTCGCGCGCTTCGAACATGCGGTCGTTCGCGTGAAGCCAGTTGACTTGTTCGGTGCCCCATTTCAGCCAGTCTTCGAAGTGCCCGTCTTCAACCCAATACATCGCCAGGTAGCTACCTGCGTCGATTCCCGCGTTGCCCGCGGCCCACGTCGTGTCATCAGGAAACCTACGTTCCTTACAAGCCCGTGTCGCAACATACCGAGCACCCGCGAAGCAATGCGCTCCGATCATGCAGCCCGCGTAGAAATGGTCGCGTTCATACCAACGGTTGTACGCAACCTCGTGCCCACGATGCGGATCGACCATGGTGATGAGTGCGCCGCCGAGGCCAACTGGTGGTCGTGTCATGGGGTGCTCCTCGTGTGTGTGATTTCAGTTCGAAGTCGTGCTCGGTCGATTTTTCCCATTGCCGTGAGCGGCAGCGATGGAAGTGCCAGTATCCCATCAGGCGCCTTGTAGTCGGCGATGTGCAGTGCGCAGCGCTCTTTGAGTTCGGCCAATGTCGGGATGTTCGCAGAATCGCGCGGGACGATGCATGCGATGCCGATTTCGCCGAGACGATCGTCGGCCCTCGGGATCACCGCGATTGCAGCGATGCGGTCGTCTCCCGAGAGCGCCGCTTCCACCTCGACGGGATAGACGTTGTACCCGCCGCGAATGAACATCTCTTTCGTGCGGCCGAGAATCACGATGTTGCCGTCGGGGCGTTGTTTCACGAGGTCGCCCGTGTGTAAGAAGCCGTCCGCGTCGATGGTTTCGGCGGTCAGCATCGGATCATTGAAGTACTCGCGCATCATTGAACGGGAGCGACAACACAGCTCGCCTTCCTGTCCCGGTTCGACCCCTGTGCTCGCGTCGCTCGACACGATGCGTATCTCGACACCTGGAGCGGGCTTGCCGATACTGTGCGCGACAACCTCCGGATCATCACCAAGTTGGGTACCGGTGGTGATTCCGGCCTCCGTGCTCGTATAGCGCGCAATGATGGGACAGCCCATCGCCTCACGAATCGCGTGGATCAACTCCGGGGTTGCGGGTGCCGCGCCGATGCCGACAACTCGCAGGGATGACAAGTCCGTGTGCACCAACTCGGGTGAGGCAAGGATCGCTTGCCATTGGGTCGGAACGCCGCCCGCGACGGTCACATGACACCGCTCGATCTCTCGTAGCTGGCGTACGGCGCTCCACGGTTCGGCGCCCACGACCATCGTCACACGTTTCGAGAGTTCATCGACGAGGCGCGTCATGAATCCAACGTGGGCGAAGGGGAGCGTGATCAAGCGCACATCCTCGGTAATGCTCCACGCGCCGATCGCCTCGCTGATCGCGTGCATCGCTTCGGTGCTGTACACAGCGCCTTTGGGCATACCGGTGGTGCCGGAGGTCCACACAATGCATGCAGGATCCTCGAGCGCGCGGTCGATCGAAAGGTCGAGAGCCGGACCCGACCACGCCTCGCGTGCTTTCGTTTGTGTGATGGTTCTCGCTTGATCGACCTCGTCACGGACGATGCGAATGCGCGGCCGTGTGCGCTCGAGAATTGACTGTTGTTCTCCAGGGCCCAGCCGCGTGTTGATTGCCGAAACGCAAGCGCCGGAGCGAAGGATCGCGAGCGCAGCGACGATGAAATCCGCGGAGGACGGCAGCTCGAGGGACACGATGTCTCCGGGGCGCGTTCCGCACTCGACGAGCGCGCACGCCAAACCCGAAACTGCTCGATCCAGGTCGGCGTAGTCGAGTTCGAGTTCTGCATCGATGACTGCGGTTCTGGAGGGCACAGCTTGTGCCGCAGCGCTCAAGAGTGCGCTCACCGACCGTGCCGTCATCGAGCGCAACCTGTTCGGAATCGAGTGTCGTTCGGCACGCGGCCACGATAGGTCAGCGGTCACTCCGGCGCCTCGTTCCCTGGGAGTCGATTCGGGTAGATTTCGACCTCGCGTGAAGATTCGCGCAGCAAGACCATGAGGGGGAACAGTGGGCCGATTCGATGGACGCGTCGCGGTAGTGACCGGTGCAGGTTCGGGTGTCGGGCGGGCGGTGGCGCGCCGGTTGGTCTCCGACGGCGCCAAGGTCGCTTGCCTGGATATCGCCAAAGATGGACTCGACGAGACCATCGCCGAATTGGGCAGTGCGGCGCACGCCTACATTGCGAACGTCACCGACGCCGACGCCCTGGTGGAACTCGCGTCTCAGGTGCAGCGTGACCTGGGCAGCGTCGAAATTGTGAACACCTGTGCGGGGATCGGACGATTCGATCGCAGTCACGAAATAGACCCAAAGGACTGGCAGCGCCTGATTGATGTGAACCTGTCTGGGACCTTTTTCACGATCCGTGCGTTCCTCCCACAAATGATCGAAGCCAAGCGGGGCGTGGTCATCACGATTGGTTCCAATGCGGGCATCATTGCCCAGCCCTACTCGGCTGCCTACTGCGCATCGAAAGCTGGGGTCATCCACCTCACCAAGGCACTCGCCGACGAGTACCTCGAGGAGCACTTGCGTTTTGTATGTGTCGCACCGGGGAGTATCGACACACCCCTGCAGAATCAGTTCGCTCATGCGATCCCCGAAGGCGTCGATTTCCGCGTCTTTAAGAAGATCATGGCGAAGTGGGGTGCCGCCTCGCCTGATCAGATCGCGAACGTCGTCACGTTCCTGGCTTCCGACGAAGCCGATTACATGACCGGTGCAGTGGTATCGGTCGACGCCGGCCTCACCATCTAACGGAGGAATCTCGATGATCACTGACGCAACGAACCTGTGGGATCTTGTCGAACGTCGTGCCGCCGCCACGCCGAATGCAGTGATGCTGCGGGAAGGGGACCGCACGACCACCTTCGCCGAGTATCGAGATCTCGCGCTCACAGCGGCTGCGGGCATGGCGACGAAACACGGTGTTGGGGAAGGCACGGTTGTGGCGTGGCAACTCCCAACCTGGACGGAATCTGCAGTACTCGTGGCGGCGCTCAGTCGTCTCGGTGCAGTTCAAAATCCGATGTTGCCGCTGTACCGGGCGAAAGAACTTTCGTTCATGACCCAACAGCTCGGCACGCAACTGATCATCGTCCCCACCGAGTTCCGGGGCTTCAATCACGCGGGCTTGGCGCAGGACATCGCAGCGACACGCCCCGGGCTTTCCGTGCTCATCGCAGATCATGAGATTCCACAGGGCGATCCGGGAGCGTTACCGACGGCCCCGGTTGCTCCCGAACATCCCGAGGATGACCCGGTGCGCTGGATCTTTTACACCTCGGGCACCACGGCCGATCCGAAGGGTGCACAGCACACTGACCGCGGAATTATCGCGACCTCGCTTGGATATTCACAGCGAACGCATATCACCGAGGCCGACGTTGCGCTTGTCGCGTTTCCATTCACGCACGTTGGCGGAATCATCATCGGCGTGATGACCCCGCTGTTGACGGGGTCTTCCGCCGTGTTGATGGAGACTTGGACTGCGGCCGCTTCGACCGAACTCATCGCGAAATATGGAATCACGCTCGGCAATGGTGCACCTGCAATTCACCAAGCGTTGCTCGAAGAGGCCCGTGCGAATCCAGACGCCTACGCGACGATTCGGGCGTTTCCGAGTGGCGGCTCAACCAAGCCCCCGACTCTGCATGCCGATTTGATGGCTGCGGTGCCGAGCTGTGTTGGTATCACCTCGGGATATGGCCTGACGGAAATGCCGATCCTGAGCCAGACCGATATCAACGCACCCGACAGCTCGAAATCCGATGGTGAAGGCACAGCGCAGCCCGGTGTGACCATTCGTATCATCGACGGCGAAGGCAAAGATGTTGCGCCTGGCACTGAAGGGGAACTGATCGCCACGGGCCCGATGTTGATGCGTGGCTACACCGATCCGTCGCTAAACGAAAAAGCCTTCACGGCAGACGGGTTCTTCCGCACCGGTGATCTCGCGCGTCTCGATGAGCATGGCGCCGTGTTGATCACGGGTCGCCTCAAAGACGTGATCATTCGCAAGGGCGAAACGATTTCGGCCAAGGAGGTCGAAGACGTGTTGTTCACGCATCCTGCAGTCGCAGACGTTGCCGTGATCGGACTTCCGCACCCGACCATGGGCGAAATGACGTGTGCGGTTGTCGCTCCGGTCGCAGGGGAGACGCTTTCACTTGAAGACGTGGTTGCTCATTGCAAGGCACAAGGGCTGATGACCCAGAAGTTCCCGGAGCGACTCGAACTCGTCGACCTGCTCCCGCGGAACGCGTCGGGCAAAGTGCTCAAGCACGAACTTCGCGCGACGTACGGCAACTGACCGATGGGATTGCCACCGGACCTCGCCAAGCTTGCTGCACGTGTTTCAACATGGGGCAAGTGGGGCGCCGAGGATCGTCGTGGCACGCTCAACTATTTGGACGACGCGGCCGTGGCACGCGGACTGGCTGCGGCGCGCACCGGCAAGGTGTTCTCACTCGCGTTGCCCTTCGGCGAAAACGGGCCGCAAATGAACAACATTCCTGGCCGCAACAATCCCGTCATTGAACGCAACATGGTCAGCATGACCTGGACCGGGTCCGGCGGTGCGGCATGGAGTGACGACCATCTCGATATGGGAATCCAGGCATGCACCCACTGGGACACGTTGTCTCATTGCGGGTACGACGGGGTGTTGTACAACAACGTTCCGAGTTCTGTGATCACTGCTGAAGAGGGCGCAACAACGTTCAATATTGGTGACGTGGGCACGGTCGTTTCTCGTGGAGTGCTCCTCGACGTGGCACGTGCCCTGGGACTCAATCGACTTCCTGGGTCCTATGAGATTTCGGGTGCGGATCTTGAGGCCGCTCGTCAACATGCTGGCGTGGAACTTCGTGCGGGAGATGTACTGCTGGTGCGTACAGGCCAACTCGCAGTCTTCAAGAGTGGCGAGCGCGACGAGTACTCGAAGGTGACGCCAGGTATCGCAACGACCGCGATCGAGTGGTTGGTTGAGCAGCAATGCGCGGCAGTTGCAATCGACACCCTTCCGTTCGAGCCAATCGACCATGCGACCTCGGACTTCACTTTCCCGGTACAAATGATTTTGATTCGGGATGTTGGGATGCTGCTTGGCGAGCTCTGGGATTTTGATGAGCTCGCGGCGGACTGCGCGAAGGATGGGATCTACGACTGCCTGCTCGTGGCGAACCCGCTCCCCATCGTCAACGGAATCGGCGGGCCGCTCGCGCCCGTTGCTATCAAATAGTCGCAGAATCTGGAGGCCACGATGCGTGCACTGACAACTTGGTGTCGACGTCCCGTTGTTGGGATTGCGGCGTGTGCGATCGGCATCGCGTCGATGGTCGGTGCTCCGATGTCGGCCGCGGCGGCCACGCGCGACCCGCTGCAGATCCAGTGGGACCGTTGTCCGAAGCTCGGTTCAGGAATCGACTGCGCGGTTGTCAAGGTTCCCCTCGACTACACCAAACCGCGAGGAAAACAAATCTCGCTTGCCGTCGCTCGCATCGCAGCGCGCAAACCTGCGAAAAAGATCGGTTCATTGCTGTTCAACGTTGGAGGTCCGGGTTTCGGTGAGGTCGACCGAATGAGCGAAGTCGCTGGTGCGCTGCCGGACCAGATACGAGACCGCTTCGACCTTGTGGGCTGGGATCCGAGAGGGACAGGAAGGTCGCGTGCCGTCAATTGCGACTTCGATATGGAGGCGCTTCTCGCCGCAGACTCGACACCTGACACCCAGGAGGAACTGTCAACCGTCACCGCTGAGAACAGCAAACTTGTCGCGGCATGTGAGAAGAAACATGGCACGGACTTCCTCCGGTCGATCGGAACCGACAGCACAATCCGCGATTTGGAGCGCCTCCGCGTTGGCGTGGGCGATCGGCGTTTGACCTTTCTCGGGTTCTCGTACGGCACGTATATTGGCGCGAAATACGCTGCGAAGTATCCGAATCGTATTCGCGCAATGATTTTCGACGGGCCTGTCGATCCGACCCTGTCGGCCGCTGATTCCGAGGTTTCGCAGCGAGCGGGATTCCAGCACGCGTTCAACGTATTTCTGGAGCAATGCGCGGAGCGTTCGAACTGTCCGCTGAACTCTGGTGACGGCCCGCGCTCAACCTTCGATGCTGCGCGTGCACGCTCCGAAGCCGGAACAATCACGGCCACGCGTTCGTCTTCTGGAACTAGGGACAGAAATGCGGCTCCGGCATCCGTAATCCTTACGGCCGGAATGTTCGACACGGGAATTGCTGAAGCCTTGTACTACGGCGATGCCGGTTACTCCCTCCTGGAACGGGCGATCGCGGACGCGGCCGAGGGGGACGGTTCGAATCTCTTGCTATTGGCTGATGAATACAACCAGCGGCAAGCAGATGGAACGTACAGTCCGGAGCTCCAAGCATTCCAGGCCATCTACTGCGTAGACCACGTGCTTCCGACGGCAGGCGAATGGCAGAATGCGTTTGAGGAATCGAAGAAATCGTCGCCAGATTTCGGAGGATCGGGTCTACTGATTCCCTACTGGTGCAGTTCCTGGCCCGTGCACGCTCCGAAATCTGCCGCGATCAGTTTTCCGAAGTCATTCCAACGGACCCTCGTCATCGCTGCCTCTGCAGATCCTGCGACTCCACTGACCGAAGGGAAAGGGCTCGCCAAGTTGCTACCAAACTCACTCTTGATGACCGTTGATTCAGCGGAACATACGAACGCATTCTCGGGCAATTCCTGCGTGGATCGGGTTTGGGTTCGGTACCTGATCTCGCAGAAATTGCCTGCAGGTCGACAGATGGCGTGCGGAGCATGACCTGGGCCAAGGGTCGAGAGCTCCCAATGATTGTGAGCGTTGACGATCACGTCGTTGAGCCACCGCACCTGTGGCAAACCTGGCTCCCGGAACGATTCAGGGAACGAGGGCCGCGTGTGGAACGCAAAGGAATTGCGGGTCTTAAATTCATTGGAGGCACGCGGTACGAATACACGATCGATGACGACGCGCCGAAGGCCGACTGCTGGATCTACGAAGACCAGTTGTATCCGCACAAGCGCCACGTTGCCGCGGTTGGATTCGATCGTGATGAGATGGGCCTCCAGCCCATTACCTACGACGAAATGCGACCTGGGTGCTATGAACCGAAGGCGCGGGTCCAAGACATGCTCGACAATTGGGTCGATGTGTCTTTGACCTTTCCAACATTCCCGCGCTTTTGCGGCCAGACCTTTTCCGAGGCGAAGGATAAGGAGCTTGCGTGGGCCTGTGTCAGCGCGTACAACGACTGGATGGTGGAGGAGTGGTGTGGTGAGAGTGGGGGGCATCTCGTACCGTTACCCATTATTCCGCTTTGGGATGTCGAGCTCGCCGCTGCCGAAGTACAGCGCAACGCAGCACGGGGTGCCCGCGCAGTCTGTTTCTCCGAAATTCCTCCGCACCTCGGCCTGCCTTCAATTCACTCGGGCTACTGGGATCCATTCTTCGCGACGTGTGCGGACACACGCACCACTGTCTGCATGCACATCGGTTCGAGTTCGAAAATGCCTTCGACATCCTCTGACGCGCCACCAGCAGTGCAGGCAACGCTGAGTTTCGGAAACGCCATGAGCTCGCTCAGTGATTTCCTGTTTTCTGGTGTGCTGGTGCGCTTCCCTGAACTGAAGCTTGCATACAGCGAAGGGCAAATCGGGTGGCTCCCATACATTCTCGAGCGCGCCGATGATGTGTGGTTGGAGCACCGCGCGTGGGGTGGGGTGAAGGACATCGTGCCTGAGCCACCATCGACCTATTACTACCGCAATGTCTACGGATGTTTCTTCCGCGACAAGCACGGTCTTGCGAGTCTCGACGCCGTGGGGATCGACAACATCACCTTTGAAACGGATTATCCCCACACCGATTCAACATGGCCAAACACCAAAGCCGTCGCCGAGGAAATGTTTGCGGGCCTGACCGATCAGCAGGTGTACAAGATCGTTCGTGGTAACGCGATTCGTATGCTCGACCTCAACATCGTCTAGACCGCTGATATGGATCTGCAACTCACCGAAGAGGACCGTGATTTTCGAGAATCCTTACGCGCCTGGCTCGGGGCTGAGCTTCCGAAGTTGCCCAAGCCTCCGCACCGCGAAGACTGGCCTGCCCGAAGGATTTTCGACACTGATTGGCAACGACGGCTCTTCGATGCGGGATACGCCGGGT
>JBARPG010000270.1:0-3144 GCA_049642885.1 Acidimicrobiia bacterium | reverse complement strand
GACCTGCTGTGCCCTGAGTGATTCCGCGTTCAATGACGGGATCAGTCTTCGGCGCGAGGGTGACTGTCACGTCGTTCTCGTTGGGTTTGCCCACCCGATCGACAACCGCTCGTTGCTGTGGCGTGAGTTGGTCGCGGTATTCCTCGATCCACTCTCGAACGAGTGTTCCTGAAGCGGACACACCGTCGCTCCGGCTTCCCGATGGGATCTCGACTCCTGGGATCTCGAGATCGTGAGCGAGCGCGAACGCCTCGAGCGCGCCATCCTTCGAGATCTTCCCGTCTTTGATCTGGAGCGAGATCTTCTCCCAGGCGGTTGCGGGTTTTGGCGTGCTGACACGAACGATCGTGCCCTTAGGTTTCGCTGCGGGCTTTTCCTCTCCACCCGAACACGCAACGGTGGCGAACACCGCGAGAACGAGCGCTGCGGCAGCCCACTTCCTACCCACGGGGAGCCCACGCGGCATGGCGCAAGGCCGCCCATCCCGTCTCGCCCATGTACCAGATATGAAGCGTGCGACCCAGCAACGTCACAGCGATTTGGCGGTATGCGTACAGAGTCTTATTCCAACGCCCCTTGCCTTGGGTCTCGGTGCCGGGACCATCCAAAGATTCGAGCTTCCAGGCGCCAAGTTTGCGGTCGAATGACCCGTGCCGAAGCACCTTGTTGTCGTAGTCAAAGTAGAAGACGTGCTGTTCGCCCGCCACGTTGTATGCGCTGATAAACCCATGAATGAATTGGTTGATGCGGCCCCCGTCGCCACCAGCTCCATCCAGAATTTCTTGTTTGAACGGTGTGCCGAGCCCGTCGCCCCACAAGTGGATCAGGTCGCCTTCAGCCGTGAAGAGGTGCAGCTGGTTGTCGAAGTTGACGGCCTCGGGGCGTTCATTGCAGACAATGCTCAATGCCTCGAAATGCCAAGCTCCGTTCGTGTACCACCCATGCCGACACTTATTGAGGTTTCTGTCGATATACACAACGTGCTCGACACCGTTGACGACCGTCGCTGCCGGGTCGCCCCCCGCAATTGTCTGTATTGACCCGTTGCCGGCCGTCGAACTGAAGCCATCAAGGGTTTCGAAGTACCAATTGCCACTCCACGTCCAGGCATGGCGCAAACGATTTTTGCCGCCGGCGTTGTCGGTCATCTCATAGAAGATCTCCGGCGATCCGGCGTTGTTGATGGCCTCGAATGGATGAGTAGCGGTCCAAAGCGTGCTATCGCTTCCGCGCACCCCGCTCGAGCCGGGCCCGTCCAAGGTTTCGAACACCCAGCCCGAGGGTGTCAGCGTGGCGTGACGAAGGTTGTACTTGTCATCGTTGTAATAGACATGAACGGCATTGTCGATGGCTATTGCGGAAACGTAGGAATTCCCCAGCCGTGAGCTTCCATCCCGTCCTGCGCTCGACCCAAGACCGAATCCGTCAATGTCTTGATAGGTGAATGTCGCTCCGTCGGACGACGTGCCGACGCGCAAGCGATCGGTTGTGGAGTCACCGAAGAACACGTACGCAGAGCCGTTCGCACTGACCGCGGAGGAGTTGGAGTAGAGGTCGTGGTTCACACGACCGCTGCCTGCCGCCGAGCCAGTGCCGTCGGCCGTATCAAACGACCAGCTACAGCCGCTCAGAGCGAGCGCCGCCGCAAGGGCCGCCGTGCTCAGTGTTGCTATCGAACGTCGAAATCCGGTGCGTGCCATTGAAACTCCTATCGAACCCTTGCATACTCGGCCTGCCGCGCGCTCGAGACCGGTTGGGGCGAGCTCACGAACGCTAGTGAATTTCCTGGGTGAGTGCTCGGGCCTAAGATCGCCGTTTCTCGCTCACGATTGGATACCGACGTGGAGAACATCAGGCTTGTCGCAGCAGACGGTTTGACTCTTGCCGCCGATGTTGCGGGCGATCCGAGTAATCATCCCGTCGTCCTGCTGCACGGCGGAGGGCAGACACGACACGCGTGGGGCAGCACACTCGAATCCTTGAGCGAACAGTTCCATGTCTATGCAATTGACCTGCGCGGTCACGGTGATAGTGATTGGGCACGCGACGGTGACTACACGCTTGACGCATTCGCTCGCGACATTCGTGTCATCGGCGAAGCGCTCCCCCACCCCGCGACCTTCGTTGGGGCATCACTCGGTGGCATTTCTTCGCTGGTTGCAATTGGAGAGATGGAAGGTCCGCCGATCGCGACCGCTCTCGTACTGGTGGATGTTGCGCCACGAATGGAAGTCGACGGAATCAGCCGCATCGGCGCGTTCATGACCTCCAACCTCGATGGCTTCGCCTCGCTTGAAGAGGTTGCTGATGTCATTGCCGCGTACAACCCACACCGACCCAGGCCGAAGAACCTCGACGGTCTCAAGAAGAACTTGCGCCAGCGCGCTGACGGCCGATGGGTCTGGCATTGGGATCCTCGTTTCTTAAGCGGGCGCTTCGGCTCTCCTGATGAAACTCGATCGTCCTTGACGGGCACCGGGCGCCTGCAAGATGCGGCCCGGAACATTTCGATTCCGTCGCTGTTGGTGCGCGGTCGCATGAGTGACCTCCTCAGCGAAGAGGGCGCCAACGAGTTCTTAGAACTTGTTCCTCACGCGGAATTCGTGGATATCGCCAACGCGGGGCACATGGTCGCGGGTGACAAGAATGATGTCTTCAACCACGCCGTCGTCGAGTTCGTTTCGCGAACTGCTGGGTGCTAACTCGCCTGCCGGGTTTCGACTCCGCTGAGTATCGGGCATCGCGTTCTGGGTTTGTCATACGCGCACGGACACCGGACGCCAGCAGCTCGGAGTTTTGGCTGCTCAAAGGGCAGATCTGCAGGTGCTGCGAATACCGGCGTATGACAACCCGCGTTCGCGAGGTCCGAAGCACAGAGGAGATATATCCCTTTTATGCCGGGGGACGTCGGCGTCACCGCCTGCGGAGCGGTGCGAGTCGGCGCCGCGCGGCGCTCGAGGTTCCGACCATCGTTGCACCACCAAACAACAGTGCGAGACCAGACCACAACCATGCGGTCGATTCGGATCCCGTCCTCGCCAGCGCTCCACGCGGAGCCGCGGGCAGAGTCGAATCATTCGAACTGTCTGCGGGTGCATCACTCGAGCTCGAGTCCGAACCTGATTGCGGCTGCGCGCCCGCGGG
>JBARPG010000269.1:0-27813 GCA_049642885.1 Acidimicrobiia bacterium | reverse complement strand
ATTTCGCCGTTTGCCAGCACGACATCGAGGCCAAGAACGATGTCTTCGATTTTTCCGTAACGGGTCGAGAGCTGACCTGCACCGCGACACGCCAACCATCCGCCAACGGTCGCGAGCGACATCGATTGTGGCCAATGCCCGACGGTTACGCCATGCTCTGACTGCAGCGTGGCTTCGAGATCGTCGCCGAAGGTACCCGCACGAACATCGAGGATCATCGAGGTCGTGTCGACATCGATCACACCTTCGAGCGCGCGCAAATCAAGGAGCACACCGCCCTGCACGGGTACCACGCCACCACTGACTCCGCTGCGACCACCCGCAGCAACGACCGGCGTTCGCGTTTCGTTACAGCGACGCAACACGACAGAAACCTCTTCGGTGTTCTTTGGCCGAACGATCGCGCCCGCCCGGGCCCCAGTCGTGTTGTCGAGTGCCCAGACGATCGAAAGCGGCCACCAATCACGAGACTCGTTCGTGCGTTCCTCCAGCGAGGTCGAGACTTCGATGCCGTCAGCTCGGAGCGCGTCGACAAGCCCATCCACGAGAACCGAATCCTCGATGCGCGGTTTCACCTCGGCTGCTTCGACCGAAAACGGAATGGGTGGAAGTTCGTGTTCGCTCACGCTCATGCGGGGTTTCCTACAGGCGGGAGGCCGGCGTGTTCCTGATCGGCGGCGATACTTGCGCGCACCGATTGAATCTCCGCGTTGACGCGCGTTGTGTCCCAACCCAGTTCGGGTGCGATGAGCTCGGCAACCGACGGTGCTGCTTGCCAGGTCGCGTCCGCGTCGAGCAAACGCGCACGCGTTCGGCGCGTCAGCACATCATCCAAGGTGCGGGCCATTTCGTGGCGCACCGCATGAATCGCTTCAGCGCGCAAATACGCAAGCCCGGGCACGAGCGGCAAGGCCATTTCGGGGTCGGCGGTCAGCGCGGCGACTGACTCACCCGCTCGCCCGTAACGGTGCGCCAAATGCGGGGAGAGCCCTTTGGTGGTGAGACGCGTGGGATCGACCGCTCCGCTCAACGGTCGACGCTTCGTGACGCACCGCGCCTTGCGACCGAGGAGTCCGCAGACGGCATCGACGGTGTCAGAGGCCATGCGGCGATAGGTCGTGAGCTTTCCCCCAGTGATGGTGATCAACGTCGAGTTGCTCGTTCGCACCTTGTGCCCACGCGACAGGTCAGCAGTCTTGGTCGAATGTCCGTCACCCGCCAAGAGCGGTCGGAGCCCGGCCCAGCTCCCGAGCACGTCGGCCCGTGTGAACGTCTCCGTGTGCACGCGATTCAGAGCGGCGAGGAGGTAGTCGATGTCCGCTGCTGTGCACTGCGGATTGTCGAGCGGCCCGTCGTACTCAGTGTCGGTGGTGCCGCTGTAGGCGACGTCATCCCAACGAATGATGAAGATCGATCGACCGTCTCCGACGGGGATTGCCGCTGCGCAGGTGTTGCGAACCTTCTCCCACGGCACCGCGATGTGAATGCCTTTCGCGGGCCTCATCGTTTCTGGAGCTTCGGGCTCGGCCATCGTGCGAATTTGGTCGGACCACACGCCCGCCGCGTTCACGACGACCTTGGCGTGGATGTCGATCATTCGCCCGCCGCTATCGACCCGAGCTCCAATGACCGCACCTGCATCATCGGTGAGCAGCTCGGTGACTGCGCAATAGTTCGCAACCGCGGCACCCGCTTCCGCGGCGCTTCGCGCGACGGTGAGGGTGAGCCGCGCATCGTCGGCCGTCGCGTCGTAATAAAGGTATCCGCTCGCCACCCGATCGGGTTCGAGCATGGGCAACATCTCGAGGGTCTTCGCCTTGGAGATCCGTTTGTGCAACTTGCCGGTGCGAATCCCTCCGGTCAGGTCGTAGAGCCACAGCGCGATCCCGAGGGCCCGGGCAAGCTTCGGATTCAAGATCCCGTCTTTGGTCACATTCGGAATCAGGAATGGAATCAACGTAACGAGGTGCGGTGCGTTCTTGAGCAGCAACTGTCGTTCATGGAGGGCTTCGTAGACCAGCCCAATTTCTTTCTGCTGGAGGTATCGCAGGCCACCATGCACCATCTTCGAGGACTTTGAAGAAGTGCCAGCCGCGAAGTCGCCGCGTTCAACGAGTGCGGTCTTCAGTCCTCGTGTCGCTGCGTCGAATGCGACCCCGCAGCCGGTGATTCCACCGCCGATGACGAGAACGTCGAAGGACTCCTGCGCGAGCCGGTCGAGGGCGGTCGGGCGATGAAAGGGCGGTGGTGTTGGCATCACTCCCGATGTTACCGAGGGGTAAGCGGGCGAACCCGCTGTACCCCTCGACAACCGTGTGTTCAAGGCTGACTAGACGGCTTCATCACCAACTTCGCCCGTGCGGATACGCCCGAGATATTCCACGGGGACGACCCAAAGCTTGCCGTCACCGATCTTCCCGGTGCGACCCGATTCCATGATGGCCGCGACCGTCTTCTCGACGTTTCCGTCCGCCACGATCAGGTCGATCCGCACCTTCGGGACGAATTCGAGTTGATACTCGGCACCTCGGTAGACCTCCGTATGTCCACCTTGGCGTCCGTAGCCACGGACGTCGGTCACGGTCATGCCGCCGACCTCCACGGCTTTGAGAGCATCTTTCACCCGGTCCAGTGTGTGCGGTTTGATAATCGCTGTAATGAGTTTCATTCAGGTCTCCTTACGAGAATTCGGGGTATGCGGAGACACCCATTTCAGGAAGGTCGAGACCATTGATCTCGTCTTCTTCTGATGATCGGATACCGCCCTTGCCCATGGCCTTGCTGATCTTGTCTTGGGCCTTGAAGAATCCAAAGGCAAGCGGGAAGATCACTGCGAGGAGTACCAGGACCCCCAGCGCCTGAGCGCCGAGTTGTCCCCATTCTCCGTAGAGGATTCCCTTGATGCCGGAGACAGCAGAACCGTTCCATGCAGCGCCATAACTACCGTCAGCGAAAATCCCGACTGCCAATACTCCGAACAGGCCGCAGACTCCGTGCACGCTGATCGCTCCGACCGGGTCGTCGATCTTCATTTTCCGCTCGAAGAAGAACACCGACTCGATCGCCAGTACTGCGCAGATTGCTCCGATTACGGCTGCGGCCCATGGGGCGATGAAGGCGCACGGTGCGGTAACGCCAACGAGCCCAGCCAACATGCCGTTCGCCATCATGCCTGGGTCGGGTTTGCCGGTTCGCTTTGTGATCCACAACATTCCGGCGAAGGCACCGAAACCGGCAGCGAGCCCGGTGTTGAGAGCCACCGTCGCGAATTGCACGTCGGTCGCCGCGAACGTTGATGCGGCGTTGAAACCGAACCAGCCGAACAACAGGATCAGTGTTCCGAGCAATGCCATTGGAATGTGGTGACCGGGAAGGGCTTTCGGTTTTCCATCAGCTCCGAACTTTCCGATGCGCGGTCCGAGAACGATTGCACCGGCAAGTGCGGCCATACCTCCGGTTGCGTGTACGACGCCAGAGCCCGCGAAGTCGGCATATCCCGCGCCAAGGTCGAGGGAGCTCCAGGTCTTTGACAGAAATCCGCCGCCCCAGGTCCAAGCTGCAAACAGCGGGTAGTAGAGGGCGCCACAGAAGACTCCCCACGTGCAGAAGCTTCCCCACTTCCAGCGTTCCGCCATCGACCCGGTTGGGATCGTCGCGGTCGTGTCCATGAAGGCGACCATGTACAGGAAGAAACCGGCGACGGCTGGCAAGGCTGCCTTGCCGATTCCACTGAGGGCCCATCCGCCTTGGTAGAGGAAGGTCCAGTCCCCACTCCCGAGCAAGGCCTCGCCAACGGGCGCTTCCAGCCCCATCGGCGAATATGAGAACCCGCCGA
Source organism: Acidimicrobiia bacterium (assembly GCA_049642885.1). GTDB lineage: Bacteria > Actinomycetota > Acidimicrobiia > IMCC26256 > JBARPG01 > JBARPG01. The sequence continues at coordinate 23,978 of JBARPG010000269.1, read as the reverse complement.
AGGCGAGCGGGAATCCAACGAGGAAGAAGCCCACCATGCCAAGCCCGAAGACGGCGAAGTTCGTGGACATCACGTGGGCCGCGTGCTTCGCTCGGCAAAACCCAGTTTCGACGAGAGCGAATCCAGCCTGCATGAAGATCACGAGCGCGGCCCCGATGACCACCCACATCAAGCTGACCTGTTTGCCGAGGAGCGTGGTCGGGTCGTCAACGTTCGCGGCACCTGCAGCGGGGCTGATCAATGACAACGCGGCGAAGCTGAGGGCTACCGCAAGCGGCATTCTCCTCAGAACGCGTTTCCCGGACGCTCGTGTGGGAGCACCCGCGCTGGATGCCGAGGCTCCAGGTGGCGAAGGTGTTCGAACAATCGATTTCATGTCCATCCTTTGGGTTGATTTCGGAATGCGAGCGTCGGGCGTCATTGGCCGACATGAGCAACCTAGAGATGGAGTGTTTCGCGATCGCTGCCGCTGTGTTACGGGAGTGTGTCCTTGGATTACAGGAGTGTTTCCTGCGGCACGTCGCGTTCAGCCCGCGAATGCGGCGCGGATATCCGATTCGTCGAGGCGCAGCCCATTAGCGCCGGCGATGTCGAGCGTCAAATGAGTCCGTGCGTCCTCCGACCCCGAGGTCTGGGTGACTTCGATCGAATGGATGACAATGCCGCTTCGCGCGAGCGCGCCAACGACCGCGGGGACGGTTGAAGTCGATGGTCCCGCGTCGATCCGCAAGACGGTGAGGAAGGGATGGGCGAGGTTCGAAACGGAAATATCGAGCGCAGGCAGCGGAATTGCGCGTACACGACGTCTTGTGACGGCCGCTTCAAGTTGGCGGCGAATCTGCACGGCATCCGGCGCGACAGCAGCCTGAATCTTGAATCGGTCGTACACGAGCCCGTCACCCCAGGTCGCTCCATGGATCTCGAGAATCTCCATGTCGAGCTCGTGGAACTCGAGGGTGATTCGCGCCAGCAACTTGGGGCGGTCGCGAGTGACCACGTCAACCTCGTATCCGTCTCCGACCTCGGTGACCTGCACGCGAAACCGGCCGCCCATCGGTGGAGGTTCCAGCAATTCCAATCGCCGAGCAAGCGTCGCCGGATCCGCTGCGGAAAATACGTGCGGTGGGGCATGTTCGAGTCGCTCACGAACCTCGGAACGATCAGCATGCTGCATCGCGGACTGGCGACGCGTCTCAGAGGGCTTCACGTTCATTTCGCCCGCGCCAAGTTCTTGAGCAATTGCGTCGCGCACGGCGCCGACCGAATCCTGGAACCACGCCTCTTCACTTCCGAGTGCGGAGGCCAAGAGCGCGGCGGCTCTGAGGCGGTCAGGGTTTTGCACGTGGTCCGCCAGGGCATGGATCCGACGTTCGTTTGCTCCGTAGGGCGTTGAAGCGAGTTCGGCGATCTGCCTGGCGTCGAACGCCTCCGCGACAACACGATCCGCAACCTCGATCGGTGCGAGGCGCCGCATGAGGTTCGCCGCGGCGGTTTCGTCTACGTGCTCCGCCACGTCGACGTATACGGCAGCAAGCAGTGCATCGCTCGACTCGACATCCTTCACGCGTTCGAGCGTTGGAAAATGAGATGAGATTGCCCGGCTGGTCGCCTGATCGCGGCGACGATGCGATAAATATCGCGCCATCTCGGGGAGCACATGCTCAAGGGTTCCTGTGCTCTGGAGGAGGTCGAGGCTCCGAGTTTCCCCCGCGCTGAGCTCGCTCACCAGTGTGTTGGTCTCGGTCATATCCCACGCGATTTGGGTCGTCGATCCATCGCGTGCACCCGATTCCTCGCGTCCGCTGAAGCCAAGCTGCTTGAGGCGGCGCGTGAGCATCGGAGGCGCGGCGATCGTTGTGACGAGCACCATCGCCACAACGGCGGCCGCAAGATCCGAGGAGAGAACCCCTTTTGCGAGTCCCACGCTCGCGAAAATCAGTCCAACTTCGCCACGGGGCACCATGCCCCAGCCGACGGTACGGCGATCGTTCCCCACTCCGGCGACGACACCGCCGACCACCTTGCCCAGTACTGCGACAACACAGAGGGCAGCGGTCAATGTAAGGACTTTCGCCGAGACGAACGATCCGATGTCGACCCCAATGCCGATCGAGGCAAAGAAGATGGGGATGAATAGTCCAGAAATCCCTTCGAGGTCACGCGAGATCGCGACACGATCGCGGGAGCCAGCAACACCGAGCCCCACGAGCATCGCACCAACGATGGGTGCGAGTCCGACCACATGCGCTGCGGCAGCACCGCAAAGCGCTCCGCCGATTCCGAGCATCAGAGACATCTGCGGCGAATGAAGACGATGATCGATCCAGTCGATAATCCGTGGCACCGTGACCACGCAGAGCCCGCCGCCAATGCCAACAAACGCGAGTGCCTTGCCGGAGATGCTCAGGATCTCGAGCCCCGAGATTGAATCACCTCCAGCGATCGGCACCACAATTGCGAGAATGATGAGCCCGAGCACATCGTCGATCACTGCCGCTCCAAGTACCACGCGAGCTTCGGAGGTACCCAGCGCACGGATGTCGCCGAACACTCGAGCGGTGATGCCCACGCTCGTAGCTGACAACGCGCCGCCGAGGAACAGGCCGACGGACCAGGAATACCCTGCAGCAATCGCCACGCCGTACCCCGTCAGCATCGGCACGACCACGCCGACGATCGCAACGCGGGTGGCTGCCATCCCCACGCGCAACATCTCCTGCACATCGGTTTCCGTGCCAACTGCAAACAGCAAGAAGATCGCTCCGAGCTCTGCCATGAAGGCGATGGCACCGTGCCCGCCAACGTGCACGAAATCGAGCACGCTCTTGCCGAGCACGACCCCCGCGCCGATTTCGCCAATGAGCGCCGGAACACCAACGCGCTCACACAAGGCTCCTGCAATGCGTGCGGCAAGGAGTATTACCCCGACCTGGAGAAGAAGTTGTCCCATGGTGTGTCCCGTCGTGGCTGTTACTGCGTCGTGAGTGGGGTTCGGGCGCTGTCGAGGGCGCGTGGGTCGAGAAACCATCCGCGCTTTCGCACGGTCGTAATCGATTCAGATGGTAGGTGTTTCCGCCGTGCGACAATTGCTGCGGCGAAGGATATGGAGTCTTCATTTCGGCTTGGTCAGCGGATTGTGAACGCCTCGTTACAACTCGCTGGGCGGCTGGCGATCGCGAGCAATAGCCTCGACGCATGGATCAGCCGCGAAGTGCACGAACCACCGTGAAACGCGAGGCCCTGCGCGCCGAGTACGAGAGAGACAGGATCCTCGCCATTATCGATGCCGGGCTGGTTGCACATGTGGGTGTGAATACTCCTGACGGCCCCATCGTGCTCCCGATGGCGTATGGACGAGATGCCACGCACATTTACCTCCATGGCTCCGTTGCGAACAGCATGTTGCGCCATGCACAGGGCGCCGAGGTGTGCGTCACGATCACGCTCCTCGATGGCCTCGTGATCGCACGGAGCGCCTTCAATAATTCGATGAACTATCGATCGGTTGTGATTCGCGGTTGCGCAGATGTCGTGGAAGGTCCAGCGCACCTCGAGGCCTTGCGCGTGATTTCAAATCACATCATTCAGAACTGGGAGTACATGCGCCCACCGACACCGAAGGAGATCGCTCAAACCCTCGTGCTTGCAGTTCCCCTGGATGAATGCTCCGCAAAGGTGCGGGCTGGTGATCCGGTTGATGAGCCCGAGGACCTTGATGGTCCATGGTGGTCAGGCACGATTCCTTTGATCGCCCACTGGGGCACGCCCGCAGCCGCTGCCGATCTCGCTGAAGGCATTGCGCCGCCGACACCCGTCACGGGACTTGCCGGACGCGCCACGCGATAGTCGACCGGGTTCGTGAGGTGCGGCGTGTCAAATGACGGTCGGGCCCTGTCCGCTCTCAGAAACCATTTCGAGACCGGCGGCCTGCCACGCCAACATGCCACCCTCGATGTTGATCGCATCCATTCCCGAGTTGATCAGAAACTCGGTGGCCCGTGCTGAACGCGCACCGACTTTGCAGATCACGAGCAATTCGCCGTGCTCAGCAAGCTCCTGGTGCCGATGCGTCAGCTCCGAAAGCGGAAGGTGGATTGCAGCTGGCGCGTGGCCAGCGTTCCATTCGTTGAGTTCTCGGACATCGACGAGCACGCCCGTGCGGGTCGGAATGTCCTGAACGCTGGCGGTGGGGATAGATGTCATCGGGGCAGATTAGGAGGGGAAGCCAGAATTTCCGCGTCGGATGCAACGAAATGGCCTGCCCGGCAGTCCATTATTACGAAAGGTGGCACAATTTGGCATGCCCCTCACGAATAGTGGAAGAATCACACCATGAAACGATCAATTCAGACATTTATCGCCGCCGCCGCTGTAGCGGCACTCGCAGCTGCTTGCGGAGACGTGGCAACGCCGCCTCCAGCAACTGCCGTGCCAGAGGGAACCCAGCGCCACTGCGCGTTGCCGGGCGCTGGCAGCGACTTCACTGCCGTGAACCCTGCCGACGTTGGCATGGACCCGGTGATTGTCGGGGCCGTCGTCCAGATGATGGCGCGGGACACGTCCCACTCCTTCCGCATCTACCGTCATGGATGTCTGGTCGGCCAGACCGTTGGAGATTCGCAAGGCTCCTACAACGACAAGGCCGAGTATTTCTCGTTGACGAAATCAATCACCTCCCTTGTCGTCGGTCGAGCAATCACGCTCGGCAAACTGTCGCTCGATGACACCGTTGCGAAGTTCTTCCCGAACGCCGACGCGGCACACGGCGCGATCACGATTCGCGAGCTGTTGAATGACACCTCCGGCCTTCAGTTCTCCTGGCTCGGCGATGTGCTCGCGGGCGGTGGGGATGAGGTTGCTCAGGCGCTTTCGCTTCCCGTGGTTGCCCAACCCGGTACAACCTGGGCGTATTCGCAGACCACATTCACACTGCTGACTGAAATTACGAAGATCGCGGTCGGCCAAGACTTCCAAGCCTTTGCGACGAGTGAGGTGTTCGACAAGGTTGGAATCTCTCGAAGCGACTGGAATTGGGAGCGGGACGCTGCGTGGCACACTCACGGCTGGTCATGGCTCCAAGGGAGCGGCCTCTTCGCTGCGCGCCTCGGCCAATTGGTGCTGAGCGACGGTCAGTGGAAAGGCGTGCAGGTGCTCTCGCCCGACTACATCGCGGCGATGAAAGCTGGGACTGATGCCCAACCCTCCTACGGACTCGGTGTCCGCCTGAATCTCGGCGATTGGTACACCGACTCGGCCTCGGGTGAGTACCGAAATCGCATGTGGAACCCGGACGCCCCACGAGACCTCATTGAATTCTCGGGCGCGCTCGGCATGAAGGTGTCCATGATTCCGAGTGAAGACCTCATGGTTGTACGCCTCGGTTTTCAGCCGTCGATCGGTGAGTGGGAGCGTGCGGTGTACAGCAAGCTCCTTCCCGGCGTTCAGCCCTCGAAGTAAATAGGGCGACTCTCGTGATTCGTGCGCTGCGGCGCCTGGTCATTCTCAGCGTCGCCGGCGCGTCGCTGGCGGCGTGCACATGCCATTCGCCTGCGGAGCGTGCAGTGAACAGTCACTACGGCTGTGCGGTGTCATATGGATGTTGGTCAGTTTCCGATGTCAGTTTCCTCTCGAACCCGCCAACGAACGGGTACGTCCAAGGGTTTGATTCGGGTTGCGTTGCCATCAAAGGACTCTCGGGACTTGGATTCAAGACTCTGGCGACCTCGTGCAACGGGCAGCGGGCGTACTTCGATTGGTCATCCACCGGCACATTCGACCTCTGCACAGACACCGCATGTGTCCCCGCCCCTGATAACTGTGAACTGGCCGCCTGAGCGCGCACACTCGTAGCTACTTCGGTTCCGAAACTCCCGAGGCAGCAGGTGTCAAACAGGCTGCCATCGATCAGGCGTTCGGAATTGGAACTTGTCGAGCCCGCTCTTGAGTGGGTCCGTAGCGTGCCCGTTGGTAGGTGCCGAATAGGCGGTCGCAGAGGGTGAGGACCACGGAGATATTGGTGGGCCTCCGGTTCGTATGGTGCACGTCGTGACCTGCTGCGTGCGCGAAGAACAGGTCGTATACCGGCAGCTTGTATCCGCAATGAGTGATCATCGTGACCGCGGTCACGGCGAACGCGGCAACGGCGAAGGTGAGCGGGTGAATTGGGAACACAATTCCGTATATGTGGAAGAAGAAAAACACGGAAACACCTTCGACCGGGTGGACCACCATTGCGGTCCAAATGGTGAGCGGAGGGACATCGGTGTGGTGAACACGGTGGACCCGTTTCGCGTACCACGTGTTCTGGTGCTCGATGCGATGCCACCAATAGGAAAAGAAGTCGCCGACCAGGAAATACAGGATCAGGTCTCGAAGGAATTCTCCGACGGTGGGCGCCGCGACGGGAATGTCGAATGAGAACGGCATGGGTACGAAAATGAATACCGGCAACGCGACCAAATAGACGGTGCCGTACCACTTCATCGCGCGCCAGTACACCGCTCCGCATTGCTTCCAGGTCAATCGCTTCGTAACCCAAACATCGATAGCGGAGAAGAAAAGACCGGGGGCGTAGATCCCGATGACGACGGCCGTCAGCAAGAATCCCGGGGTTCCGAGAAAACCGCCGAGGGTATTCCGAAGAAAATCCCATACCGGCTGCAGCACGCGATCTTGAGTCACTGGGCACCACCCCTATGCAAGGCGGTGAGGGCGTTCGCGATCAGCGAGTGCCCAACATCATCCTTCAAGGTCATGATCGATTCGGGGTGAAATTGCACCGCAGCGATCGGCAACGTCTCGTGTTCGATGGCCATCACGATCCCGTCGTCGGATACCGCCGTCACATTCAAGGGCGATTTCACTGTCGAGCGCTCGGCATACAGAGAGTGATACCGACCCGCTTCGAATCGGCGAGGAAGGCCCGTAAAGAGTTGCCCTCCAAGCACCTCGACCTCAGACGCGCGGCCGTGCATTGGGTGATCCAAGATCGAAAGCCTCGCACCGAAGTATTCCGCGAGCCCTTGTAGCCCGAGGCACACACCGAAGATTGGAAGATCCGCGGCAAGGATCGCGTCGATCGTTGCACGCATGTTGAACTCTTCCGGCGAGCCGGGGCCAGGAGATAAAACGACGAGGTCGAAGCTCCCGCTCTCAATCGCCTCACGGACGGCATCGTGTTCATGCACTCGAATCGTGACCACGTCGGCTCCCTCGCGCCGGAAGTATCCGGCGAGGGTGTTGACGAAACTGTCTTCGTGATCAATGAGCAGGACGCGTTTGCCGTCACCGACGCGTGCCGGTCTCGCGACCATTTCTGCGGGTGCGCTGTCGGGCCTGCGAACGGCATCCACAATTGCTGCCGCCTTCAACTCGGTTTCCTGTTCTTCCGCGTCAGGGTCCGAGTCGATCAACAAGGTTGCCCCCACTCGAATCTCGCCGATGCCGTTCTTGATGCGAATCGTTCTCAACGTCAGGCCCGTGTTCATCGTGCCGTTGAAGCCGATGAAGCCAAGCGCGCCTCCGTACCAATGGCGAGGGGAGCGTTCGTGCTGTTCGATGAATCGCATGGCCCAAAGTTTCGGTGCGCCGGTGACGGTGACTGCCCACGCGTGGGACAGGAACGCATCGAGCGCGTCGTACTCCTCGCGCAAGATTCCTTCCACATGATCGACGGTGTGAATGAGTCGCGAATACAGCTCGAGTTGCCGTCGACCAATGACCTGCACCGAACCCGGTTCGCAAATACGGCTCTTGTCATTTCGGTCCACATCGGTGCACATGGTGAGTTCCGCGTGTTCTTTTCCGGAGCTGAGAAGTTTCAGGATTTGTTCGGCGTCGCCGAGCGCATCATCACCGCGCGCGATCGTCCCAGAGATCGGACAGGTTTCGATACGGCGGCCGTCACAGCGCAAGAACATCTCTGGTGACGCACCCACGAGGTATTCGGAATCGCCGAGGTTGAGGAATGCGCCATACGGGGCGGGATTGCGGGTTCGCAGGCGGCGGAACACTTCGGAAGGAAGATCGGGGCATGCCTCGTAGAGCGTTTGGCCAGGGACCACTTCGAATAGGGCGCCGCGGCGAAACCAGCTCTTCGCTTCATCCACGAGGGCTGCATACCCGCCGGGTTCCATATCTCGCGAACGCGCGACTTCATGCGTCGGTTCGAACGCAACAGCGGGAGTGGTACGCGCCAAGCCGGAGGTGGAGACTCCTCCAAATGTGAATTCGTAGTCGACTCGTTTCGCGATGCTGCGTTGGCGGTCAACGACCACGATGGAGTCGGGGATGTACAGCACAAGGTCGCGTTGGTTCTCGTCGCGGGGGATGACGAGATCGACCGGGTCGAATTGGAATGCCAGGTCGTAGCCGAACGCTCCGTAGAAGCCGAGGTGGGGATCGTCCTCAAGGCGGAAGGCAGCAAGCAAGGCTCGAAGGATTGAGAAGACCGACGGTCGGCGACTGCGCTGCGATTCATCGGTCACCGGCGCCGGTTCAACGACGTCCACGCGCATGGCGCCGTCAGCGACGTGGAGATTCGCGACCTCCGCACACCGTTCCAGAGCCGTTTGGCAGGCGGGCAAGAGCACGCGCCCCCGCTCATTGAGCGCGTCGATGTTCAGGCCGCGATCGCGGCTCGTTATGCGGAGCGGAGGATCGACGAAGCCGATATCCCAGCGCGTGTAGCGCCCCGGGTATTCGTAGGAGGAGACAAGGACGACGCCCGCCCGCGTGTCGAGCGCATCGATGATCGATTCGACAGCGTCGAGATGGTCCAACAAGGTCTCTTCACGCTCGACCGTCAAGCCGATTGGGGTCTGTGCGTGGGTGGGCATGGGCGGATCGTAATGGGGGAGCGCGCCTTCGACGCTACGGTTTGCGCGAGATGACGAGCGCCCTCGAATTCGAGCCCGGTGAAGGGCTTCCCGATTTTTCGGTGACTGAACTGTGCGAGCTCTTCAATCGCATATTCAAAGAGATGTTGCCGCCTACGGTCTGGGTGCGCGGCGAGGTGGTCAAGCTTCGCGACCACCGCAATGGGCATCAGTATTTCGACTTGGTGGAGCGCGATGATCGCGGCAACCCAAAAGGCACGTTGTCGTGTTCGCTGCTGTCGTGGAATCGTCGCGGAGTCGACGCGCTTTTGAAGTCCCGTGCCGACCTTTTTGCCGAGGGGGTCGAGGTGCGCATCGGCGGCCGACCGAAAATTTTCGCGGGCACCGGGCGACTGACCTTCGAGATGACGGCACTCGACGCCGAGTTCACGGCTGGGGTCAAGGCACTTCGTCGCACCGAACTTCTGCGAGCCTTGGAAACCGAAGGACTGCTGCATGCGAACCGGGTGTTTCTGCTCCCGGCGCTCGTGACGCGCATTGCATTGATTACCTCGGTCGGAAGCGCAGCGCATGAGGACTTTCTGGCCGAGCTACGCGAGTCGGGATGGGCGTTTCATATCAGCACGCGTGATACGGCAATGCAGGGTCGTGGAGCAGCGGAACAGATTGCAGTGGCGATCGACTCGGCTTCCCGCTCCTCAGCGCGACCTGATGCGATTGTGATTGTGCGCGGCGGAGGGTCAACCTCGGATCTGTCCACCTTTGATGATGAGCGAGTGGCGCGTGCAATTGCGACGTGCCAGGTGCCCGTGATTGTCGGGATCGGGCATGAGGTCGATACCTCAGTTGCTGACGAGGTCGCGTTTGCGAGTTTCAAAACACCGACGGCCGTCGCAGCATTTCTGGTGCAGGCACGCGAACGCTCCGCTTCGGTGTTCAACGAAGCCCGTTCGCGTCTTGGCGCAGCGGCGCTGCGTGCGATTGAGCGTCCACAGCTTCGGCTCGAACGAGTGGAACAGATGATCAGGGTCGCCGCCAGCGGGATGCTCGAGCGGAGAACCCGCGACCTCGATGGTTTCGGACGCTTAATAGCCCTCGCTGATCCGCGGCGCATCCTCGAACAAGGATTCGCTGTCATCCGGGACGCCCGCGGCATTGTGGTGACGAGTATTGCTGGCGTCGAGCGCGGGGCGGGATTGAAGATGGAACTCAGCGACGGGCACGTCGCTGCAACTGTGACGGAGGTAACGGCATCATGAGCGAACCGAAATTCGAAGACACCATGAGCGAATTGTCTGCCATCGTGGAGGAACTCGAACGTGGCTCGGTCCCCCTCGATGAGCTCACCACGAAGGTCACGCGTGGAAACGAACTCGTCAGCCTCGGAAAAGCCCAATTGGAAGCTGTTCGTGGCGAAGTGACGGAAATCATCTCGGAACACAACTTGTAACCGATTGTCACATCACGTAGCATTTGGGGTCAATAGAAACACATAATGAGATCGGATGGGCTTGTGAAGAATCTCAAAATCGCGTCATTTCTACTGCTCGGGGTCGGCCTGACTGGGTGTCCGGTTCCCGGGGATCCAGTATTCCCGCCTGGGAGTATCACCCTCACTGGTGAAGCCGGTGCGCCCGTATCTGGCGGCAAAACCACCACGTTGGCGGGGCCCGCAACTCGCGTCATCGCCGGCGAAGCGACCTTCGGGTCACCCCACGCCATGGGTGGTTCGAGCACCAAGCTTTGGGCGACAGCCGGGGAAACTGCCCCCGACCCGATCGCGTACGAGAAGTATCACCCAACGGCGGGCACGAAGCTGGCAGTGACGCTCTCACGCAATGGTGAAGCGCGGCCCTTCGCTCCGGGTACGTACACAATCGATCAGATGACCCTCCCCCCGACGGGCGTGACCCTCTTAGTCGAGCGAGATTTCCGCGCGACGGATATTGCCGTCAACCCTGTTGTCGCAAGCGCATACTGCTTTGCGGCGACCGGCACGGTGACCATCGATGCAATTACGGCAAACCTCGCGGATACGCACGACCCGGTTTGGTACGTGACGGCTGGTTCGGTCCCGACGCTGAAAATGAGCTTCGACGTCGAGTGTTTAGAGGTCGACATGACCGTGACGCCTCCGGTCTTGAAACTGCCGTTCAAGCACCTCACTGGTTCGGTGGATATTCACCCGTAGGGGCAGCACGCGCAATTCGAGGAGGCTGACGTGGGCGCCTTTCGGGGCGTCCACGTAGTCTCTGGCCCATGCCGAAACTTGAACCACGCCTCGTCGATCAATTCCTCGTCGCTGTTCCCGACGCCACCCTCGACCCGCTTGCGCGCCTTGAACACTTGAAGGGGAGTGGTGCTGCAGGGCTGTGCATCGGGCTCGATACAGCAACGGACCGTGAAGCATCGGTCGAGACCCTCGCCGAATCCGCGCACGCATGGCGCGAAGCTGCGGACAGTATCGGCACCACCTTCGGTGCGGTGTGGGTCGGGCCCCCTGCGGGCTTTTCGCGCCACGCATGGTTGACGGCCTCAGATGCTCCAACCAGGCGGGCAGCGATCGCCGACCTCATTACCGCGGTCGACTGTGCTGGCGTGCTCGGCGCAAAGACGCTCCGCATTGACCTTTCGAAGGAGACCGCTCCGCTCGGAGTCGACGTCCCGCGAGCCCTCGATGCCCTCGCCGACGCAATCAACGCGATGCTCGCATACGCGCTGGCTCAGGAAATCGAGATTGAATGCAGCCTTCGCATTACAGGCAGCCTGCTCGGTACCGTCGGCGGGGCGATCGCCTGGATCGCGGACCTCGACTTTGAAGAAATGGTCGGCCTCGAGCTCGATATCGCGAGTGTCGACCCGCTTGACCTCGGCGCGGCCTTGTGGCACGACAAGATCTTCTCGATCAATGTGAATGGCCTCGTGAGCGATGCCACGGTTGCGTCCGCGACCTTGTGGGCCGTCGCTCAGCTTGAAGATGCCGAGTGGAATGGCTGGCGTGCGGTCGCTGCCGCTCCCGGCGCAGCACCTGATCACTGGGGAGCGAGCGCTCGTGACGCAGCTGGTGCCTTCCTGCGCGTACAAGACTCGGCCCGCGACTTCCTCGCAGAAGAGTTGGTCAGTTCAGCGAGTCTGACGTTGAACGGGGTCGAAGATTCCGAGCCAACCCTTCCGACAGGTCGGTCAATTGAGGCGCTCTCAGAGCACCGCGCCGCACGCGATCCCCGCGCGAGTGCACCCGAGGAAGTCACCGCAATTGCGGAGGTCGCGGCCGCACTCGATCGATGGCGAACGGCGTAATTGTGGGGAGCCGCCGACAGCTCGCCGCGACTGCTGTGGTGTGTCTCTCGGCAGTGTTGGTGAGCGCCGGGTGCACTGATGATGCCGCGTCCGATGCGAAGAGTGCTTCGTCCGCGCAATCAGCGGACGCGAGCCGCGTGCCGACTCGCCAAGAACTCAACAGGCTCGCTTCCAGTCTCGCGAAGAACACCGAACTCGGTGGTGCTCATTTCCGCGCGCGAGTCGAAAACGAGGCCGGTGGAAATGGAATCGCGATGAGCGGGTTGATCGACTGGAGTGATTCAGTCGGCTCGACCGGCGAAGCGCAGATCACGTTCACCTTCTCGGACGGTCGCCCGAAACAAACGCTCCCTATTTGGTGGCATAGCGGGAACAACCCGACCATCATCATGCCGACCACGTCCGAACAACAGCAACAGTTCGCCGAAAACGGGCTACCCAGGTTCGCGTATGGCGCCACAGTGCCGAGCCCGAAGACAGTGCCCCTCCATCTGCTACTTCAGTTCATCAACGCAGGCGCTGCGACTCGAGCGGAGAACCCCACCCTCCTCACCCAAAAGGGCAGCGTGCAATTTCTGCGAAGTGCCCGCGTTGGTGCGCATACGTGTGACGTATTTCAGTTTGGAACCCACACGATCTACTGGGTCGGACGGAATGACGGCGTGTTGTACCGATTCGAGGCAGAGGCGCAAGCGCTCGGAGCGGTATCGATCGACTACACCAAGCACGGACGCCCAACGATCGAGCTGCCACCCGGAACAGATGTCGCTTCGGTGGCGCAGATGACAACAATCGCAGGAGGGAAATGACATGGCAGGCCAGGTGCATCTCGAAATCACGGGAGCGATCGCAACCCTGACGAATGACAACCCCGAAAAGCACAATGCCTTCGACGACTCTATGGACGCTGAATTGTTTGCGGCGCTTGCGGAGCTTTCTGGTCGCAATGACATTCGGGCGATCATCTGGCGCGGCGAGGGACCTTCATGGTCTTCGGGTCGAGATGTTGGGTCGATCGGCACGAACAAGACGGAGATGACCCATCACGAGCTCATGGTGCGCGGCCATCGCGGCATCCAGCAACTCTGGGATATCAACGCGCCGGTCATCGTCGCAATACAAGGATGGGCGCTCGGCGGTTCCTTTCAACGAGCGTTGATGTGCGATATCCGCATTTGTTCTGAGGACGCGAAGTTCATGCTGCCCGAACTGACGCACGGGGTGATCCCCGACACGGGCGGTGTCGCGGTGCTCTATGAAATGTGCGGGCACGGGCTTGTCTCCGACATGGTGCTCACTGGGCGTCGACTCACTGCGAGTGAGGCGCTCACGCACGGAATCGTGAGCCGGGTGGTGGCCAGCGCAGACCTCGATACCACCGCGCGAGAAATGGCCGAGAAGATCGCGGCGGCACCAATGGCGAGCATGAAATTGGCGCGGCGAGTGATCGCCCACCTGAGCCGACCAACGATCGCCACATCAATGGATGACGAACTCATCTACCAAACGATGGTGAACAAGAGTGAAGACTTCGCAGAGTTCCGTGCTGCTCGCGCGGAAGACCGAGCCCCCAACTATCGAGGGAGCTGAGATGTCCGAACTGATTGGAATTCCGCCAGCGCCCGCGACAGGGGAGTGCGCACTTCGAGACGATGCCTTCGCGGGAGAGACGGTGTTCATCACGGGCGGCGGAACAGGACTCGGACTCGCGATCGGGTCTGAGTTCGCGCGGCTCGGTGCGGCGATTGTGATTGCAAGCCGCAAGCCGGAACATCTTGATGCAGGGGTCGAGGTCTTGAGCGCCATCGGAGCGGACGTGCTGGCGGTCGAGTGCGATATTCGACAGCCGGAGTCGATCGCCCACGCGTTCGATCAGGCCGAGGAACATTTCGCATTACCGCGTGTGCTCGTTAACAATGCGGCGGCGAATTTTCCGGTGCCTGCCGAAGACATGTCGCCGAACGCATGGCGGACCGTGGTTGACATCACGCTCAATGGAACGTTTTTGTGTTCCAGAGAATTCGGTCGGCGCCACCTCGGCGCGGGCACACCTGCCTCCATCATCAACATTGGAGCGTCCTACGCATGGACCGGTGGCCCCGGTTTCGTGCACTCCTCCGCCGCAAAGGCGGGGGTGAAGAACTTGACCGAATCCCTGGCGGTCGAATGGGGACCGTATGGGATTCAAGTCAATTGCTTGGTGCCGGGCCTGATGCCGCACGAAGACATGACCGCCGACATCAAGGCGAACCTTGCCAGCACACATGACAAAGACGCGTGCCAGCCGGCGCTCCGGGTCGGCCAACCGCGTGAACTTGGATGGGCCGCGACATTCCTCGCGTCGCACTTCGCTCAGTTCATCTCCGGCCAGACCCTCGCGGTTGACGGTGCGAACTGGCAACGACGCACCCTCGTCAATCCACCGGTGGTGCCAATTCGCGAACAGATGGGTAAGGGCCCATTCGAGCTTTAGTTGCTCGGGGTCGTGATCGTGCTCAGGTCGAGGGTGGTTGCCTGACCTTTCGCGGGCACCCGTTTGCCCGCTGGCGGTGGTGGCATGTTCGGCTGCGCAGGGGGAGCGGCGATTTTCCGCCAATCGGCGCTTGGTGGTTGGGTGCCGGGCGCGGAACGAGCGAGGGTCGCTCCCGGCCCGACAGCCCCACACGGATACGCCGTTTCGATATTGGCTGGATCGGAGGTCGTGAAGGTATTCGCCTGGAATCCGTTGGTCTTGCCATCGAAGGGTTTCGTCCCGCTCAACCGCATTGCGAGATCGATGCCGTTCGCCGCGAACTGGTTCTCTTCAACGCAGTTCCTTGAAGGCGCAAAGCCATCGATATCGGTGACGACGAGCCCCGCCGAGTTGTTGTTCCGGATGAGGTTGCGCGTGACACGGTTCCCATTCCCGCCTGCGATCGCCAGCCCGACACCGAAGGCGCCGCTCGTTTGGGGGGAATCAGGGTCTTGATTGGCCGCGAGCACGTTGCCCACGAAGTCGGTCACACCAGACTGGGGAGCCAACATCTCCGCCGTCTGCGAGGTCAACGTTGCTCCGATCCGGTTGTGAGAGAAGTTCGATTCGATGACGGCGAAGTCGCCGCCCGCGTTCGTTGTCTCGAATCCAATCGAATTGTGTTCCGCCGTTGCATCGCGCACGAGCGTGCGGCAGGGATTGCACTGACCCACATAGATACCCGAGTCTGGGTTCGCAGATGTGTACACATGCTCGATCACACCGTCCTGAGCGCCAAACGCGTAGAGCCCGTACAGGCCGTTGTTATGCGCCGTGAGATAGCTCATCCGGTAGTGCCGCCGGGTTGTGCTGGCGGTGTCAGTGCCGGGAGGGTTGTCAGGATCTCCGTTTCCGGTGACGAATACGCCGTTGACGGTGTAGTTGCGGACCGTCAGGTTCTCGAGCACGACGTCATCGGCCGCGACAAAAATCCCGTTGTCCTTCTTGAAGGAACCGTCGAGGATGACCTCGTTGCGATCCTCGCCGCGGACTGTGATTGACGGGGTCTCAATCGTCACGGCCTCCTTGTAGACGCCTGCCGCGACCTGGATGATGTCGCCGGGAATGGAAGCATCGACCGCGGTCTGGATCGTCCGGAACTGCTTCGGAATGTGGAGAATCGTCGCGGCGCGCACGGGCCGGTCTGCCGAGGTGGTGGTGCCGGTTTTGCCGGTGCTGTCTCCACCACACGCGTTGAGGATGAAACAACTGATCAGAAACGCAAATCGCAACCGCCACACGAGTTCGACCCTAGTGGCCGCATTGTGCAGATCATCGCCCAGCCAGCGCAACCAGACCGCAACCCATCCGCGATTATCGGATGTCGTCGTCATAACATCGCCTCGTCCTGTGTCTTGTCCTCGCACAGCGCATCCATCTCAAACCGGCAGGAATGAAGGAATCTTCGAATGACTAGTCACACCGCCAGACTCATCAGAACGAGTAAGTCGGCTAAGGCGCTCAGCATCTCTGCGGCAACAGCACTCGCAGCGCTCGGGGTATCCGTGGTTGTGCCGAGCCGTGCCGCTCAAGCCGCGCCAACGACGTCTGGTGCGCTCACCGTTACCGTATTCCAAGACTTCAATGCCAACGGCCAACGGAATACAACCGAGGACGCGGCCTTCCCGGCACTGGACAAGAAGGTCGCTGGCGCAACGGTTGCTGCGGTCTGCGTCACCGATTCGGGAGCGGACAACACCGTCGGCACAGTAGACGACACGCAAGCCGTGGTCTCGACAACCGCCCAAGACGGCGCCGGCGACTACGTACTTGCTGCACCCGGCTCTCCCTGCCGAGTTGAGGTCACACCTCCCGGGACGTATCAAGATGGCGCTGCCGGCGTCACCCAAGTTGCTTTTGTCAACACGGTTCCAGGCTCGGTCTCCATCGGGCTCAACCGCCCGAGCGAGTTCTGTCAAGACAATCCCGACGTGTTCGTTTCGTGCTTCACCTCGCACTCCTATGGAGCAGGCAATTATCGGAGCATCAAGACGTTCCCGTGGTACGCAATGTCAGACCCCGATGGGAACCCCACCGCCACATGGACCAACAGCGGACCCGGACCCGACTATCTCGCAGACTCCACCGGTGTGCTTGCGAACCAGAACCAGGTCGGGACGGTATTTGGAATTGCAGCGGACGTTGACAACAACCGCGTATTTTCATCGGCCTTCTTCAAGGCCGGGGCGATCTTTGGCCCCGGTGGAACTGGCGCGATTTATGCGACCGATCTCGGTACCAATGTCATTACGACCTTTGCGGATCTGAACGCCATTTACGGAGCGGGCACCGCAGGTGCGAACAACCATGCGTTCGCCAGCAACGCCGCCGCTCGAGTCGATGCCGCTGGCAAGACCGATGCAGGCAAAGTTGCTCTCGGCGACCTTGAACTGAGCAATGACGGAACTCTCCTGTACGTGTCGAACCTCGCAAACCGCCATGTGTACGCGCTTCCGACCGCCGGACCATTGACCACAGGCACGATCACAGATATCGCACCTCCCGCTCGCCCAGCGAACTGCCCCACGGTCGGGGACTTGCGTGTGATGGGACTTGGCGAAACTGCTGAAGGAATCATTCACCTGGGTGGCGTGTGCACCGGAGAATCAACTGGAGGCAACAGCGATCTCCACTCGTACGTCTGGTCGCTCTCAGGGACCGCCTGGACCTTGGTGTTCGATGGAGGGATGCCCGACGACGACACCGTATACACCCCGGCTAGCCCGGGCCAAACGGCACTCACTCAAGCGCGATATTGGAGAAACGGAGCAGCGTGCTCAATCATGTTCATTATTTTCATCGGCGAATTTGTCCAATGCCCCGGCCTGACCCTTCCGCCTCAATATTCAATTTCGGATATCTCCTTCGACGGCGACAACGCGATGGTGCTGTCCTACCGCGATCGCCAACAAGACATGATCACAGTCCCGGAGGCCGATACCGGAAATTTCCTGCCGGCAGGGAGTACGACGCAGAACGCCACCTTGCGCAGGGTGTGCCGCACATCGACGGCAGCTCCATGGATTGAAGAGTCAGGCCTGACCTGTGGTGGTCTCACCGCTGGACCGGAAGTGCCCGCAACGAATCCCTCGAACGACCCGGCCGGTGACGAGTTCTATTGGGCCGAGCGGCAAGGTGACGGTGGATGGGAAGCCGGCAATGGTGGCGCGGTGCAACTCGGCGGTTGGCCGATCATTGGAACGACCACCGACCCGCAGACGATGAACTCAAATGGGAACTTCATCAATCTCAACACGGGAACCGGGGGAGTCAACGCGTTCGACAATCGAACTGGAGCGTTGCGCGGCGCACTCGACGTGGAATTGAACCAAAACACCGGCCTGGGGAGTTCGCCAGCAAATTTCGGAAAAATCAATTCGATGGGTGATGTGGACGCAATGTGTGATCGTGCGCCCGTAGAAATCGGCAACCGCCTTTGGGTGGACACTGACAAAGATGGCATTCAAGACCCAGGTGAAGCTCCGATCGCTGGAGCAACTGTGCTCCTCTTTGAGGATGCCGACAACGATGGAATTCCCGACGGACCTGCGGTTGGAACGGCGACGACTGATGCAAACGGCAACTACTTGTTCTCCAGTGACGCTCGATACACCGATGTAACTGGGAAGGACTTCGGTATTGCAGCGCTGGAGTTTGATAAGTCGAATGTCACCAGTAACCGATTCGTCATTGAGGTGCCGCTGACGGTGACGGTTGGGCCGGATGCGCTCGGTATCACCTGGCAGGACGAAGCTGCCACCAACAACCCGAACAATGCCCTGGCGACGAATGATGATTGGGTCGACTCGGACTTCAATGTTGCAAATGGCCTATCTCCAACCGTGGTGATCACCGGCGCCGGTAAGAATGATCACCGCTATGACGCTGGCTATGCCAATGCGGCTCCGAAGGTTGGCGTCGGTAACTACGTCTGGGAAGACGTGAACAACAACGGCATTCGTGATGGCGCCGAAGCGGGCATTCCGAGTGTCAGCGTTTCGATTTTTGCAGATGCAGACAACAACGGAGTAGCCGATGGACCTGCGCTCCAGGCGACGACCACGGATGCGAATGGGAACTACCTCTTTGAGGGACTCGATCCGGGCTTGTATTTCATCGAAACAAGTATTCCCACCGGATATGTGTCTTCGGATGGTCTCAACGGAGGCGCCCTCGGTTCTTACGAGGCACCCGCTGTCGATCCCGATACCGATGCGACCGACTCAGACGACAACGGTTCAACGAGCGGAGCCATCGTTCGGTCACGCACATTCGATCTTCAAATCGGTGCCGAACCCACCGGTGAGCCCGCGATGCTGTTGATAACGCCGACGTTGCCAGACGCTGACGTGAACCTCACGGTTGACTTCGGTTTCTACCGACCAGTTGGGGTCGGCAACTTCGTGTGGATCGATGCGAATAACAATGGCCAATGGGATACAGGTGAAGCTCCATATGACGGTGCATTCCTGTCCATCTTCGAGGATTTCAATGATGACGGCGCTCCTGACGGGCCAAGTTTCGCATCGACCTCGACCGATGCGCTCGGCCATTACGCGTTCAACAACCTGATCCCGGGTACGTACATCATTGAGATGAACAAGCCAACGGGCTATGTCTCGTCTACTGGTGTGAACGGATCGGCGACGGGTCCTTTTGAAGGCATCGCAACTCCCGATCCGGATACCACAGTGAATGCCGACACCGGTTCGGCGGGTGATGACAATGGATCGAACTTCGGGGCGAGCTGGATCCGTTCGAAGCCGATCACGCTGACGGTGGGTGGCGAAACCGGTGATGGCGATACAGATGCGAACTTCAACCCGAGTGTTGACTTCGGAATTTTCCGGCCCGCACGACTCGGAGACCTGCTGTGGCTCGACCTTGACAACAACGGCCAGCAAGATGGCGGCGCCGAACTTGGGGTTCCGAACGTCACGGTGACGCTCCACGATGCGGGGACCAACGCGGTGATCGCAACGACCTCGACTGATGCTTCAGGGAACTACCTGTTCGACTACCTCATCCCTGGTTCGTATTACGTGGTGTTCGATGCCGCGGATCCTGACTTCCCCGCACAGCACACGTTCACGACGCAAAACAGCGGTGCCGACGCAACCGATTCGGACACGAACCCGATTAGTGGGCAAACGGGCAACTACACCCTTGCCGCGGGTGATTCCAATATGACGGTTGACTCTGGCATTTATGCTCCCGGGCCGATTCTCAGCCTCGGAAACCTCATTTGGGCTGACTACAACAACAACGGTGTCGTCAACTCCGGAGAGCCGGGCATCGGCGGTGTCGTCGTGGACCTGTATGCCGATACCGACAGTGACGGTGCACCAGATGGTCCAGTGCTCGCAACACAGACAACCAACGCGGCTGGCAACTACTTGTTCACCGGACTCGCCGCTGGCGACTATGTCGTGCGAATCAACCAGACGAACTGGAACTCCGGTGGTGCGCTTGCGGGTTGGCATTCATCTTCGCCAGCCTCGGCCGATCCCGACGACGACGTGAACAACGATGACAACGGTGCCGGCGCTGCATACGCCGAAACCACGGCATCAGCAGTCACTCTGGCATTCGGTGCAGAACCGACCAACGATGGCGACTCAAGCGCCGACTCGAACCTGAGCGTCGATTTCGGATTCGTACCCGATCTTGCGGAACTCGGTGACAAGGTTTGGTACGACACGAATCGAAATGGGATTCAAGACGGAGTGGAGCTCCCTGTCCCGAACGTGACCGTGCGGCTGTTCCATGCTGGCGACAATCCGGCAACGGCAACTCCCGTGGCAACCGATGTGACCGACGCGGCGGGGCTGTATCTCTTCACCGGCCTCATTCCGGGCGACTACTTCGTCGTATTTGATGCGACGACCTTGCCTGCCGGTTGGAAGCTCACAACGAAAGACGCGGGTGCCGACAACGGCATCGACAGCGACGCGGATCCCATAACAGGGGTCGCCGCGGTCACCAACCTGACTGCAGGCGAGTCTGATCTGACCTGGGATGCAGGCATTGTCACCAGTGCGACGATCGGCGATTTCGTTTGGCTCGACACCAATAAGAACGGGGTTCAGGATTCTGGGGAACAGGGTTTCGGGAACGTCACCGTCAAGCTCATCAACGTTGCGACGGGTGCCGTTGTGGCTACGACCACGACAAATGCCTCCGGGTACTACCTCTTCACGGATGTGAACCCGGTGACTGACGCGCTTGCTCCGATCCAGTACCGAATTGACTTCGTGCTGCCGGCGGGATATTCGGTCAGCCCGAGAAATGTTGGCGGCAACGCCACCGACTCGGATGCCGACCCAAGCAATGGTCGCACGACAACAACGACCTTGGACCCGAACGAGGACGACCGCACCTGGGACATGGGCATCTACGTAACGCCGATTGACGCGAAGATCGTGAAGACCTTGGACGGAACGCTCAAGACCGGAACCGTCGCAACCTATTTCCTTGACGTGACGAACAACGGCCCGATCGACACCGTGTTCGGGTTGACGGTCACCGACGATCTTCCTGCCGGGCTGCAGTACGTCTCAGCTACGGGCGACGGGTGGTCATGCAGCGCGAGTGGCCAGAAGGTCACATGCACGCGAACCACATCTCTTGCGAAGGGCGCAACGACGCGCATCGCCCTCCAGGTCATGGTCGTCGCAAGCGGCGGCGCATCAATCACGAACTTGGCGAGCGTGACAACCGTGAGCGATACCGAACCAGCGAATAATGAGTCATCAACTGCTGCATTCATCGTTGAGGGCACGACCGCTACGTCGACCACAACAACGTCCACTCCACCGACCACGAATGCTCCGCCCGCCGGGAAGCTCCCGACCACTGGGTCGAGGGTTGTTCAGGTGGCAGCACTCCTGGGTTCGGTGTTCATGATTCTGGGGATGATCTCCGTCACTTCGGGTCGCCGCACCCGAAAGCGCTATCTCAGTTAGAGATTTTCGGGAGGCACATTCTGCAGTGTGATCGTGATGGTGAGCCCACCTCCAGGAGTATCTCCGAGGTGGGTGAATCCTCCCGAGGCGCGCACGAGCGCGTCGACGATTGAAAGTCCAAGACCGGAACCGGGCGTTCGCGTGTCCCCGCGCCAGAACCGTTCGAGTGCGTGCGCTTGCTGTTCGGGGGTCATGCCAGGCCCATGGTCGGTGACAACGAGTTCGGAGTCTTGGGGTCCTTGACGAACCGTCACCTCGATGGCGGCACCGTCGGGAGAAGCGGTGATCGCGTTGTCGAGCACATTGTCGAGCACTTGTTCAACGGCTCCGGGCACGGCGTACACCCAGACCTCGTCGCTGGGACATTGGACGCTCAAGGTCACGCCCTTCTCCTCCGCGACCGCTGACCATGTATCCGCGCGTTCCCGCGTCAGCTCGTCGATGCGAATCGGTTCGGCCGACGGAAGCTCTTCCGCACGTGCAAGATGCAAGAGGTCGTTTACGAGCGTGGTCAGCCGTTCCGTCTCGACGATGGTCGCACTCACATCAGCCATTTGCGAGACGTCAGCAGTGCTTTCCAGATTCTCGAGGCGAAGGCGCATGGATGTGAGCGGGGTCCGCAGCTGATGCGAGGCATCGGCAACGAACGCGCGCTGCTCCGACAACAACTCGTCAAGCCGCTGCGCCATGGTGTTCATCGTTTCTGAGAGTTCGCGAATTTCCGCAGGACCCCGAAATATGGCCGTGCCGGGGCGGAGGTCTCCGAGGGCAAAGCGGGTCGCGGTGGCGCTCAATGCGCGCAGCGGACGGCTCACAGATCGAGCGAGCGCCAGCCCGACCCCCAACACGAGTGCAATGACGATTGCAGCAATCCCGAGCAGCCCGATCCAAAAACGATGGATTCGATTCGTCACGCGGCTGAGGTCGGCGGTGATCCGCACCGCGCCGTAGACGTGTCCGTTCGAAGCGACGGGAACAGCGACATAGAGGAGATCGCGATCCAATGTCGTCGAATGTCGACTCCCGACGGTTCGGCTGCCATTCAGCGCAGCAACGATTTCTGGGCGAGTGGAGAAATCGCGTTCAGAGTCTTGAGCGGTATCGACGACCGAGATTCCGTCGACCTGGACGATCGTGACCCTGGTGTTCGTTGTGCGCGCATATGCGACAGCTTTCGCGGGGCTCGGCGGCGACGCGTTCTGAAGCGAATCTTCGTAGTAGGACGCGAGCGCGCTCGCGTCTCGAGTCACGGCATCACCGATCCGATCGCGCTCACGGGTGTTGTACACAACCGCCAATGGAATCTCCAAAATCGCGAGTACGAGAATTGTGATGGTGAGGTAGCTCGCGATCATTCTCCGGTTCATGTTGCGTTCATCGTCTGTTCGGTGAGTCGGAATCCGACTGCGCGCACTGTCTCAACAATGTCGGGGTGGATCTTCTTGCGCAGCGAAGCAACGTGAGCGTCGAGCGTCTTCGTCGAACCCCACCAGTGTTCATCCCACACGCCGGTCATGATCTGCTCGCGGGTGTACACAGCACCCGGATCACTCGCAAGGAAGAGCAAGAGCTCGTATTCGCGTGGCGTCAGTTCACATTTCCGATTGCCGAAGTGGACCTCACGAGTCCGCTCATCAATTGTGAGAGCACCGAACGCCGGATCGCTCGCGTCTGCGCGCGGCAGCGCGGTGGTTCGGCGCAATACCGCGCGAATGCGGGCGACGAGTTCACGAAAACCGAAGGGCTTGACAACGTAGTCATCGGCTCCCAGCTCAAGCAGTGACACTCGATCGATCTCGTCGCCGGCGGCAGACACGATCAGTATTGGGATTTGAGTACGTGCCCTGAGCGCAGTACACACCTCTCGGCCGTTCATGTCGGGCAATCCGAGATCCAACAGCACGAGGTCGGCTCCCTCAGAGACCAGCGCTGCAGCGCCGGTTTCGGCGAGCTCGACGGTGAACCCTTCCCGAGCCAGCCCGATCAACAGCGGACCGGAAATCGTTGGGTCATCTTCTACGACGAGCACGTGCACGAGTGCAGATTGGCATATTCGTGCCTCTGCATCATCGGTTTTGGCAATTCCTTGGCAATTGCACGGGCATGTCTTGGATCGGCATTTCGTACATTGCAATGGAAGAGAGAGACGACAAGCGCCTCGATATCAAAGGACGTCGAAATGAAGCACGGAAGCGGACTCCTCGCAGCAGGCACCATGACGGCGCTGGTTGCATTTGGTTCGATAGCGGTCGGAGCAAATATCGGCATACTTGGCAACTCCCCTGATTCGAAACTGGGTTCCCTCTCGGCCGCCGACGTGAGCGCTGCCTCGAACGCCCCTCTGAAAAGTTCGTCATCGGTCTC
>JBARPG010000268.1:0-5817 GCA_049642885.1 Acidimicrobiia bacterium | reverse complement strand
ACGTGCCCCATTACCTCGCGCAGGCGGAGTTCCACGACGCGGCGCTGGTGGCGTTCGACGCGCTCGTGGGGGCGACGGGGCTGGATCTGGCGCGCGACGAGCTCGCGACCTCGGCCGTGCGGACCCGCGAGCAGGTGGCGACCGAGCTGGCCGACAACGACGAGGTGCGCACGCTGGTGGGCGCGTTGGAGCGGCAGTACGACGCCTTCATGGAGGGGCGGACCCGTCCGAGCCTGCTGGCGTCGGGGATGGGCGAGGTTCCGTCTGCGGACGAGATCGCGGCCGACGTCGAGGCGTTCCTGCGCGAAGTCAACGACGAAGGCCGCCAGGCCTGACCAGCCGCTTTTCTTGGACTCGGGTGGTTCTTGAACAACCGCCTAGGTTCGCGACACTCCCGGCCGGGCTCATCCGGCCGACAGCGGGGCCTCTAGTCCAATCCCTACGTCGCCGTGAATGATGGCAAGTTGCCGTCGAACACAAGCGTGCAGCAACCTGCCGTACATCTTGGCGACGAGCTGCGGTCTAGTCGGTAGTGCGAGATTGTGCCGCGTCTGCGGTTCTTCACTTGGGCACGATGGTGACTTCTTGGCGCGACGTTGCCAGGGCGACCCCGTCTTTGACGGCCCACACCTGCACCCAATGTGGGCCTGCGAAGTCGGCAGTTTCTGTGATCTGCACTCCGCGATCCTTGATCTCGCCGCGCTCCATTCGTCGCCGCTGTGCCTCGGCTCCGAAGTTGCGGACCTTCCAGTAGTACGTTGCGCCCGGGAGGTTGCAGTCTTCGATTTTGAACTTGAGGCTTCGCCCGATGGGCACCAAGTCTCCCGCTGACGGCAGCGGCCTGAACCTAATCATCTTGCGGGAGGCCATTCTGCCGACCATCTTGACGTGGTAACGCGGGTCGAGACGTTCAACGATGTCCAGATCCGCGAGGGTCTGCTCATTGGGTGCCAAGCCAGTGCGTGTGCCGGACTCGCCTCGGGAGCCTGCCTCTTTCATTACCTGCTTTGTAGCCGTGCCAAAGTTGGTCCCGAACAGCGCGCGCCACTTCTCGTTGCTCTCGGCGTAGGGCGCCTCGTAGGCGGTCTGCGCCTTGCTAGCCCAGGTGCGAAGCCTGCTCTTGAACGCGTCGAAGTCAGTCTGTGACCACCGGTCGGCCAGGTTCTCGCCGTACCCACTTCGGTCGTCCACCACCGGCGGGACCGCCAGCGGGGTGAGGTACGCGTCGAGGGCTGACAGGAGAGTGTTGAGTGTCGAGGCGTAGCTGTTGTAGCTCGGGTCGCCGTACGGGTTCACTCGGCTAGCGAGCAGGGCCGTGAGCACGACAGATGGGATCTCGGCGCTGCTGTGCTCACGCAGGTACTTCACGAGCCGGACCGCCTTGATGAGGTGATAGTTGGCCGCCCGGTTCTGACCCTCGAACCATTCGGTAAGCGCTGTCGGGTCTTGACTAATCCAACGATTCTCCGTCCGGTGGGTGATGAACCTGCCGCTTGCGCGCTCCACGAACGGGACCAGGTCGACGTGGAAACTGTCGGCGTACTGGACACGGACGCAGCGCTTCTTCATGGTGCTCTTACCCGCGTAGCGGGCGGACTCCGCTAGCGCCTGGTGGAGCGAGGGAACGTAGTCCCCGGGTTCCCACCCCTCGACCTCATCCATC
This sequence comes from Acidimicrobiia bacterium, assembly GCA_049642885.1. Lineage (GTDB taxonomy): Bacteria > Actinomycetota > Acidimicrobiia > IMCC26256 > JBARPG01 > JBARPG01. The sequence goes on along the minus strand of JBARPG010000268.1, from coordinate 4,154 downwards.
GGGACAAGGACGTCCGCGTCGTAGTCCTTCCCGGGCAGGGGGCGGATGATTGTGCGACGGGCGTACGAGCCCTGTGGGATCACGTCGTCGGTGACGTGCTCGCCGATAGCGGGATCGTCGTTGACGAAGTCATTTAGTGTGGACACCCGGCTGAGCAGGTTGTCCCACCTGGTCTGGTTGAGGTTCACATGATCGTTCAGGAACGCCTTGAACTCCTCATTGCAGGCGCTCACGCCGGGATCTCCAATGCGGCCCGGTATGCACCGTCATCACCGAGCTCGTACATGACGAGCGTCGGGTCCGCGTAGGCCCGGTGAAACCTGCCCATCGCGACGGCGGCAGGGGCGGGGACGGCGGCGACGACATGCAGACGCTTCACGCCCGGCTCGTCGCTCTCGAGTTGCGCGAGGAACTGTCGCCACGAGTACCCGAACGCGTCCAGTGCCGCCCGCGACCCGAGCAAGTCAGGTCCTGGGGCAGCATCTGCCGGATGGAGCCTGGCAATGGGCAGACAGGCCACGTCGTCGGGCAGTCGCTCGGTCCTCACCGAGGCCGTCACCTCAACCGCAACGACGAGGCTGTCCGGCTCTGGCCCGATGTCGGGAATGTCGTGCACGAACACGGGCACTTGTCCTGTTCCCTCGCCCCAGCACCACGCGCGGTCGGTGTGGTCACGCGAACGCCGGAAGATGTCAACCGCCGTCTTGTCGCCAAGCTTGTGACCCAAGTACGTCAGGAGAGGGATGGGCGCGAGTGCGAACACCGACAGGTGATCAACATGGCCAGCCGCCACATCAGCTTGGATACGTTCGGCCGCCGCGTCGATCTGCTTCATCCCGCGTGCCCAAGCCCACTCGTCGGTGGCGGGGTCGACCAAGTCAATGGTCAGACTGTAGTTGAGGTTGCCAAGTATGTAAGGGGTCCGTCGGCTTTCCACGAGCGCGAACGCGATTTCACGGGGCGACGCCGCGACGGACTGCTGTCTGACCGTGCTGCGCGTGGCGATGACCAGTGTTCTGTTCTCGATGCGGAAGTCGGTGAGCGCGGCGACCATGGCCTCGTGCTTCTCCTTGATTCCCTTGAGTACGTCGACTGTGTACGCCTCCTGCCCCGAGGCAGAGTCGATCTTCCGGTGGCACCCGTGGCACAGCAGCATGAGGTTTTCCTCCTTGTTCCGGTCAGAGAACGGAACGTCAGCGTCCCCTCGCGGCGACTTCGCGGCTTCCGTTGCGCCAGCTTGGTGCGCGATCTCACCAATCGTCACCGTGACTACGCGGAGGGCGCTCACGAGTTGCGGCTCGCCGCACATGGAGCACCGCCCCGCTGCCTTCGCCCATACGCTGACCACAACGGGATGTGGCGGGTCCATCCTCTTGCTCATGTGGGAGAGGCTATTCGAGACCTCTGACAGTCCGATTGGCTCCTCAAATGTCGGTGTTGCTGGTCGGCGCGGTCCGGGGCGCCCAGCGACGCAGTGGCCCCCAGGATTGCCGCGCCCGTCGAACCACTGTCGGGAGCGACCGCTACTGTCGGATGGTGACTAGCGCGGAGCAACCCCTCGGTGATGGGGCCATCGGCCTTGAGAAACTTCAGGCGCTGTTGGCGTTTGGGAGCGAGTTCGACGACCTCGACTACAAGGAGCACCTCGACCTTAGGCAACAAAAGGACAAAGTCGAACTGGTGAAGGATCTCGCAGCTATGCAGTCCATCCCGACAGGCGGCTATGTGGTCGTAGGGGTCGACGGGTCTGGCGAACCATCTGAGCGGCTAGGCAAACTGGTGGCAGCGGACTTCGATCCGGCGAATATCTACGGGATAGCAGTGAACTACTTGCCGACCGTGCGCGTGCGGGCAACCACCCACCAAGTCGATGGCGTCACAGTTGCCATCATCTACGTTATGCCTCCCGAACCGCCCAACATACCGATCCTAGTGAAGGACGGGCAGCACGGCAGCGGCCATCACACGGCAACGGTCTTTTCCAGCGGCGACGTCTTCGTGCGCCGCGGTACTCAGAGCAAGCGATGGACGCCGGCCGACGTTTCAGCATTATTGAAACCATGGGAGGAAGGCATTCGGGAGGACGAACGTCGTCGTGCTACCGCGTACCTAGAGCAGGTGCACGTCGGAGAGCGAGGGCGCGCCATCGCTCGCGGCCCGCTGGGCGCGCTGACCTGGCGACTCGCAAGTGACGAGTACGACGCCGGTGTGCTGGAAGCGATGCGAGAGAATGACGAAGTCGCCCTGCGAAAGTTGCATCTGGCGTTCGGTGCGGATGCCGCCTCTCTCGTTCGCAACAGGGACCAGGAACAGCTCGACCTTCTTCTCGACAGGCTCATCGCGTCAGCCGCGCTGACGGTCACCTATGGTAAGCAGGACCAATTTCGCGAACTGCTCGACGTCTTGGTCGACATCTACCGCTCCGTGCTAGGCGCGCTGGGGTCGCCGACGACGCCGAACGAGGACGCGGGAGCGCAGAAGTTGATGCTTCGAATCGTCGTAGGGGTCGAGGCCGTCGGCGGCTTGGCCGTGCGGCTAGAGCGCCACTGGGCCGTACGTCCGCTCGCGATGCCCAGCGCAGCGCTTTCGAAGCAGATCCGCGAACCTTCCTGGATCCGGCACGCACTTACGGCCGCATCCTGGGCACGCTTGCTATACACCGAGCCTGCCGGCCAAGATGCGCAACCGGTAGAAATCGGGGGACCCGTCGTAGCGCTGGCTCGACAGCTCGTTGAACGCATTCCAGCACTTCGTCCCGACGCGGAAGTGACGCGGTTTGAACTCAATACGGCGCCCGAGCCGTTCGACAAGGTGTTGGATTCGCTTACCCAGTTTGACGCCCTATGGTGCGTGATGGCAGTCGCGTCGAGAGGGCGCGACTACGACCAGTATCCGAGTTTCGCCTCGTTCTACTCACACCGGGCTGAGCCGGCACTCGAACTGCTCATTACCGACGGCGCGGCCCGCGTGGAACTTCTTGGTGAGGACGCCAACAACTTGAAGGACGCGATGACAAAGGTCATGGCCGTCGCTCGACGTCTATCGTTCCAGCAGCGACACGCTCCGTGGGACCCGGAGTCAGACGTCATCTCTAGCTACCTGAACGGCTAACTCGAGGTCTGCAATGACCCGGGCGGGCCTGAACCAAGCCTTGGCCGACCTCAATCCTGTGCTCCACGTGTTTCTCGACAAGTTCAAGATGCGCAAAGCGGCGCTGCATCCATCTGAGCGAAGCGCTGCAGCAGAGGCCGACAAAAGGTGGATTCGCCGGGTGCGCTGTTGTCCGGGAACTCCTATTGTACGGCTGATGACGGCACATTGAGGATGCTGACGGCGACGTCTAGTCGGCCATTGGCTGGGCGCCGAGGTCTCGCCCCGGTCGGCTCGAAAGATGAGTTGTTACGCCCGTCGCCTTAACTCCTCGATAAGTGCGTCCGAATCCTCGGAGTCAACTTGAAGTCTTGGTGCTGTCACGACAACGCGGACAAGTCCTGACCATTCGTCCTCCGGTATCCCCTCCGCTTTCATGGCCTGCTCGACTCCGGGGGCCTCCCGACCTTCTGCCGCGAAGAGGATGTTGTAGGGCGCAAGCTCTCGCATCGTCTGCTCGGCAGTCTCAGGATCCGTGATCCACTGAGCAACAAGGGTGTAGCGAACGGGCACGGTAGGCGACCTCCAGTGAAGTGTCGGCGCACGGCCGTCTGCCGATGCGCTATGGCGAGCCTATTGGGCTCCTTTCCATGGTGGGCGTACTCGCGGACGACGATGTTGCGAAGTCCGGCTACCGCCGCCCAAGGAACGTCGGGAATGGACTCCCGTATCTCGGGTGAGAGGCCGCGCACGGCTTCGCCGATGACCGCAAGATTGCGAAGCACCGCGTCGTGCGCCATCGCGATGTGCTGTCCGCGAGGCGACCGACCCCGCGTCGAACACGGCGCCCACGTGGAGCGGAGGTAGGGCGCGTACTGCTGACACCGGTCGATGCTGTCGATGACGTCGGCGAATCGTTCGGAGTCGGATCGGCTCGTAGGGGGACCGCGTCGGCCATCGCGGTTGCCGAGACCTCGGCGCGCAGCAGCGTGGCTGTCACGACATCGACGCGGTGGCCGAGGAGCTGGCTGAACTCTTCGGCGATGCCGGCCACGCGGAGCAGT
>JBARPG010000267.1:0-4123 GCA_049642885.1 Acidimicrobiia bacterium | reverse complement strand
GGGTAGTACCGCGAAATAGTGTCGACGACTGCGGCCGGTTTCGCCGAACCCTCCAGCTCAACGGTGACCCGTGTGATGGCCTGCACTCCTCCGGCCACTTCGGTCGCTTCAACTAGTTGGCCACTTCCACGAACGCGCGAGCCCACCGGTACCGGAGCTGGGAATCGCACCTTGTCCAGCCCGTAATTCACACCGTGACTCATGCCCTGCACTTCAAGAATCTCGGGCAAGAACTTCGAGACCAACGAGAGGGTGAGGTACCCGTGCGCAATCGGTCCGCCGAAGGGGCCGTCGTTCGCTCGTTCGACATCCACGTGAATCCACTGATGGTCCCCCGTCGCCTCCGCGAACAGGTTGACCTGCTCTTGGGTGATCGTCGTCCACTCGCTGGTGCCGAGGTGTTGTCCGATCGCGTCAAGCAGTGCTGCTGGTGATGAAAACGTGACGTTGTTCATCTCCTGGTTGTAGCAGACGAGCCAAACCATCAAGCAGACGGGCACGCTTCCCGCGATTCTTACCGAATTCCAACCACAAAATTGGGGCATTTTGTGCATGGATTCGTGGTTCTGCGTTTATCGTCGGGGAATGACCGCTCCAACGTCCAGCGCATGCGGACACCTTCTCCTTGCTGACGATGACCGCGCCATTCGCGAATCAATTGCGCGCCTGCTCGAACAGCAAGGTCACACCGTCACGACCGCAACGAATGGAACAGAGGTGCTTGAGGCCCGGAGCACTACATCGTTCGACGCATTGCTCCTCGATGTGATGATGCCGGAACTCGATGGCCTGACTGTGTGCAAGGTGTTGCGCGCCGAAGGCGATATGACGCCAGTGCTCATGCTCACCGCACGCACCGAAACCGAAGACCGCGTTGCCGGGCTCGATGCTGGCGCCGATGATTACCTGCCGAAGCCCTTCGACCCCGCCGAGTTACTGGCACGAGTACGTGCGCTCTTGCGCCGTAGAAGCGCGCGCGGCGATAACGCTCCCGGTCGCGACGGAGCGGACTCGAACGGGTCAGGTGTCGATGAACTGATCGTGGCTGACCTTCGGCTCGACCCGGGTTCGCGACGCGTGTGGAGAGGCGCTCGTGAATTGCAACTTTCGAAGACGGAGTTTGATCTCCTCGAATTGCTGATGTTGAACTCGGGAATCGTTCTTGAACGCACGGTGATCTACGACCGCATTTGGGGGTATGACTTCGGGCCCGACTCGAAAAACCTTGCTGTGTACGTGAGCTATTTGCGGCGCAAAGTTGACGCCGGTGAACCACTCGCACTCATTCACACCGTGCGCGGAGTCGGATACACGGTGCGTGCAACATGAGCCTTCGTCTCAAACTCGCGCTCGCATTTGGCCTGCTCGGAGCGGTCGTGGCAATCGCGATTGGCACGCTTTCGTATCGGATCACCCACGACGCGCTGTTCCAGGAATTGCACACGAGTCTGGAATCCGCATGGAACGGCGCTGCTCGGTTCACTGAGCGACGCCCGCCGAACGATGCACCGCCGGCGGGACGCCTTCGCTCCGGCGGGATGCTTGCTCTCGACCTCGGTGTGGTTGGTCAGATCTTCTCGGCCAAGGGCGTTCTGCTCAGCGACTCAACCGATAGAACGCTGACCTTCGACAAATCAATCATTGATCGTGGCCGGACTGCCGCATCCCCCGAGGAATACTCCGACCTGCCGGCGCGCACGGATACCGTGCCCGATCCACCCGAGTATCGGGTTCGCATTGGAACGTTATCGAGCGGACGAATCCTCTTGATCGCAAAACCGATGGGCGAAATTTCACGCGCACTACGAAACCTTCAGCGTCGAATTCTCTTCTACGGCTTACTGGTCACCGTATTGGGTGCCGCCGCGGGTGCGGTGCTGTCCGCGTCGATGACGCGAAAACTGCGTTCTTTGGAGCACGCCGCCAAGCATGTGGCCAAGACCGGTGACCTCTCAACGCAGATCTCGACGTCTGGTCGCGACGAAACCAGTTCTGTTGCACGTTCCTTTCAACACATGCTCGCGGCCCTCCGCCAATCAAAAGACCAGCAGCACCAATTGATTCAAGACGCAGGCCACGAGCTGCGCACTCCACTCACCTCGGTGAGAACCAACGTATTTGCCCTGCGAACGGCGGACAACATGCCGCCTGAGACGCGCGATCGAATCCTGTCCGATCTCGAGTCCGAAACTGCAGAACTTTCCAACCTCATCAATGAAGTCGTGGAGCTCGCCACCGACTCACGCGGTGAAGAGCCATTCGAGGAAGTGTCATTGGTTGATATCGCTGACAGCGTGATCGCACGAACACAGCCTGGAACGGAGCGTCGCATCGCACGAACTGTGAGTTCCGTTGCGCGGGACAACTCGCTCGTACGCGCACAACGTTCGGCACTCGAACGTGCCGTGCGAAACCTCGTCGAGAACGCGCTCAAGTTCGATACCTCTGGCGGACCCGTTGACATCGACGTGCGATCGAACGGCATCGCGGTGCTCGATCGCGGGCCCGGCATTGCCCCCGCGGATCAACCGCACGTGTTCAATCGCTTCTATCGAGGAACCGAAGCCCGATCGCAGGCGGGCTCGGGGCTCGGGCTCGCGATCGTGGCAGACATCGTCGAACGCAATGGCGGAACGTGTTCTGTTCGGGTGCGAGATGGTGGTGGTTGTGAGATTGGCTTCAACCTTTCGCAAACAACTTCCGACAGATAGTTCAGGTTCCGCGGATTCGCGGATCGCGAACATCGCGGAGGGATGGCGCCATGCATAGGAACGCTTCAGGGATCACACGAACACGAGCAGTTCAGATCGCGTGCTGCATCACGGCGTTCACCGTCGTCCAATTCCCCATGGCTGCGGGTGCGGATAGTGGAGGTAACGGAGGCCACGGCGGCGGGCATGGCCGTGGCCACAGCTCGCACTCGGACGAGTCGCCGCAGGCAACCGAAACCAGTGACGATGTATCCGAGCCGAGCGACACCGAGACCAGTTCATCGGCGGCGCGCCCTCAGCGGACAAAACCCCAACAGCATCGCGACAACCTCGGGAAACGGGAACGTGGTGCGGCACTGAAGACCGCCGCAACTGCGCTCGGCATGAAGAACTCAGAACTTCGCAAAGCCCTCGCGGGGAAGACGAACACGCTCGCGACAGTCGCTGCGGCTCACGGGGTCGACGTCTCAGTTGTGATCTCCGCAATCGTTGCTGACGCGAAGTCTCGACTCGACACGGCCGTCGCGAAAGGCACGCTCACACAAGCGAAGGCTGATGCACTCCTGGTCGATGCAACCGCTCGCATCACCGCGTTCGTCAACGAAGGAATTCCACGCCCGCACAAAGGACCAGCCAAGACTCCACGCACGAAGACGAGCGAGAAACCTGCCGCGTAACGCCGTTCTGGACTCTCACCATTCTCTAACCCTGACGCAATACCTTCCTAACTGACCGATGTTGTACTGATCCTGTCCCCCCAAGGACGAACAACAACACCACACCACAACGGAAGGCACCATCATGGATCTGAAATCGAAACTCGCAGCGGTAGGACTCTCTGCAGGTCTGCTCGGAGGTGGGACGGCAGGCATGCTGTTGTCTCAGGCCTCGGTCGCAGGCGCTGCCGACAGCAACGCGGCGTCCTCGGACGCGAACCGTCCTGACCCTGGCGCTCGCGTCAAGACCGTGCTCGACAAGCTCGTGAAAGACGGCACGCTCACCCAAGCACAAGCAGACAAGGTGCTCAAGGCCCTGAAGGCCGCAATGCCCCAGGGCGGCAAGGGCGGTCCTGGTCGCGGCGGGTTCGGTCGTGGCGTTGCCCGCGGAGTCGGACTCGAGGCTGCAGCCAAGGCTCTGGGCATGACCGCAGCAGACCTTCGTACCGAACTTCAGTCCGGCAAGACGATCGCAGCTGTCGCAACTGAAAAGAAGGTTGACGTCAACACGGTCATCGACGCACTTGTTACTGAAATGAAGGCCCACCTTGACACCGAAGTGAAGGACGGGACCATCACCCAGGCACAGGCGGACGAGCGCATGAAAAACGCGAAGACCCGTATCACCGACATGGTCAACAACGGGCCGAAGGCTGGGCAGAACGGCGCACCTGCGGACGCACCAGCAGCTGCCCC
>JBARPG010000266.1:0-2355 GCA_049642885.1 Acidimicrobiia bacterium | reverse complement strand
GTGGGTGGCTGGCCCGGGGCTGCCACCCACAACACTTACAGGCGGTTCAATCCTTCGACGAGAGCGGCGAGAACGCTCTGCTCATCAAGCGCCGCGACAACGGCAAGTGGGAACCACCGGGCGGCTTCCTGGAACTGGACGAGACCATCGAGGAAGGCGTGCGCCGCGAGGTCCGCGAAGAGGCCGGCGCCGAGATCGAGATCGGACCGCTCACGGGAGCCTGCAAGAACATGACCCTCGGCATTGTTGCTCTGGTCTTCAGAGCCGCCGTGGCGAGCGCGTCGGCGGACCAGTCCCAGGAAGCCGCGAAAATCGAGTGGGTAGGCATGGACCAAGCGCGCCAACTTGTTGACGATGTCTTCTATATTCGTTTGACAGACGCGCAGGCGCCATGGCCTGGCGTCGTCCGGCCCGCGGTCCGTACTCATGACGGTCGCCGCCTCACCAGACACGACCGAACGGAACCGGAATGACAGTTGTTGGCGAAGGCATCGCCATTAAGGCCCTTGAAGTAGCCGCTACGACGGTCGCTAGGACAGCCGCACAGCGACTGTGGTCCGAGTTCAACCCCATGACGCGGCGAAGCAAGAAGAAGGTCCAGGCAATCCTCGACATACTCGCTTCGCTCGACTTCACCGACCGGATTTCGCTTCTTGGGATAGTTAACGACTTGCCCGACGGCGTAACGCTGGCTCGGCTTGAACGGATACTGTCCTCGCTCCCCACCCAAGGAGTACTGCATGAACTGGTAGCGGTCCACTTCTGCGGGGCCGACGCCGCGCGCCGGGAAATCGTCTACGACAATTTTTGCACTCTCTTTAGACAAGCGCTGCAAGACACGTCCGCGAAGGCATCGGACACCATTGCTGCCGCGGTATACAAGCGCACCGAGGAGGCGATTGAACGCGTCATCAGCGAACTACGGAAAGCTGACGGCGAGGCCTTCCTGCAAATGCAATCCTTGGCAGCCTCGAGTCTGCTTGACGCAACCCTTCAAGCCCTTGGTCGGCACCGGACCGCACTGAACCGCTACAACAGTCCCGAGCACATGAGGGCCCTCGAATCGTGGCTCATGGACTATCGGCACCAAGTGGCGGCAGCGCATGGGTTCATCGCGCCGCCGGACTTTGAGAGGAAACGCAAAGTGCCGATGGATGCGCTATATGTGGCACCGCGCATCAGGCCAGGAAGCTTCGGCGCCGAAAGTCGTATTCAAGTTGGAATACATGAATTCGCGTCTCGCATCGACCGAACCGTGCTGCTCGGAGACCCGGGTGGAGGGAAGTCCACGGCAGCCAGCTTTATAGCGTTCACCTCCTCGAAGGACATAAATGCGCGCGTGCCGTTCTTCGTTGTCCTTCGCGACTTCGCCCGCGACGAAGATCTTGACAGATCGATTTCGACATATGTTGAGGAGCGATGCGCAGCGCTCTATCAATGCAAGCCGCCGGAAGGCGCAATTGAACATCTCTTGCTGAGCGGAGAGGCCCTGGTGATATTCGATGGCCTAGATGAACTCATCGACACCTCACTGCGCCGCGAGGTAACTCAGCGGGTGGAATTATTCTCCGAACGCTATCCGCTCTGCAGCGCCTTGGTTACATCGCGACGCGTCGGTTACGACCAGGCACAATTGGACCCCCGCATGTTCGATACGTTCGTGCTAGGCGGCTTTGACGCCGACGACGTCTCCGAGTACGTCAAGAAATGGTTCAGCAGCGTGGAGGAACTTGAGGGCGCCGATTTGGAGCTCGCGCATGCCAATTTCCTCAGCGAGAGTGAAACGGTACCGGACCTGACTTCCACGCCTTTAATGCTGGCACTTATGTGCATCATCTACCGAGGACAAGGATACATCCCAAAGAATCGCCCTGCGGTGTACGAGCACTGCGCTCTTCTGCTTTTCGAGAAATGGGACAGCAGCCGGAAGATTTATGTTGACCTGAGGGCCGCAGACAAGGTCGACAGCGCGGTAAAGCACCTTGCCTATTGGATGCTGACCGAGCGGTCAGGCGCAGAGGCAGTCACAGAAGGCGAGCTCGTCTCTGAAGCCGCTTCCTTCCTGGCTAACACCTTTGAGGATGAGAACGAACGACGCAGAGCGGCGGCGGAGTTCGTAGAGTTCTGCCGAGGCCGTGCTTGGGTTCTGAGTGACGCCGGCACCACCGCTGACGGAGAAGCGCTGTTCAAGTTCACTCACCGCACGTTCATGGAGTACTTCGCTGCCTACGAGCTAACGCGGCGATCGGATGGGCCGTCTGACATCGCGCGCGTACTTCTTCCGCATGTGGCAGCTCAAGAGTGGGACGTCGTAGGGCAGCTCGCGATTCAGATCTTCAATAAGCACTCGAAGGA
>JBARPG010000265.1:0-7149 GCA_049642885.1 Acidimicrobiia bacterium | reverse complement strand
TGGTGGCGTATCCAGCGCGGTGAAGCGATGGCTGATTGCGGTCAGCACCCTGCCGACTTCAGCGATGGTATCGCCGGGGATTTCAACCCCGAGCTCATGCAGCGTTTCAGTAGGCGTCGCGAGGAGTTCGTTGATTTGTGTGAGGTAATCCTCGGCTTGTGGGGATTCCGATGTCACACTCGATGTGACCGCGAGTACAACTCGTGCGACGTTGCCAGCGCCAACAGCGAATACCTCTCCAGTACAGGGAACCTGAGTGCTGCAGAGGAACGCAACGAGGGGAGCCACTCGTTCGGCACTGAACTCAGCCTGAAGCAAATCACGAAATCCAGGGTCTTCTATTTGAGCCGTCAGCCGCGTATAGGCGGTCGGCATGATCGCGTTTGCTGTGATCCCGACCGGAGTGCCTTCAAGAGCCGTTGCTTTCGTCAGGCCGATGATCGCGGCTTTGGCTGTGACGTAGTGGGCGGTGCTTGGCAGGCCGAAGGCCGATGTTGAGGATGTGTTCACGATTCGCCCGCCGGTTGACGCGAGGTGCGGCCAGGCGTGCTTTGTCATGTCAAATGTGGACAGTACGTGCACCGCAAGCATGCGCTCGAAGTCGTGAAACTCGATATCCGTGAGCGGGCCGCCCCCGGAAATGCCAGCGTTGTTGATGAGGATGTCGAGACGTCCAAATCGTTCAATTGTTGCGGCGATGATTGATTCGGCGTCACGCGATGTGTCGAGTGGCGAGCTCTCGACATCCGCTCCACTCGCACGGAGTTCTGCGACCACATCGGTCGCGGGGTCTGCTTGGGAGGGCGTCCCATCTTCGGCGCCGCCCAAATCATTGACCATTACAGAGCAGCCGCGTCTGGCGAGTTCGTGTGCGTAGGCGCGTCCGAGACCCCGGCCAGCGCCAGTGATCAGTGCGACCTGACCATGAAACGAAACGGCCTGTTCTTCAAAGTCCATGGGGGCAAGTGTCGCAGACCCGCTGAGCCTGGGCGAGGCCGACCCGAGACCCGTTCTACAAGCGGCGCAGAACGGTGACGACCTTGCCGTACAGGCGAATCTCGTCGGGAGCGAAGACCATCTCTTCCATATTGGGATTCTCGGGTCGCAGCACGATTCGACCGCGTCGACGCAAGAAGGTCTTGACCGTTGCTTCTTCGCCGGGAATGCCCGCAACGACGATGTCGCCAGACTCGGCGGTTTCCTGTGATCGCACGACAACGAAATCGCCGTCAAGAATCCCGGCGTCAATCATCGAAAGCCCGCGAACCCGCAACATGAACAAGGTGCCGGTGCCCGTGAAGTCCTCAGGTAACGGAATGGTTTCTTCGATGTGTTCGGCGGCAAGCACCCCGGTACCGGCGGCGACATCACCAATAAGCGGGACGTGACGAACGGGACGCCGATCGACCGCCGCACCCGAGTCGGGCTCGAGCATGACTTCCATCGCCCGCGGCTTGGTGGCGTCTCGCCGAAGGAAACCCTTGTCTTGTAGCGCCGCGAGGTGCGCATGCACCGTGGATGACGAGGACAAGCCGATGGCTTCACCGATCTCACGCACGGATGGGGGATACCCCTGCCGGCGAACACTCTCGTCGATGAATTCAAGAACTTGACGTTGACGTTTCGTAAGCAATTCCTGCATGGATGGCACGGTAACACGATCATGTGTTCGGGGCAAACATTTGTTCGTATTTCCTCTTGACCTCGAACGCTTGTTCGTGTTGACTGAGCGAACAGACGTTCGAGGTGGTCGCCAGTTCGGGACCGCTTCGGTGGATCTTCAGATCAGTTGTCACACCCCAGTGTTTGGATGGTGACAGCGCATTTGAAGCGACGGTTCGGAAGGTCCGGAGCCGACAGACGATTGAGGAGTGCATCGACATGACCGCAACGCTTATGACCACACCATCGGTTCGAAACGGAGCCCTCCCACGGCTCCGTTTGGTTCCGGCGCTTCCGGCGCCGGTTCGCCGACCGACGGTGGCACGCGCAACCTTCGTACGCCGTCGCATTGTCGCGGCGATCGCGGGAGCCGTGGTGTTCGGAGGCGTTGTGCAGGCGGGCGGAGCATTGGCCGGTTCATCCCCCTTGGGTCGGCCAACCCGCCCCGCCGTGCCCGTGGTTCACGTTGTCGCGGCAGGCGAAAGCGTATGGAGCATCGCGACCCAAATCGCCCCAAACCGAGATCCTCGTGAAGTGGTTGATGCCATCGTTCAAGCCCGCGGCACGAGCGCGGTCAATGTTGGAGACGTCATTACCTGGCAAGGCTGAACGGTGCAGTCGCCGGTATGGCTCGGACTGGATGCTCCACTGCGGGAAGCAGGGGAACGCGAGGACGGTCCTTGGAGAGGATTGTTTGCAACGGTCGGGCTACGGTCAGACGGTATGCATTGCCCTCTCTGCGGACACGATGATGACAAGGTCGTTGACTCGCGATCGGCAGACGCTGGAAGTGCCATTCGTCGACGTCGCGAATGTTTGAAATGCGGCGGGCGATACACCACCTATGAGCGAGTCGAAGGTGCGCCGCTCGTTGTTCGAAAACGTTCAGGTTCGCTCGAACCGTTCAACGGAGCAAAGCTCGCGGACGGAATTCGCGCTGCGGTCGGTAACGGCCCTGTCGAGAGTGCAACGGTCGACGCCTTGGTGCGCTCAATTGAGGACGATATGGCGGCGCAGGGGTCGCCGGTGACGAGTGACGAAATAGGTATCGCGGTTCTGGATCGATTGCGCAAGCTTGATCCCGCCGCATACTTGCGCTTTGCCTCCGTCTACAAGGGTTTTGAGGCAGCGGAAGACTTCGCTCGTGAGATCCGAGAACTCGCGAAAGTGCGGAAATCAGATCGAGACCCTCAATGACTCGTATCGCGCTCGCGTCCGCGAAATTCACGCAATTCTTCGCGAACTAGTGCTGACCAGGGAAAACGCAGTCGGCAAATGTTTGACAGGAGGGGACTTACGGTGCTGTAATTCACCAGCATCTTGAGGATGCCTCGGTAGAGGACACAATATATTGTGGTTTGCGCTGAAGATGGGCAAATCGCACGACTTGGGGGTACAGATGGCCATTGCGCCGGAACAGCTTGGAATCGGAATTCGTCGCTTCTTCACCGAAGCTGGGGTGCACCCATATGACACGGTCGAATGGGAACGACGCGACGCTCGAATTCAGAACTACAAGGACGGCACCGACGCGTTCTTTCAAGCCGATGTCGAATTCCCGAAGACGTGGTCGGTCAACGCCACGAACATCGTGGCTCAGAAATACTTCCGCGGCACCCCTGGCACTCCCGAGCGTGAACAGTCCCTTCGCCAGGTCATCGATCGCGTTTCGGACACGGTCACGAACTGGGGAATCCGCGACGGCTATTTCACCGCTCCTGAAGAAGCGGAAGCCTTTCGCGATGAGCTGAAGTACATCCTCGTACATCAGCAAGCAGCGTTCAATTCCCCTGTGTGGTTCAACATTGGCGTGCGCGGCGAGCGTCAGCAGGCGAGCGCGTGCTTCATCCTCGCGGTCGATGACACGATGGACTCCATCCTCAACTGGTACCGCGAAGAAGGGATTATCTTCAAGGGTGGTTCGGGAGCAGGCGTGAACCTCTCCAAGATCCGATCCTCAGCGGAATACCTCAAGGGTGGCGGCACCGCTTCGGGACCTGTGAGCTTCATGCGCGGCGCCGACGCATCGGCGGGCACGATCAAGTCAGGTGGCAAGACGCGCCGTGCGGCCAAGATGGTCATTCTCGACGTGGATCATCCAGACATCGAAGAGTTCATCTGGTGTAAATCACGTGAAGAGCACAAGGCCCGCGCGCTGCGCGATGCCGGCTTCGACATGGACCTCGACGGGCGTGACGTCCATTCGATTCAATACCAGAACGCGAACAACTCGGTGCGTGTCTCAGACGAGTTCATGCAGGCTGTCGTCGATGACGCTGAGTGGGCACTCCGCGCGGTCAAGGATGGGGATCCAATTCGTACCCTGCCCGCTCGCCAACTCATGCGGCAGATCTCCGAGGCCACGTGGCAATGCGCCGATCCGGGGATGCAATTCGATACGACGATCAACAAATGGCATACCTCTTCGAACACCGATCGAATCAACGCGTCGAATCCGTGCTCGGAATACATGCACATTGATAACTCGGCATGCAACCTCTCCTCGATCAACTTGTTGAAATACCTCGACGAGAATGACGTGTTCGACGTAGAAGGCTTCAAGCACACGATCGAAATCATGTTTACCGCCCAAGAAATCCTCGTAGGGAACGCCGACTACCCGACCGAAGCGATCGGCGATAACTCGCGGAAGTTCCGTCAGCTCGGTCTCGGTTACGCAAACCTCGGCGCCACGTTGATGGCCCTCGGCATGCCGTACGACTCCGAGGAAGGTCGCGCACTCGCCGCAGCCATCACCTCCCTGATGACCGGTCACGCATATGCGACCTCGGCACGTACCGCCGCTCGCATGGGTCCACATGCGGGTTATCACGAAAACGTTGAGCCCATGCTCAAGGTGTTGCAAATGCATCGTTCGGCCACGGCGGAGATCAACGAAGATCTCGCACCCACCGACCTCCTGTGCGCAGCGCAACAAGCGTGGGACGAAGCCGTTGAACTTGGAGAACAACACGGAGTGCGCAACGCGCAGGCCTCAGTGCTGGCACCGACGGGAACGATCGGTCTCATGATGGACTGTGACACCACAGGGATCGAGCCCGACCTGGCGCTCATGAAGGCAAAGAAACTGGTCGGCGGCGGAACCATGTACATCGTGAACCAGACGGTGCCGCGTGCCCTGCGTCAGCTTGGGTATGACGAGTCCACCGCTCAAGGGATTATCGACCACATCAATGAGCAGAAGACGATCATTGGCGCGCCCGGTTTCAAAGAAGATCACCTTCCCGTGTTTGCTTGCTCGATGGGTGACAACACCATCCATTACATGGGCCATGTCAACATGATGGGAGCGGTTCAGCCATTCCTGTCCGGTGCGATCTCCAAGACGGTCAACATGCCTGAGGATGCAACGGTTGAAGAGGTGGAGCACCTTCACCTCGAGGCGTGGAAACTCGGGCTCAAAGCGGTCGCGATCTACCGAGACAACTGCAAAGTGGCGCAGCCGCTTGCCACCCAAAAGAAGGCGGGAGCGGAAACCGACGGCGAACCTGCCGCGGCGGACGGTGCAGTTGAAGTTCGAGTGATCGAGAAGATCGTCGAAATCGAAGTGCCGATGCAAAAACCGATTCGTCAGAAACTTCCGCGTCGTCGTAACTCAAAGACGTTTTCGTTCAGAGTGGCGGACTGCCACGGGTACGTGACGGTCGGCGAGTTCGAAGACGGTCGGCCCGGCGAGTTGTTCTTGAAGGTTGCGAAGCAGGGTTCGACCTTGGCTGGCATCATGGATGCGTTCGCCATTTCAGTGAGCCACGGCCTCCAGTACGGAGTGCCCCTCTCGGCATTCGTTGACATGTACACGAATATGCGCTTCGAGCCAGCGGGCATGACGGATGATCCCGATATCCGGATCGCCAGCAGTCTCGTCGACTACATCTTCCGACGTCTCGCGGTGGAATACATCCCATACGAGCGTCGTGTGGAAATGAGCGTGTTGACCACCGGCGAACGTATGCAACCAACCCTTCCAGGGGTGGAAGAAGCTTCGATCCCTGTCGAGACGTCGCAGGAACTCTCCGACACGCCCGCGGACAACGCGGAGGACGACTTGCCAACTCCGGCGCCGGGACACACCGGGACACACCCGTCGCTGGGTGATTCGCGAGGCACCACGACGCCGAGGAGTTCGGCTTCCCGAGAGACCGTGCTCTGCTATGTCTGTGGAGACATCATGCAGCGCGCGGGAAGCTGTCACGCATGCCCGAGCTGTGGCGCAACGAGCGGCTGTTCTTAGCAGCGCTGATTGTGTTCCGCGTGTGAGATTGCTTCGCGCTCGAGAGTGGTCACGAGTATGAAATGCGGCCGGTAGCCTGGGGGAATGGCTTTCCCAGCTGCCGGCTGGTTTTCGCAACCGATCGATCGACGCCAATTCATTTCGCGCGCATCGAGAGGCGCGGGGTTGGTAACGGCTGCCAGCCTGGCCGCGAGCTGTTTTCCTGGGAATAGGAATGGAGTTGCTGACGGACTCGTTTGGCGATCGCCAACCCTTGAGCCCTTCGTCGATCTGCTGCCGATCCCTTCACGACTGGCGAAACCTTCAACGCTCGTCGCGCACAACGCCACGCACCGATTTCATCGTGACCTGCCGCTCGTTCCAACATTCGCATACGGACCAGAGACGTATTTTGGTCCGGTGGTGGAAGCGACGACCGGTGAAGCCCTTGCGTTGACCGTGGTGAATTCGCTGGGCCAGCATCCTCTCGCTGACGCCGTAGACACCACTCTGAGCGAAGTCACGGACCATGACCGAGCCCACCCTCGTCTCTCACACCATTTGCATGGGGGAGTGACTGCGCCCGGCGATGACGGGCACCCGATGGACACGTTCATGGCACCCGATCACAAGACGTACCACTATCAAAACCGACAAGACGCGTCTGGGCTGTGGTTCCACGATCACTCGATGGGTATCACGCGTCTCAATGTTTACGCCGGTTTGGCCGGGAACTACTGGCTGCGGGACCAATGGGATACGGGAGAGAGCTCCAACCCACTTGGGCTCCCAAGCGGTGAGTTCGAAATTCCGTTGGTGATCGCCGATCGTGGATTCAACACGGACGGCACTTTGCGCATGCGCCTCGTGACCTTCGTCGCGGAAGGCTCTTGGGAAGGCGGCATGATTGGAGACGTTGCCACGGTGAACGGGGCAGTGTGGCCCACCCTCGAAGTCGCTCGCGGTCTCTACCGATTTCGTGTACTCAACGCCTCGAATCTCACTCGATTCCAGCTCTCGCTGAGCAACGGCGCTCGGTTCAGCCTCCTTGGGTCTGATCTGGGGTTTGCCAACGCTCCGACCTCGACAGCGATAATCAACCTCTCGGCGGGGGAGCGAGCGGATGTCCTTGTCGACTTTCGTGGTTCGGCACCTGGCGACGAAATCATCATGCGGAACACGGCCCCGATCCCAGGCCAGGCTGAGATTTGGGGTGCGCACATCATTCCGAATGTGATGAAGTTCCGGGTTACGAA
>JBARPG010000264.1:0-2007 GCA_049642885.1 Acidimicrobiia bacterium | reverse complement strand
GTACGGGGTGGCGCACGTCGGCAAGCCAATCACCCGGGAATGGAACGGCCCGAGCATCACGGATTTTCCGGGAATGACCGAACGATCAGACGCGACCGTTCCCGTCAACGCCCCGTACACACTGCTCCGAACGCTCAACGCCTTCCGGCTTTTTGCAACCAATGTGACAGCCCCATATCAGGGAACACCGCGCGAACTCTTCTGTGTTCTCACCGATCAGATCGTCAATTACGTGGGCCCGCAGCAGGTTGGCTCGGTTTCGCTCTGCACGCCATCTGCAGCGGCGACGGCTGTAATCACCCCCGAAGGCTCAACGCTTATCGCTGCGATCGGCGCCACCAAGAACACCACGGCATTGATACCGCTACTCACCTCCCCGTCGGCTGCCCAGATCAAGTTCCCGAGCACTGCACAAGAAATCCTGGTGCTCCCGCTCGCGGAAGGCGCCTGTGTGCATCCTGAGCTTTTCGATGCCTTCATCGATAACGGCCACTCGGATCGGCGTTGTGCCCCCTCTCCCGAGGGGCAATGACGAACTGATGAACACCGAACTTGGAAACATGTGACCGACCTCTCTTCGATCCGCAACTTTTCGATCATCGCTCACATCGACCACGGCAAGTCGACCTTGGCCGATCGCATTCTCGAGCTGTGTCACGCGGTCAGCGCGCGCGACATGCGCGCCCAGTACCTCGACTCCATGGATATCGAGCGTGAACGCGGCATCACGATCAAGGCGCAAAACGTTCGCCTCAATTGGAAAGACCACGTACTCCACCTGATCGACACCCCTGGGCACGTCGACTTTGGTTACGAGGTCTCACGCTCGCTCGCCGCATGCGAAGGCGCGGTATTGCTCGTGGACGCATCTCAAGGGATCGAAGCGCAGACACTTGCGAACGCGTATCAAGCCGTCGACCACAACCTCACGATCGTGGCAGCGATGAACAAGATCGACCTCCCTGCTGCAGACCCTGATCGTGTTGCTGCCGAAATCGAAAAGGTCCTTGGCATTCCTGGAGATGAGGTGCTGCGCATCTCAGCGAAGAGTGGCGCAGGCGTCGATGCGCTGCTGGATGCGATCATCGCCAAAATCCCCGCGCCGACCGGCGACCGTGACCAGCCGCTCCAGGCCTTGATCTTCGATTCGAGCTACGACGCATATCGCGGTGTGATCTCGTCTATCCGTGTGTTCAACGGCACCCTCGCAAGTGGCGCGCGCATGAGGTACGTGCACTCGGCTGCGGATCACGATGTGGAAGAAATCGGCGTGCGCCTGCCGGTGCCAACACCGGTTGCAGAACTCGGTCCCGGCGAAGTCGGGTACGTCATTGCCGGTATCAAAGATGTGGGCGCGGCGAAAGTCGGTGAGACGATCACGATCTCGCGTAATCGCGCCGAGCCGCTTGAGGGATACCGCGAACCGAAACCCATGGTGTTTTGTGGTCTCTATCCCGTCGACGGTGACGAGTACGCGCTGCTCCGCGAATCGCTCGAACGCCTTCGCCTCAACGATTCGAGCTTCAGCTACGAACCCGAAACCTCCGGTGCTCTCGGGTTCGGGTTCCGCGGGGGATTTCTCGGCCTCTTGCATATGGAGATCGTGCGGGAGCGCCTCGAACGCGAATACAACTTGGCGCTTGTGGCAACGGCCCCGAATGTCGAGTACATCGCATACCTCAACGATGGCCGCGAAGAACTTGTCGACAACCCTTCGGCCATGCCGGACGGAGGAATCCTCGACCGGATCGAAGAGCCGTATGTGAGCGTAGAAATCATTACGCCGAGCGAGTATGTCGGCACGCTCATGGACCTCTGTCAGTCGCGCCGAGGCGAGATGAAGCAGATGGAGTACCTCACAGAGGAGCGCGTTCAACTCCGGTATGAATTGCCGCTCGGCGAAATCGTCATGGACTTCTTTGACGCTTTGAAATCGCGCACCAAGGGCTACGCCTCGCTCGACTATGAGCCAGCAGGGTACCGACCGAGCCAGCTTGCGAAAGTTGA
>JBARPG010000263.1:0-1773 GCA_049642885.1 Acidimicrobiia bacterium | reverse complement strand
TTCCTTGTGGTTGGTTCGGCGCTAGCGCTTTTGATGCCAAGCTGGAGTGCGGCCCAGTCACCGTACCTCAACCCCGCACTCTCGGTTCGTCCCGCAGTGCCAACTCCAGGATCTCCATTCGACCTGGTTATCCGAGATACAACGGGCGTAGTTCCAACAGTGCTTGATAGTGGCCTGACCGTTGGTGACGGAGTGGTGGACATTCGTGCAAGCATTCAACTCGGATACATCGACTTTTCCGGCTTTTATGAATTGATAAGTACAGTTCCTTCTCTGCCTTCAGGCATCCATACCGTTCGATACTTTGCTCGAACAAAGCGACCGGACACGGAGCTGACTGACTATTTCCTCATCAAGACGTGGCGGGTGATTGTCGTCGCAGCTAGCGAAAGTGTTGCAGCGGTTGAGTTTTTTAATGCGCCGCGAAATCACTACTTCCTGACCACCGATGCAGATGAGATCGATGCTTTGGACGCAAAGATCTTTCCCGGATGGGAGCGTACTGGCGAGCAATTCAAGGTTCTGCAGTCCACGAGTTTGCCGAGCAGTACATTCCCCGTTTGTCGCTTTTATGGCAAACCAGAAGCTAATCTCGACACTCACTTCTATTCGGGAACTACTTCAGAGTGCGAGTTGCTACTCGAACATCCAGATCAGTGGATCTTGGAGCGCTTGGTCGCGTTTCGAGTCGGGCAAGTCAACTTCGCCGATGGGGCATGCCCGGCCAACATGATCCGGGTGTTTCGTCTTTGGAACGGTTCATCGGTGGTCAATCACCGATACACAACGTCGTTGCTTGTGCAGCAACAAATGCAAGCGCTGGGTTGGATCGCAGAGGGTTCAGGAGCGCCGCCTGCTGTGTGGTGCGCGTTGCCTTGAGGGGTCGCCTTTCCCCTGCCCGAATTCCGGATCTACCAGACCTCGTAAGGCGGGACCAATCGACAGGTAAGGCAATACCAGGAGCGGAGGGCACGCTGAGTCAGCGTAAGCCACAAGATCGCCGTGCCCGACAATGCTTCATAAGCAAAGCATTCTTGATGCCGCCGAATCGATCCTGATACGGCTCTCGTATTGCAGTGGGCAGACAACGGGTGGTGACCCACCTCTGCTTGCTAGTCGCGGGCACGTTGCGCCTCCGTTAGCCCGTTGTCAATCGGCTTGGAACATGCGCGAAGAGCGCGCGGATCGTGCTCGCCGGGAACTAGGTGCGCTGGAACAAGTCGTCGCGCGGCAACCAGCCAGTCCTGGTGCGCTAGCTCGATTCATCGGATTCGTTTGATGGTCGTACTGTCGTCACGCCAGCGGCGGCCACTTTCTGCTCATCGTGCCGTTGCCGCGCGGGAGTTTCAAACATTGCTTCATGCGGTGAGGCATGTGCCGGCGAATTTCGCCAAGGCCGAGGTCCTTCTTATAGCCGCGCTGGTGTCAAAGTCAGGAGGTCTCTTGCAACTCACTGGATGGTCTGCCTCCGGGGAAGTGCAACAAGGCTCCTGAGGTTCAAATTAGCTCGATTCGTGTTGTCGCGACCAAGAACTTCTTTTGATTTGGCGGCGCCGTTCCAAATGTTTGGATAACTCTGATTTGCCTTCCGCCGTTCGTGGTTGGACAAACGTGCTGTAGCTCCTTGAAATAGAAGCGCTCAGGCGTTTGCCTAACTGTGCACATGCGCAGGGGCCCCGCTCGCGGCGGCCCGGCTGCGAACCGGAAATGCCGATCGCGGTGGTAGGCTCCCCGCCCATGCGTCCGCCCATCGCCCTCGGCGCGTTTCCGGCG
>JBARPG010000262.1:0-9139 GCA_049642885.1 Acidimicrobiia bacterium | reverse complement strand
GCCACAATTTGTGCGTCATAGACGTGCGTTCAGCACGTCGTGATTTACCTCAGGGCTCGCGGTTGAGCACTCGGGCCAGAGTGAATAGGGAGCATCATGAATCTTCGTTTCAAGCGAGCAGTCGCATCGATCAGCGGATTGTCGATCGCAGCATTTGGCATGGTGCCATTGATGTCTGCGACCGCCGGCGCCGCAGGTGATGAGACGGTGACGAAAACCGCCTACGACCTCAACGGCAACCCCGTGAGCACCGTGCAAGGCGGCCAGGTCATCAACAACGTTGTGACGTACTCGAACCCTGGTGGCGGCGGCGCGAATGTGGCGTTCAGCGACGCAATTCAGCCAGGACAGACGTACGTGCCCAACACGTTCAAGGTCCCGACCGATTTCAACATCACGTCGAATGGCCCGAGCCTGCTTGAGGCAAACGGAACCGTTACTGCTCCCGCTACAGGTTCCGTGAAGACCGTTCCCCAGCCCAAGTCTGAAATTGCTGCTGGCGGAGCGACCGGTGGCGATGGCTACCAGCCGATTCCGTACCTTGACCGCGTCTACGCGGTCTTCCACCACACCGTCTCGGATCCAGGCGGGTTCGCTGGTGCGGATTTCCAGTGCATCGATGCGACGACTGGTGCGCTCTGCCCAGGCTTCACCTCGGCCGCGATTGCGCTGAAAGACGGAGCTACCGACCTGGCAACTCCGAACTCCTCGCTGACATACACCGACCCGCAAGGACGCCTCTACATTCCGGTGTACAAGGCCGACGGCACCTACGGCGTCCTCTGCAAGCCCCTCAATCTCGTTCCGTGCGCTGCGAACTACGTCAAGGCGGGTACGGGAATCGCCGGACCCCTCGTACAAATCGGCGGCACGCTCTATCTGACCGAATCCAAGACCGGCAAAGTTGCCAAGATCAACCCCACCACGATGACGCTGATTTCTGAGTCAGCAGCGATGGGTGTGGCGACGTGGCAAGACTTCGGACAGATCTACCCGCGTGGCGACGCCCAGGTTTCGGGATCCAAGGTGTACTTCTCCGTGGACTACGCGCTTGGCCAGAACTACCACATGGAATTCGTCAACTTTGTGCTTGTGCCGGTTCCTGCAGCGGCGAAGGCTCTCGTCGACAAGGGTTCGCAGCTGTACTGCTACGACTCGGTCACGAATGCCGCGTGTGCTGGGTGGACCCCGCAATTGATCACTGGAACGAACTCCGAAAACGTTGTTGTGTTTGACCACACTGGTTCTGGCGGCAGCTTGGCCATTTTTGTGAATCCGACCAACTCTGACATCTGCGTTTCTTCCCTCGTGATCTCGCTGAGTCCGTCGAACTACGTCACCTGCTACAACGCGACCACAGGAGCGACGACGAGCACCCCGGCCACGCTGAACGCGCAGCTCGCTTCGCAAATCGCCGGTTACAACGGGATCTCATATGAGGAGTACTACGACGCGACGACCAATCGCATGTACTTCCCAATCTTCGGCGCTCTGCACATCCACTGGGACAGCCTCGGCGATAGCCGTGCCGACGGAGCCACGGCATGTTTCGACTGGAACACCGGGTTGAAGTGTGCGGGATTCACTGCACCGAACCCTGCAAGTCTCGACAACAATGACTACGGCACGATCCAGGATGATGACAATCCCGGTTGTGCATGGACCCTCGGCGACGAAGGCACCCTGTACTCCTATGACATGGCTTCCGGTGCCAGTCCGTGCTTGCGGGTGCGGACCACTACCACAGTCGATCCTCGCACCGGGTACTACTGCGACGGCAAGACCGGACACGTCCAAGGATGGGATGCGGTTTCGTTCACGCCCGCAGTTGACCCGACTGACTGGATTTCCTTGCAGGCGATTGTGCGTGACGCACAGACCAACGCCGTCATCAAGACAATCGATGTGCTGACCCAAGCTCCTGGGGGTGTGGCTTCGATCGCCGATATCGATATCGTCGCTCATCCTGCGATCTCCGTGGAGTTCTCTGGCACTGCGAAGAACACGGATCCGTGGGCCACGAAGGTCCCACAGGCGTCCGTGACCTTTAAGGGCGATGCTCCGCAGTTCTGCTACCAGACGAAGATCGTTGATGATTGCAAGGTCACTTCGACTTCAAACACTGCAACTGTGACGACCGTTGACCTCAATGGTGGTGCGCCATCAGTGAAGAAGTCCAACACCGTCAACCTGAAGATCAACCTCGGGCCGCAATGCGCCGGTGACGTGGTTGTGTCAAAGGTCGATGGTCAAGGCAAAGCACTTGCGGGTGCGCAATTCAGTATCAATACCGATCCGGTTCGAACCTGTACCACTGACGCCAATGGCTCATGTACGTGGCTTGATGTTCCGCTCGGCACTTACACCGTGACCGAGACCGCAGCCCCTGCTGGCTACAACCTCTCGGACCCGGCATCGAAAACGGTGATCGTGACCGAAGGCCAAGAGACTCCGTTCGTCGTGACCTTCACTGACCTCGCCAAGCCCGCTTCGATTGACCTCACGAAGACGGCGAACCCGCTGACCATTCACGCTGGACAGAACGTCACGTACACCTTCGTGGTGACGAACACTGGTCAGCAGGACCTCAGCAACGTGAAGCTCACCGACAGCCCCGACACCGCATGTAATGCGTCGCTGCCGAACGGCAACACAACGTTCACTGTTGGTAACAACGACGCCGTGCTGAACATCGGCGACAAGTGGACGGTGACCTGCACCATTCCGGTGTCGAGTCCTGACCCGCACACCAACACTGCGACCGTGGTTGGTACGCCGACCGCTGGACCCGATGTGACTGACACCGCGGACGCTTCGGTCGACATTGTGAAATCACAGATTCACATTGAGAAGACCGCGTCACCGACGAAGATTCACTCGGGCGACAAAGTGACGTACACCTTCGTGGTCACCAACGTTGGCGACCCGCTGAGCGATGTCAAAGTTACTGACGATGACGCTGGATGCGTCCCGGCATACCAGAGCGGTGACACCGATGGCGATGGCAAGCTGGACTCCACCGAAGCGTGGACGTACACCTGCGAGATCCCGGTGACGGATGCAATGGTTGATACCGGCGTCTCGGGTCACACCAACGTGGCGACTGCCACTGGCAAGGACCCCCTGGGTACACCAAGCACCGATGATGACGACGCTCTTGTTGTGATTGTTGACGGAGCGATCCAGATCATCAAGACCGCCAGCCCTGCCATCATCCACTCCGGCGACCTTGTGACGTACACCTTCAAGGTGACGAACATTGGTGGACCACTGACCGGCGTGACCGTGACCGACTCTGATGCTGCCTGCGCTACTCCAACACGGGTCGAAACGGCTGAGACTGCTGACGAGACCCTTACGATCGGCGAAACGTGGACGTACTCCTGCCAGATCCCGGTAACGGACGCAATGATCAACGTTCCGAACTCGAAGCTCCACAGCAACACCGCAACGACCAAGGGCGTCGACGAACTCCAGAAGGAGAGCACCGACAAGGACGAGGCAACTGTGGCGATCATCAAGAGCGTGATCAAGATCGACAAGACGGCTGATCCGCTCCTGATCCATTCAGGTGACAACGTGACCTACACCTTCAAGGTGACCGTTGTCGGTGACGAGGTTCACGACGTGGTCGTGAAGGACGTGACGGACCCGACGTGTGTGCCAACGCTCGCCGCTTCCACGCAGACTGCAGACAACGTGCTCAGCGAAGGCGAAACGTGGGTGTACACGTGCACAATTCCGGTCACGGATTCGATGATCAACAACGGATCGGTGAACGAGCACACCAACGTTGCTACCGCCGATGGCAAGGACAAGCTCAACACGCCTGTTGCGCAGGTCCAAGACCCTGCAGTGGTTG
Organism: Acidimicrobiia bacterium; assembly: GCA_049642885.1. GTDB lineage: Bacteria > Actinomycetota > Acidimicrobiia > IMCC26256 > JBARPG01 > JBARPG01. The sequence continues at coordinate 5,277 of JBARPG010000262.1, read as the reverse complement.
CAATCATCCACCCAGGGATCGCCGTTGACAAGACCGTGGACGCTGTTGGACCGGTCATCGCCGGAACAATGGTGACCTACACCTACAAGGTGACCAACACGGGTGACACGCCGCTCAAGAACGTCAGCATCACCGACGACAAGTGCGCAGCGATGACCCCAGCGGTTGGAGCGATCACGGCAGCTGACGGTGACACGAACAAGGACAAGATGCTCGACGTCACTGAGACATGGACGTTCACCTGCAAGCAGACCTTGAACAGCACGACGACCAACAAGGTCGACGTGAAGGGCGCTGACAAGCTTGACAAGATGGTTGTCGCGAACGACACCGTGACAGTGCCGGTGGTTACTCCAGATCTGACGGTCACCAAGACCGATGGACGGGAGTCGATCAACCGGGGTGACACCCTCACCTACACGATCGTCATGAAGAATGTCGGTGATGGATCCTCGAAGCGTTCACGCCTCGTCGACACCATGCCGGTTGGCTTCGTGTTCGGATCCGCAACCGGGACTGGCCCGAACGGTGCGATTGCGGTTACGGCCGCAAGTGGCATTCTGACTTCGGCCGAGTTCGAGCTTCTGCCAGGTGCTTCGGCAACGTTCACGGTGACCGGAACGGTCGCTGCTGACGCTCCGAAGGGTGACTTCAAGAACACTGCAGTTGTTGACAACGTGGGCGGTCCGAAAGACCCAACTCCGGACAACAACACGGCCGTTGACATCGACCAGTTGCCTGAGGTCAAGGAGGTGCCACCAGTAACGCCGCCGACAAGCACCTACGTGCCTGGTACGACCGCCGTCGCTCCGACGACTGCCGGACCGACCACCTCGGTGAAGGGGACGACGGCCATTCCTGGCGGGACTCTCGTCAAGACCGGTGGAGCTGGCTCCATGCTGTTGCTCGCACTCGGACTTGGTCTAATGCTCTTCGGCTCGGGCATTCTCCGGGTTCGTCCACGACGTAACGCATAACCAAGGTCAAGCGCGTAAGCGCACACGAACACTGGGAACGGGGCGCCTTCGGGCGCCCCGTTTTCGTGTGCTGGATCTAACCTGCCTTCCGATGCAAACACTCCGTGCAGTGCTCGAAGGGATTATTGGCGGCGGGTTGATCCTGCTGGTTCTCGATTCGACGATACGAACCTTCCTCATCCCGCGCGGTCTCGCGCAACCACTCACTCGGCTCGTGTTCCTCGCGGTCCGGGCGGTGTTCCAAGTGCCGGTCCGTTTGGCGAAAACCTATGAAGCTCGAGATCGAAGAATGGCATGGTACGGACCGCTCGGACTCCTCATACTCCCAATGGTTTGGCTTGTACTCGTCTGGGTCGGATACGCATTGCTCTTTCACATCGCTGTGAAGGGCATCGGGTTTCCGAGGGCACTCGAAGCAAGCGGATCTTCGCTGCTGACTTTGGGGTTCGTGCGGCCCAGTACCGCAATCGGCCTCACCTTGGCGTTCTCGGAGGCAGCGTTGGGCCTCGCGCTGCTCGCACTCTTGATCGCGTACCTTCCGACGATCTATTCGGCATTCTCCCGAAGAGAAACGAGCGTTGGGATGCTTTCGTATCGGGCGGGGACCCCGCCGTCGGCGGTCGACCTTCTCGTTCGCGCGAACCAAATCGGTCTCCTCGACAACATGGACACAATCTGGATTGAGTGGCAGCAGTGGTTTGCTGAGCTCGAAGAAACCCATACGAGCCTTGCGGTGTTGAGCTTCTTTCGTTCCCCGAATCCACATCGTTCGTGGATCACCGCTGCCGGAACAGTCCTCGATGCCGCGTCCCTTCACCTGTCAGCGATTGACGTCCCGACGCAACCGATGGCTGGCCTCTGTGTTCGCTCCGGATTCATTTCCCTTCGGGCGATCGCCGAGTTCTTCGGAATCGATTTCGATCGTGATCCCACGCCGAACACACCCATCACGATCGCCCGAGAAGAATTCGATGAGGTTCTCAAACAACTCGAAGCGGCGGGGGTGCCGCTCAAACCAGATCGTGATCAGGCGTGGCGGGATTTCTCTGGTTGGCGAGTCAACTACGACGCCGTCGTGGTGGGGCTTGCTGCGCTCGTCGTCGCTCCATATTGCTTGTGGGTTTCAGATCGGTCCATCCGCGTTCGACGGCCCCGCATGCTGCGCCGACGGGGGTAAGTCCCTGTTTTCGAGATAGCGCTCGTACTGGGAGTCGAGGAACGCTGCGATTCCCTGAACCACATTGTGCGCTCGAAGGGAATGGAAGACCTCGAAGGCGTGAGAGGTGCCGGGAAGCTCAACGTATCCAACGACCTCGTCTGAACGCTCACGAAGGAGTGTGAGGAGATGGTGGGCTTGTTCCACCGGAGCGAGGGTGTCGTTCGCACCGTGCACGATGAAGATCGGTGGGGCATCGCTCGAAACATGAGTTACAGGTGATAACTCGGCAAACAGCTCAGGGTTTTCATGAATGGTGGTGCCCGTGATGATCTTGGTCATGCGATCTGCAACGTTCTGCAACTTCGGTGAGGGGGCATTGAACATGAGGTCGAAGTCGTATACACCGTAGATAGGAACGCACGCCTGAACCCGTGTATCGGCCTCCTCGAACCCGGGCTGAAAAACAGGATTACTCGCGGTCAGCGCAACCATTGCCGAGAGGTGACCGCCTGCGGAACCGCCAGTGACCGCGACGAAATTGGGGTCACCTCCGTATTCGGCGATGTGCTCTCGAATCCATGCGAGGGCAAGCTTGCAATCGATCAGATGTGCGGGAAGCAGCGACTTCGGGCTGAGGCGGTAGTTGATCGCGACACAGATCCATCCGCGCTTCGCCATTTCCGACATGAGCGGGAAGCCTTGTTGTGACTTATCGCCGATCATCCACGCTCCGCCGTGAATCTGGAGAAGGACCGGCTTGGGCTCGCTGGTCGTCGTGGATTTCGAGCGGATGATGTCAAGGAGATGTCGGCTCCCGGCCTCGGGCGCGTAGCGGATGTCTTTGATTCGCTCGACTTTGCGATCACGCAACCACAGTGGAGCGGCGATCTGGATCGGATGAGGCCCCTTCCATGAGTCGGGTTCTTCTCCAATTGCGATCTTCGTTGCGTGCGCTACGACTTGTCGCGACCGCAACGACAGCAGGACAAAGGATCCCAATCCAATCCACGACACGATCGTGATTGCGAGGCCTATGAAGCCCGCGGGGTGATCGAGCGCTCCGGCCCGAATGAAGAGCGCCGTCGCCACCCCTTGCCACAAGAGATGGAGTGGCGCCATTTCGAGCGTGACCCATTGTGCAAAGAAGCTCGGGGCGAGAACTTGCCAGCGCGTTCGCGGACGGAACGCATTGAACGTGAACAGCGCTCCCCAGGTGCTGACGACCAGGAACCAGTTGCTCGATGACATCCTCCCATTCTGCATCCCGAGCGCGAGGCCCGTCGCCCTCAGGGTGCAGGCTCGCTCGGGGTGCTTTAGCCTGACTGGAGGAGGGGCGATGCGAAGACTGTCCGGATTGGACGCAACATTTCTTTGGGCGGAGACGCCGACTACGCACATGCACGTCGTTGGTGTCATGGTGTTGGACCCGTCAACGGCGCCGGAAACGTTTACGGCGGAATCGGTGCGATCCCTCATTATTCGCCGACTCGATCGGCTGCCCGCATTTCGTCGGAAGCTCTTGCCGATTCCGTTCAACTTGCACTATCCCATGTGGGTCGAAGATCCGAATCTCGATATGGACTACCACGTGCGCAGGATCGCCGTCGCGCAGCCTGGAGGCATGGCGGAGCTCGCTGATGTCGTTGGTCAGCTCGCAGGCCGACAGCTCGACCGTTCGCGTCCGCTCTGGGAGTTCTGGGTCGTCGAGGGATTGGAAGACGGCAACGTCGCGGTTGTTGCGAAAGCGCATCACGCTCTGATCGATGGAATGTCTTCCGTTGCGATTCTGGCGAACCTCTTTGACGTTGAAGCCGATCCCGTGGACATTGGCACAGGGCGACCAACAATTCTCAAACTCGATCGCATCCCGAGCGCCGTTGAGCTCTTGGCGCGGGCTTGGCTCGACCTGGCACGCCAGCCGATGATGTGGATGCGTGCAGGCGAGCGAGCTGTTCAATCTGCGTTCGCCGTGCGTAATCGGCTGAAGAGCGATGAGGTCGACGAATCGGTCATGCCACTCTCGGCGCCGCGGGTTTCTTTCAACCGTGCGGTATCGGCGCAACGTTCGACGGCATTCGCGGAGGTCTCACTTTCGGATGTGAAACGCATCAAGACCGCTCTTGGCGTCACCGTGAACGATGCAATCCTCGCGATTTGCACTGGTGCGTTGCGAACGTACCTCGCTGCCAACGATGAGCTGCCTGATCGCGCCCTCGTCGCAGCAGTCCCCGCTTCGACACGCGACGCGAAGGGCGCGACGGTCATGGGCAATATGGTCTCCGCGATCTTCGCTGGGCTCCCGGTTCATCTCGGCGATCCACTCGAGCAGGTGCGCCACATTCGGGCAATGACTCAAGGAGGCAAAGCGGTCCACGAGGCGTTCGGTCCTGCAACCTTGCAGCAGTGGGCGGAGATTGCAGCACCGGCGATCTTTTCTCGGGCGATGCGAGCGTATTCGAGTTTGAAGCTTGCAGATCGCGGCCCCGTGATCGCGAACACGATTATTTCCAACGTGCCTGGGCCGAATTTTCCGATGTTCCTCGCTGGCGCCCGGCTGGTCTCGTTTAGTCCGCTTGGACCGATTATGGATGGCATCGGTCTCAACATCACAGTGTTCAGCTATCTCGACAGCGTCGGGTTTGGGCTGATGGCCGACGCTGCATCGATGCCGGAGGTTGCTCGCTTGGCAGCGGCGATGGGCGATGCCACCGCGTCGATCCTGAAAGCCATTGCAGAGGACGAACAGCGCGACGCTGCAGCGTCGCCAGCGCTGAAGCCTTAGGGCTGGGTTGCCGACGAGGCGTTTGTGGTCGGCGCGTCTTTCAGACGTTCGCTGTAGGTGATCGTCAACCCCGTGAAGCTCTTCGCAGTCGCCTCGTTCAGGCCCATAGGTTGCTTGTCGATGCCGAGGTAATAGCGCATCATCGCAGTCACGAAGTGATCGGTGACGGGCCATAACTGCTCAGACGGTGTCGCCGTGCTCTGGCAGCCATCCGTTCCGAGCTTTGTGAGGTTTTCGGGAACAGGCAATCCATTATCGATCGCGATCTTCACAATGCCACCGCCCTCTGCGCCAATCATGCAAATATCTGAAAAGCCGTTGAGGTGACCGCTGCCGCCGAGCTCGACCAAACGAGTGGG
>JBARPG010000261.1:0-1923 GCA_049642885.1 Acidimicrobiia bacterium | reverse complement strand
GGTCACTCTGTACGAGCGCCCATTCGTGCTGCACCGGTGCGAGGCCCGGAGGGTCGATGACGACTGCGCCGGCCATGCCGTTACCGATGTGGTGCAGTGCTGGAGCCGTACCACAGTGATACATCCAGATGCCGCTGTACTCGGCTTTGAAGGAGTACGTGAGCGATGCTCCAGGTGCCACCGGTCCCATGTCGACGTCCATTGAAGTCTGGCTCGCATGGAAGTCGATGTTGTGCGTCATCTTCGTGTCGTTGATGATGGTGACATTGAAGGTGTCGCCGACTTTCCCATGCAGTGTGGGCCCGGGAACCTGATCGCCGAAGGTCCACATCTCTTGCTTTACGCCTGGGGCGACTTCCACGATCTTGTTTGTCATGTGGAAGGTCACATCGTGCGTGGTGGCCGCGTCGGCGGGCTTGAGCGTTGGGTCGTCAGACTTAAAACCCTTCGGCCATTTGGCAGCCGGGTCGAGCTTCTGATCGCCTGGGCTCGCAGCCGAAGCGCCAGAACCACCGCTAGATGCAGCGGGTGCGCTACCGGAGACATTGACGTCGAAGGTCATGCCAGCTTCTTTATGGCCAGCAATGGTGCACCAGAGCTTCAGTGATTTCGTCACCTTGCCAAGTTTGACGGCCTTCGATGCGCCGTTCTTGAGGTCCCCGGAGCCGGTCTTGCCCCCATTGACCTGGATGTTGTGTACGGCGGCGCCCGTGTTCTTGACCTTGAGGGTCAAGTCGGTGCCGGCCGCGACAGTGATTGCCTTCGGTTTGACGGCGATGTCGACGAGTTCGACGTTGACTTCCTTTGAGGCAGCGCTTGCGGCGCCCGCCGGAAGGAAGAGCGCGGGAACAAGGATCCCCGCTGATATGAGTGCGGTCCATTTCGCCATGCGTTTCGCTGGCAGTGACCTTGTGTTTGCTGACATTTGCGGCCCTTTCCAAATCATCAGTATCTCAAGTAAGGTACTGCGGGAAGTATAGGACACCGAACCTCAGATCTAGGATCCAGCGATGCAAATGCAGTTCTCTCGCACCTGTGACTACGCGATTCGCGCTGCGCTCGTGCTTGCTGACGGCGCACGTCACAAGTCGAAAGATGTCGCGGAAGAAGCGGGGATTCCCCCGGCTTTTGCTCCCCAAGTGCTGGGACACCTCGTTCGCGCTGGAATTGTGGCGTCGACCGCTGGACAACGCGGCGGGTATCGCCTGTGCAGACAGCCCGATGAGGTGACCCTGTTGGACCTCATCGAGGCGATGGAAGGCCCGCTCAAGTCGACGCGGTGTGTGCTGAGTGATGCGAGCTGTAATGCGAGCGCACCGTGCACCGTGCACGAGCACTGGTATCGGGCTCAAGATGTGCTTCGGGGATCACTCACGAGCACGACCCTGCAAATGCTTCTGGGGCGGGATCTGCGCGTGAAGCCGTAGGTGCGCACCCCCAAGCTCGTCCCCGGGCATGCTGGCGCGCGGTAGCCTGACAGCGTGCAAACCTACGTGATGCTTTCGACGCTGGGACCTGACGGCTGGGCAACGGTTCGCGAGAAGCCGGAACGCATCCGCGCCGTCAAGGATGAGGTCGAAGCGCTCGGGCTGAAAGTCATCGCTCAATACGCGTTGATGGGGCAGTGGGACTTCATCAACATCATCGAGGCTCCTGACGCCGAGTCGATGGCACGGTGTTCTGTGATGCTGGCTGCTCGGGGAACCATGCGCACCACAACCTTTGAAGCGATACCGGTTGACTCTTTTATTGCTGCGCTCGCGAAGGACGCCGAGCCCACGTCATAGCCACCATGTTTCGCGTTTCTTTTCTTCCCTGAGTTCATCGCCCGAGAAGACCGCAGGCAGCGTCGCTCCGTCGCTCCGTCGCATCAGGCGGAATCGTTGCTGTCGATCATCTTCGGTGATTTCAACGATTTGGAAG
>JBARPG010000260.1:0-4654 GCA_049642885.1 Acidimicrobiia bacterium | reverse complement strand
ATGCGGACCAGCGCAGCGACCAACCAATCGAGACGTCCATTTCTGATGCTGCCACCTCGGCAATCAAACCGGTGTCCACCCCCGTGACGGTCAGCGTCAAGGACGGCACGGTCACGCTGGCACGACCGGAGACACCCACCGGCATCGGTATCCACTTGGAGGACCCGGCCAACGAGAAACTCCCGACCGATCCGTTGGACCCACGGGTGGCCGACGATGACCATGATGGCAAGCCGGGGATCACCGTACACATCAAGGTCAGCGAGAATTTCCAGGGCGAGCTCTACCTCGCTCGTCGCGAGATCTTCGCCTACAACGTGGAAAAACAGGACGATGCCTCGCTGGTCGGCACGGTTTCCGATCACTCTGAACAGCTCGTGGTGGGAGCGACCAACGAGGCGTTTAACCGCACCGCCAACTGGGCTCAGCATCCCGACCTGACCAAGAGCCCGATCGTCCTCGTTCCGGTGAAGGGAACATGGGATTGCACACGGCTGATGGCCAGTAGGGATGACTTGTTTCCGCCGGCCCCCGTCGTCGACTGGTGACGCCATGTCAGCGCCGAAGTTGCGGCAAGCGATACGTGCTTGGCGCTGCCGGGGCGATCGCGGCAGTCGCCATCTGGCGTCGCAGTCGTCGGCTCGGTGCCGTCGCCGCTGAACTTCGAACACCACAAGTGTGGATGCCCGTATCCCTTTTCGGCCCGAGATCGCTGAGTGCTGCTCGCCGGCTCGTCTCCTTCGCTCCGAAGTCGCCGCTCGCCGATGGCGTGACGCTGCGCAACGAACACATCGCGGTCGCTGGCGACGACCGCCCCGACGTGCGTGTGCTCATCTACGAACCCTCATCTCGCACCCGCCCGAGTGGTGCGCTCCTCTGGTTCCACGGTGGCGGGCTGGTCATGGGAACTCCCGAGCAGGTCGAGGGCCTGTGCAGCCGCATCGCCGTGGATCTCGGAATCGTGGTGGTCAGCGTCGACTACCGGTTGGCGCCTGAGCATCCCTTCCCAGCAGGCCTCGACGACTGCTATTCCGCACTCGAATGGGTGCACGCGCGGTCGAAGGAACTCGGGATCGATACCACGTTGGTGGCGGTCGGGGGTGACAGTTCCGGCGGTGGACTCGCAGCGTGTGTCGCGCAGATGACGGTTGATCGTTCCGGCCCGCCCGTGTGCTTCCAGCTCTTGCAGTATCCGATGCTCGACGATCGCACGCCCGTGCGCTCCGGGCATGACGCGGTGGTGTGGACGGCACGGTCCAACCGTTGGGCATGGCAGGCCTACCTCGGCCGCCCCGCAACAGCGAGTGGAGCTGCGCCCGCGCCCGAAGCGCCTCCGTATGCCTCGGCTGCGCGTCGGGATGATCTCGCTGGGCTCGCACCGGCATGGATCGGCGTCGGCGATATCGACCTGTTTCACGATGAGTGCGTGGAGTATGCCGCTCGCCTGGCTGCAGCAGGAGTTGAATGCGCACTGCATGTCGACCCGGGCATGTATCACGGCGCCGAAACGGTGATGCCCGATGCACCGTCGATGAAGGCGTTCTTGGATCGGCTGGTGACCGCCCTCGGGTCAGCTCTTGATTCGAAGTAGGCGGCGAGCGTTGTCATCGAGCGTTGCCCGAAGGGCTGTGTCGCCGTAGCTCGGATCGGTTGTTTGGTCCCACCCGGCAAAGTTCGTGCCGCCAACCAGATGATCGGTGCCGAAGCTGGCGATGAGAGAGGACAACGCATTCGGACCGCCGACGTGGGCATCCCACCAGAGACGATTCAGCAACGCGTCGATCGCTCCTTCGGGGCGCTGCTCGGGGATCGACCACGGTCGGGTCGCTGCTGCGTGGCGCATCCGCTCCGCAAGCCAATTCGTTGCCCCACCACCATGGGAAATACAAACGTCGAGTTCCGGATGACGGCTCAGCACTCCGCCGAGCACGAGCGTGGCGACGGCCAAGGTTTCTTCATACGCGAAACCAAGCCAGAGGTCTGCATCAAATCGTGTCAGCCGTTCATCCCGTGGCGGCGCGTCGATACCGCCCGGCGCGGGGTGGAGAAACAGCGGGACGTTGAGGTCGACACAGGTCTCGTAGATCGAGTCGAAGGCTGAGTCGTCGAGTGGTCGGCCCAGGTCGGTGCCGATGTATGCGCCGAGCAGACCAAGCTCGGAGACAGCTCGACGTAGCTCGGCGACCGCAGCGGTTGGGTCTTGCATCGGCAGTTGGGCGAGCCCGGCCAAACGGTCAGGGTGGCGGGCCACAATCTCCGCCAGTCCGTCGTTGTGTCGGCGGCTGAACCTCTCTGCGACCTCGGCGTCAACGTGGTGGAAGAAGGTCAGCGGGTTGGGCGAGAGCACCTGCAGGTCGATGTCGTGCTCGTCCATCTGTCGAAGACGCAGGTCGACATCCATGAAGGGGCTCTCGCGATAGCGCACCCCACGGAGTCGGTAGTCACCGACGCGATAACACGGGAGCGCGCCATCACCGCCATCTTCGAGTTCGGGGCCGAGCTCGCCCGCCGCACCCAAGGTGGACTCCAAGACCACATGGGCATGCAGGTCGATCATCGCAGCTCGGTCATTTCGCGAACACCACGGGATAGCGGCCCCAATATCCGCGGCTGCTTTCGGGGTCCATGGTCGGAGGATTCATCGGGTCGGGACGCCCACCCGCATCGAGGAGCGCTCGGATTGCAACCGGGACCAGACCGTACAGATGCTCATCGTCGATCGGGCTCCCGGACGGATCGGTGCCAGCCGCAAGGTCCTGTCCGATGCAGGCATGCATGCCGAGCCCGAAGCTCAGACCCCACGGCGCAATGCCCGGTGCCAACGTGCGGTGGGGATCGAAGGTGTCAACGTGATCACCGAACGCGGCAGGGTCGCGGTTCACGGCCATGAGATCGATGGTGAGCCTCGCCCCTTGGGGTACGTGCACGCCGCCCGGCAGGTCAATGTCGGCGAGTGCCCATCGCATGGCGATCGGGCTTGACGGTTGGAGTCGGACTGTCTCGTGGACACACCGCTGCAAGAAAGCGAGGTCGGTGCATGCCCGATCGAAGTCGGTCGGGGAATGCTTGGCCAGCTCGAAGACGTTGTGCAACGTACGAACGAATGCAGTCGCGCTCGTGTGCGCCCCGGCCAGCAGGAAAAAGCAGGTTTCCCGCAATACGACGTCAGGAGGGAGATGCAGTTCGCTGTCGTTGCGCAGGATGGTGGTCAGCACATCGGTCGGCAAAACCGACTCGTCGGCGGTGCCGGTGTTCACTGCCTCGATCAATGCCCGTCGTCGCGCGATCGAAGGAGCGAGGAACTCGGCGTCGAAGGCGTCCAGACCTCGGGCAACTTCCTCCCGCTTCGCTTCGCGGTCGCCGGTGTAATGAGCAAGTGTCGCGCCCTGGATGAACAACATGAGATAGGAATAGAGATGGAGCGTTTCCTCGCGTGTGCCCTTCGGTCGGTCGACGCCGGCGGTCGCCGCAGCGAGGTTCATCATCATCTCGTGACTGAGCGTCACTAACTCAGCGTCGCCCGCGGCGACATGGGGAGCGAGCGTCGCGTCGACCACCGGTGGGAAAAACTCGCGCTCGTAGCGACGGTGCGTGTCCTTACGAAAGAGACGGTTCTCAAGACGTCGCCGTGCCCGATGATCGGCGCCGTGAAGGTTGACCAGCACATCTGCCATCACCACATCGCCCTCGTCATAGAGGGCTTGGCGCAGCTCCTTTTGGCGGAATGCGTCTCGTGCTTGTTCGTACGTTGAAACGGTGATATCGATGATCTCGTTCATGGCGAGGTGCTCGTCCTCTCAGTGTCGTTGCGCTTAACGGATGGGGATCTCTGGTCGCGCAGCCAGAGCGCAGCCCGGGCCAGGATCGCACGGTGTTCGGGCTGGCGCATGGCCCGCGCATCATGGCCCAAGAGATCGGTGACGACTCGACCCGTGCCTACCGAACGCGCCCACAACACGGGGTGATCCGTGCCGCCGTGCCGGCTTGTGAGGAGGGGGATGAGGCCGGGTGCGTAGTCGAGGAATCCGTAAATCTCATCGTTCGTGACGAACTCCTGAATCCCGGATGTGATCGCATGTTTCCGCCCCGCTGCCGTTGGCGTGACGCGGGCCAGAGACTGCGGCGGGTGTGATGAGCGTTCCCAATTCCACGTGGCTCCGATCAAGCCGGCCCACAGCGGATGGCTGTCGAAGCAGATCGTCGCGGTATGACACGCCAGGAGCGCTCCACCAGAGCGGACATGCCGATCAAGGGTATGTGCCTCGTCCTCGCGCAAGGTAAAGGCCCAAGCATCGCGGTGTGCCGCATGACGTTGCGAGGCCATCTCCCAGCGCAGCGCGTTGACGGTGACGAAGTCCCAAGCCTCGGGTTCGGCAGCCAACTCGGCGAGCGCGGCGCGAGGGTCATCAAATACGGTCGACTCAACGGATGCTTCGGTGAACACCTCCACGAGCGCGCCGCTGCTGGCAGCGAAGTCATGGAGCGGACCACCCGAGATGAGGAGGTTGGAGGTCACGACAAGGAAGGGGTGGTCGACAGCCCGACGGTGTCGACAGCGAGCGGACGCGGCAGGGTGCTGATGACACTTGAGGTGACGCCGCCGTCGACGAGTAGCTCGACACCATTGATGTAGGCAGCCGCATCGGAGAGCAGA
>JBARPG010000259.1:0-12028 GCA_049642885.1 Acidimicrobiia bacterium | reverse complement strand
AATCTGATCATTGCACCAACCGCCCGCGCGGGAATTGATTCGGCAACCACGGGCGCGGGTCACGCTGCACTTCTGAAGACATGGGAAGAAATGCTCGGTCTCCCGACAATGCCAACCCGAGATGTCGCGGCGGCTGTCAGCCTGCGGGGGCCCGCGCACATCTAATTCGAAACCGAGTCACATGGCGCTCGTGATCGCACCGAACGTTGGAGATTGCCTAGCCGTTACGGGTCAGCGTCGCGAGATATGCCTCAAGGCGAGCCGCTGGTAACGCACCTTCGGCAATTGCCGCACGCACGGCACACGCTGGTTCATGATCGTGACTGCAATCACGAAACTTGCAGCCCTCCCCGAGCGATTCGATATCGGGGAACGTCACATCGACACCGCCGATCTCATCGTCAATCACCACGGACCGAATCCCAGGCGTGTCCACCAAACACCCACCTTCTTCCATTCGGAACAACGCTCGACTGGTCGTGGTGTGTCGTCCCCGCCCATCACTACGGGTCTCGCCAACTGCGAGTTCCGCTGCGGGAACAAGAAAGTTCACGAGGGATGATTTTCCGCTTCCACTCGGACCAATCAACGCGATCGTCGACACGCCGTGCGCCCGCGCATCGGCGACACGCGCATGCAACGCGGCCCTCGACGCTTCCGCCAGCACCGAGGTCGACCAGGTCGGCAGCAGGGTCGCCTCCGCGGCCTCGCTCACGAGTCGGGCCGCATCAGGGACGCAATCGCTTTTCGTCAACACGAGCTCCGGCCGCACACCACCATCGGCCACCAAGGTCGCGAGCCGCAGCACGCGCACCCAACTGCGTGGCGCATCGACCGCCTCAAGTATCCACGCAACATCAACATTTGAAGCCAAGGTCTGACCACGCTTGAGACGACGATTCGGTCGAATGATCTGCGAACTGCGCTCCAACACTTCACCAATCAGTGGAGCCATGCCTTCGCGTTCGACGACCACCACCCAATCGCCAACCACCGGGGCCGTATCGGGCGTGGCACTCATCGATCGATGTACTTCCACATCACGCTCGCCACCGCGGCCGAGCACCCGCACCCACCCACGGCTATCAGCAATCACTCGTGCGATTTGATCTGCGTCCGCGCCAACCGCTGCAGCACCATTCGCTATCGCATCGGTCCACCCCAGCGCGATCCGCGGATCAGAGCCCAACGATCTGCCCCACGAACTGCTGGAGTTGCCGCAAGTTCCGGCATTCGAAAACGCCATCGCAATACTGCGCGTACTGCCCGACCACCGAGTCGCCCGTGTTCCAGTAGCTGCGTGGCTCGGGATTCAACCAGTACATCCGCCGAGCGCGGCGGCGCAGGTCACCGACCAACTCGGCCTTTGGCAAGTGATAGTTGTTGCGCGCATCACCGAGAAACATGATCGTGGTGCGCGGTGTCACTTCGTCTGCATGCCGCTCATGAAATATTTCAAAGGCGTGTCCGTAGTCGGAATGTCCATCGATCCAGACAACGTTTGCTTCGGTGTTGACCCGTTGCAAGGCGGTCGGGAAATCGTCTCCCGAGTTGAACATGCGCGTCACTTCGTCGATGCCATCGATGAATACCCAGGATCGCACCCGTGAAAACTGGCTTGCCATGGCGTGCACGAAATGCAGTGTGAAGCGAGCGAAACTGGCCACGCTCCCTGAAATATCTGCAACCACCCAAATCTCGGGTTTGGTGGCGTGTGGTCGACGGAACTTCGGATCGATCGGCACACCTCCGGTACCCAATGAATGGCGAATCGTTGAACGAATATCCAGGGTGCCTCGATGGCGACGTTTGCGTCGCTGTGCCAACCGCGCTGCAAGCGCCCGTGTCAACGGTTCCACCGCCCGCTGCAGCTGCGCGATTTCATCGCGTGACGCGTGAATGAAATCGACGTCTTCCGGTAGCGGTTTTCGCAAGGTCCGCGCCATCGCATCGGTGCCGCGATCCGCAACGAGCCGTCGACGAATTTCCTGCTCCAACGCGTTGCGCATCATCTCCGTGCGCTGCCGCACTTGCTCGGCAACATTCAGCTCATCAAGTCGGGAGTCTTCACCCGCGGGTTGCAACGCTCGGGTGAGCGCCTCGATGATCTGGTCTTGGTCCAGCTGGCGCAGCGTGCGATACAAGTAATAGGTGCCGCCGACGGGCCGCCCCGGCTCCATACCCGCGAATCCCGAAACCGCTTGCGCCGCGATCCTAGAAAGCCCCTCACGATCCATTTGCAGTAGTGCTTCGATGAGTTGTTGCCGCAACTCGTCGGCAAGTTGCTCGGGCGTTTGCCCATTGGCCTCTCCAGGCATTCCATCCAGGTCGAGATCCCCAGCGAGGGCCTCTCCGCCCAGCACCCCACCAGAATGCAGCGGGAAGTACACATCGAAAATGAGGTCAAACGCGGGACGATGCGCAACCTGTTTACACAGCGTCGCGGCAAAGGTCTCGCGCACCACCGAACGGTCAGCCCACCCGATCACCTCAATCGCTCGCAACGCATCGATATGTTCAGTCATCGAGGTCGGCATCCCCGCGGCACGCAACTCACCCACAAACCCGGCGACACGATCGGCGAGACCATCGTTGGCCTGTGGCGGGCGCTCAGACCCAGGAATCAATCCGCCCAAGGTCCCACTTGGCGCCGCTTCCGCAAGACGACGGAAGTTACTGATCACGCAGAGACTTTCGGCACCGCAGCCAATTGCTTCCGAGCCTTCGTGAGATCGGTCTGATACTTGAGCAGCACTGACAACGTGTCGTCGAGCACGTCCCCATCAATCTCGCTCCTGCCAAGCAACAGCAGCGTGCGTGCCCAATCGATCGTCTCAGATACCGATGGCGATTTCTTCAAATCAAATGAGCGAATGGTCGCGACAACCTCTGCAACCTGTTTCGCGAGCGTCTCATCGATCTCGGGAACGCGCGTGCGAATAATCGCTTCTTCTCGTTCTGGTGTCGGATACTCGATCGGAAGGAACAGGCACCGCCGCTTCAACGCCTCCGAGAGCTCACGCGTGTTGTTCGAGGTGAGAAACACAATCGGGCGCTGAACCGCCACCACCGTTCCCATTTCAGGAATCGAGACTTGAAAGTCCGACAACACCTCGAGCAAGAGCGCTTCGGTTTCGAGCTCCACCCGATCGATCTCATCGATCAATAACACGACAGGTTCGGTCGCCCGGATCGCCGCCAAGATCGGTCGCTCCAACAAGAACGGTTCTGAGAAAATGTCGGACTCGACGGTCGCCCAATCGCCTTCATGTTCCCGGTCCGCCTGAATGCGCAGCAATTGCTTCTTGTAGTTCCATTCGTAGATCGCTTTTGCCTCGTCGAGGCCCTCGTAACACTGCAGGCGCAACAGCTTCGAGCCCGTAGCGGCGGCCACCGCCTTTGCAAGTTCGGTCTTGCCGACACCGGCTGGACCTTCAACCAACACCGGCTTTCCGAGACGCGTCGCAAGGAACACCGTTCCTGAAATGCGGGCATCCGGCAAATAGCCAACGCCCTCAAGCGCAGCAGTGACACTCGCAACATCTTCAAACCGTTCAGACATCCCCCCAGCCTACGACGTGGACCGCCGCGCGCCGATCGGTAGATTCAGGGGATGTCTGGCGCCGAACCACTCAACTCCCTCACTGAAGGAATGCTGATTCCCATCGGCAATGCGGTCCTCACCGTCGACGCTGCCCTCGCAGACGCATTCCAAGCCGGTGATGACCTCATCACCTTGAGCCAGACTGCCGAGCTCCTTCATGTGCCCTCGAAGGAACGCTGCATTGCCTCGCGGGCCGTCGAGCGTGCGGTCTCCGCGTTCCATTCTTTGAACAGCATCAGTGATGAAGCCATCACGCAATTCTTCATGGAGTTCGCAGCATTGCTCGAAGATGATTCCGCGTTCGCTCCCATCGCCGATGCGAACCAGATCGATATTGAAGCCGCCAGAAAGCGGGGACGATCCACAACGCGGCTTGAACTCACCTCGACCATGCGCGCTGAAATGATCGCTGGATTGCGTGCCTGGGCGAGCCTCCCGTCAGGACGCGGCGAAGTGATCGAGACGGTGGACCACGAAGGCTGGAGCGTTGATCTCATCCGCGCGGGGCTTGGCACCGTCGGATTCGTCTTTGAAGGACGTCCGAATGTGTTCGCCGATGCGTGTGGCGTGATCCGCTCGGGGAACACGGTCGTCTTCCGTATTGGTTCCGACGCACTTGGTACCGCTCACGCCATCGTCGAACACGCGCTCAATCCTGCTATCGAGCGTTCCGGCCTCCCAGATGGCGCAGCGTCCCTCGTGGAGAGTCCGGCGCATGCCGCAGGGTGGGCGCTGTTCTCAGACGCGCGGCTCAGCCTTGCGGTTGCTCGCGGTTCAGGAGCAGCGGTAGCACAGCTTGGAGCAATCGCCCGACAGGTCGGAACCCCTACAAGTCTTCACGGCACCGGAGGCGCGTGGATTGTGGCTGGAGATCATGCCGACACTGACATGTTGCGCGGAGCGATCACCCACAGCCTCGACCGCAAGGTTTGCAATACCCTCAACACGTTGGTGCTGCCCGCGGCTCGCGCCACCGAGCTTGTGCCGATCGCGCTTGAGGCCATCACCGCTGCAGCAGCGAACCGAAAGACGAACGCGAAGATCCACGTCGTGGGCGACCTACTCCGGGATTGCATTCCCGCCGATTGGTTCGAGCTCCGTGACATTGGCCGGGCCGAGGGAATCGTGAGCGAGCTGGGCTGCGAACTCGCGACGCCAGAGGTACTCGGACACGAGTGGGAGTGGGAACGCTCTCCCGAACTCACGATCGCCCTCGCAGAATCTCTCGATGACGCTGTCGCGTTGTTCAACACATGGTCGTCGCAATTCGTCGCGTCGCTCATCTCAGCCGACAGCGCGGAACACGAGGCTTTCTTTGACGGGATCAACGCGCCATTCGTCGGGAACGGAGTCACCCGCTGGGTCGATGGGCAATACGCGCTCGGCACTCCCGAGCTCGGGCTTTCGAACTGGCAGTCGGGTCGGCTCTTCGGCCGTGGCGGCGTCTTGGCGGGCGATTCGGTCTTCACGGTGCGCACGCGCGTGCGCCAAACCGACCCCGACCTACACAGATAAAAGAAAGGAGGAGGCGGCTCCCCCCTTGGACTCGTGAGCGGCGCTCAAAGAGCTGCCAAAGATCACGATCGCCGCCTCCTACTTCTGCCAATTGTGCACGCTCACCGTTCTCTTGACAAGAGATTCATTTCACGAGCAGCACAAGGTCATCACGATGAATCGCAACGGGGGCGGAACCCGAAGGGAAATCCTCTGAACTTCGCCCAAGTGCGACATTCATCTGCGTCGAATTGAGACGTGCGATCCCCTTGGCGACGAGCTGTCCGTCCGGCCCGCGCACCTCGATGGCATCATCCTCGTCGAACACCCCCGAGACCTCCGAAATGCCCGCGGGCAAGAGCGAACGCCCTCCTGTTGCGAGCGCGCGCACAGCTCCGTCATCGATGACCACATGACCGCGCGGTTCACATGCGAAAGCAATCCAGAGCTTTCGCGCACTCAGACGCTCTTCCCTCGCGGCGATCGACGTTCCAATCGCTTCGCCGTTCGCTACTGCGGAAACAACGCCAGGACTCGTCCTGGTGATGACCGTTCTGACTCCGGACCATGCGGCTATTCGAGCGGCAGCCAACTTGGTCGCCATGCCACCACTGCCGCGACCAGAGCCCGCTCCGCCCGCAACGCTCTCGAGCGCTTCATCCACTTCAAGGATCTCATCGATCAGTGAGGCTTCCGCATGCCGCCGCGGATCAGCCGTGAACACGCCGTCGGTATCCGTCAACAAGATCAACAGATCCGCCTGGGTCATATGCGCCACCAGTGCAGCAATGCGATCGTTGTCTCCGAAGCGAAGCTCGTCGCTGGCAATCGTGTCGTTCTCATTCACGAGCGGCACGACACCCATGCCCGCGAGCCGGGCCAAAGTTTCGCGCGCGTGCAGATATTGCTTTCGGTGCCCAAAATCGGAGGCCGTGATCAAAACCTGGCCAACCGCGACATCGTGGCTCGCGAAGGCAGCTGCCCAGTGCGCTACCAGCACGGGTTGGCCGACGGCAGCGAGTGCCTGAAGCGCCCCCACATCGGCCGGGCGCGAGGCCATCGAAAGCGCACCCATACCCGAAGCGACAGCACCAGAGGTCACGATCGCGATCTCGTGTCCGGCGGCACGCAATAACGCAACATCGGAGGCCAAATAGGAGAAGGCCGCGTCGAGCATCGCCCCGCGCTCATCGGTGAGCGACGAAGACCCCACTTTGATGACGATTCTCATCCGAGCGCATCCTCCCGATACTCAAACTCGAAATCACCGATACGGACGGTATCGCCCTCGTGGACTCCAGCTCGCCGCAATTCTCGATCAACCCCGAGGGTCGTCAGTCTTGCCTGCGCAAATGCCAATGCTTCGTCATTTGTGAGATCGCTGAGTGCCACGGCTCGTGCGGCGGCACGACCGTGTACGACCCACGTTCCGTCGTCCTCACGCGACACGCTCGTCCCGAGCTCTGCCGGTCGGAGCACAACGGGTTCAGGAGCATCCTCGGCCGCTTCGATCCGCGCCGCCCGAACTTCGTGCGCAATCAGGCGCACCAGTTCGGTTACCCCAACCCTGGCTACCGCTGAAATCGTCAACGCGTCGGGAAGCTCCTCATCGATCGAGTCTGCTGGCATCAAGTCAGCCTTTGTGCGCACCACCACTCTCGGACGATCCAGGAGTTCCGGCTGATACGCCTCGAGTTCGCGCAGAAGCACTTCGAGTTGCGCGGCGGGTGAGGTGCCATCCATGGCCGCCATGTCCAAGAGCACAACAAGAACGCGCGCCCGTTCGACATGCCGCAAGAATCGATGCCCGAGCCCTTTCCCTTCCGCTGCACCCTCGATCAAACCGGGAATATCCGCTACGACGAACTCATCCCCGTCTTCGGTGCGCACAACGCCGAGGTTGGGTTCCAGAGTCGTAAACGGATAGTTCGCGATTTTGGGCTTCGCTGCTGAGATCACCGAGATCAGGGTTGACTTGCCAGCGTTTGGGAAT
Source organism: Acidimicrobiia bacterium (assembly GCA_049642885.1). Lineage (GTDB taxonomy): Bacteria > Actinomycetota > Acidimicrobiia > IMCC26256 > JBARPG01 > JBARPG01. The sequence goes on along the minus strand of JBARPG010000259.1, from coordinate 4,937 downwards.
CCGACGAGCGCCGCATCGGCCACGAGCTTGAGTTCGAGACGGAACCAATGCTCCTCGCCGTATTCGCCCTGCTCCGCGAAACTCGGTGCACGCCGACGATTCGAAAGGAACCGTGCATTCCCTCTTCCGCCTTGACCACCCGCGGCAGCGCACACCCGATCTCCGTGGTGAGTGAGATCCGCGACGAACGCGCCGTCTTTCGTTCGAATCTGGGTTCCCTCGGGAACATGAACGATTAAGTCGTCAGCGTTTGCTCCGTGAAGGTTTTTGCCTTTCCCGTGGGTGCCCGAACCGGCCTTGCGATGTGGCTTGTCCTTGAACGACATCAGCGAGGCCATATTCCTATCGGCCACCAGCCAGACGTCGCCCCCCTTGCCACCGTCACCACCATCAGGACCGCCCTTTGGAACGTGGGATTCTCGACGAAATGACATGGCGCCAGCACCGCCGTCGCCGGCTTTGAGATTGACGCTGCACTCATCTACAAACTGGCTCACGCCGTGCAGTGTACGGATCAGGCGCGAAAATCCTTGATTGATCTCGCGCGGTCGAGCTATTCGGTGCTAGGTCGCGGGAGCGGAGTCACTCTCAAAACCCTCCGCATCAGGATCTGCAACAAGCGCCCCTGGATCGACATCGATCATCCGGCGACGGCGACGGACCCGAGGAACGTTCGGTGCGCTCGAACCGCTTGCCTGGGCATATGCATCCCCAAGGATTTCACGCCATTCCGGCGATAAATTCGGATCATTCCGGAGCGCGTCCTCAAGGTCGGTGTCGACTCCGCCTGGTGCGTAGCCGGCCCGGGCGAGGACCCACCCACGGGGGCGGTGGCAGACCTCCTCGAATCGCGAAATGTCTTCGAGGGAAGGGGCGCGACTTCCCGCAGCCCAGGAGTTCACGGCGGAAATTGATACGCCGAGCGCCTCAGAAAGGTGCCGTCGGGTCACGACCCCGTCGGCACACGCGTGAATGGCGGCACCCAAGGCAGATCGACTGATCGGATCGTCTGAACGAAATTGGAATCCGGACATACGCGGACGGTACCACCCAAACGGGGGTGCCTGTGACGTTTCCTTGCGGCGCCGGTGAATGCACCTTCCGCGCACGCGAAGGCCCGGGTCCGTCGTGGACCAGCCCGGTCGCTACCCTCGGCCCGTGCCCCTCTCCATTCCGCTTGCTGACAATGAGCTCCTGATTTTTCGCCACGGACAATCCACATGGAATGCCGAACGCCGTTGGCAGGGCCAAGCAAACCCTCCGCTGAGCCCTCATGGGCGAGATGAAGCGGCAGAGGCGGCGCACATTTTGCACCGCCGAGGATTTCTCTCCTCCCCAATCTTCAGCTCAGACCTCGATCGGGCAGCCGAAACGGCCCGTGCTCTGGCTGAGGTCGTTTCAGGGGAGGTCCACCTCGACGAGCGTCTGCGCGAGCGCCATGCAGGTGAGTGGCAAGGATTTACGCATGAAGAAATCGAAGCGCGCTGGCCCGGGTGGCTCGGAGACCGCATGCGGCCCGAAGGTTTCGAATCGGATGACAGCATTCGAGCGCGCGTGTTCGCGGCGCTCAGCGAGATCCACGCCTCAGGCACGCGCGTCGTGGTCTCTCACGGCGGAGTGATGCGGCTGATTGCACGCTCATACGGCGACGAGAACTTGATCCCGCGGAATCTCGATGGGATTCGAATCGTTTGGCCACCAGAAGACGGGGCGACGATACAGCTCGTTCGCACGCTCACTCATGCCGACATCGGCATGGAAGTCGGGAAGCCCCAAGCCCCAGCGGGCGATGCGGCGGACACTGACCGGGTGTGATTCTCTGCGCCGCTCGGCGCAGAATGCCTCAGTTCGAAGACGGGTCGACGTGGACGAGCTTGCGTCCCTGTCGTTGTCCAAAGCGGACCACGCCGTGCGAGGTCGCAAACAAGGTGTCGTCTTTGCCCTTACCGACGTTTGCTCCGGGATGAAAGCGAGTTCCGCGCTGGCGAATGATGATCGAGCCCGCGGTGATTTCCTGACCAGCGAACACCTTCACTCCGAGACGCTGGGCATTGGAATCGCGACCGTTGCGTGATGAGGCTGCACCCTTCTTCTTCGACATGATCAGCCCTTCGTGATTCCGGTGATTTCAACGGTGGAGTACTTCTGGCGGTGACCCCAACGCTTCGATTGGTTCGACTTGTTCTTATACGTGAAGCCGTTGATCTTGGGACCTTTGGTCTGCGCGACGACCGTCGCTGCCACGCTGGCCTTCGCCAACATCTGTGGAGCGGACACGATCGTCTCACCGTCGACGAGCAACACGGGGCGAAGCTTGACTTTCGCGCCAACTTCGCCAATCAGCTCGATGTTGAGCTGCTGACCTTCTTCGACGCGGTACTGCTTACCGCCGGTTGTGATTACTGCATACATACAAAGCCCTTTTGGGTGGCACAGGAGAGAGATGAGATTACAGCATCGCTTCGTCGATCACGAAGCCGCGACCGTCACATTCCTGACAGGTATGGGAGAAACTCTCGACGAGCCCCTCGGAAATGCGCTTTCGTGTCATCTCAACAAGTCCCAATTCTGAGATCTCGAACACCTGCGTCCGCGTCTTATCGCGTGCGAGGGCTTCCTTGAATGCACGTAGTACTTCAGTGCGATTCGCTCGAATCTCCATATCGACAAAGTCGATCACGATAATCCCGCCGATATCGCGCAACCGGAGTTGCCGCGCAATTTCCGCTGCGGCCTCAAGGTTGTTGTCAAACACCGTCTGTTCAAGGTTCGAGGATCCGACATTCTTCCCCGTGTTGACATCGATGACCGTCAGAGCCTCGGTGCGCTCGATGATCAGCGATCCGCCGGATGGAAGCCATACTTTGCGGTCGAGGGCTTTGGTGAGTTGCTCATGCACGTGATAACGCTCCAATATTGGTAGACCTTCGGCTTCTTCGTCATAGAACGCGACTCGCTCCGCGAGGAGCGGCGCCACGGCTTCAACATACGACTTGACCTCCTCGTAGAGGTCCCAATCGTCGATCACGATGCCGCGATATTCCTTGGTGAACTCCTCGCGGATGAGACGTACGACGAGACCCGGCTCTTTGTACAGCAGGGTTCCCGGTTTCGCTCGGCTGGCAAGTTCAGAGATTTGCTTCCACTGCCCCACGAGGCGGCGAACATCGCCTTCCAGCTCCTCTGGTGCAGCGCCTTCGGCCGCGGTGCGCACAATTAGACCAGCGTCAACGGGTCGAAGCCCGTCTAAGACGCGGCGCAGGCGTTTCCGTTCATCATCCGGTAATCGCTTCGATATCCCATACGTATCGGGCTGCCCCGGAACGAGCACCACGAAGCGCCCAGCAAGCGAGACCTCTTGGGTGAGCCGCGCTCCTTTGTGAGCAATCGGGTTCTTCGTGACTTGGGCGATGATGGACTGGCCGTTCTTCAACATCCGTTCGATGCGGGGAGCGTCGTTGCCTTCCATGTCTCCTTTGTCGTAGGAAACATCGCTTCGGTACAACACCGCGTTTTTGGGAGTACCGATGTCAACGAACGCGGCTTCCATGCCAGGCAGCACGTTCTGCACGCGGCCGAGATAGATATTGCCGTCGATGGAGGTGTGCATATCTTCGGGTTCGGCGACGTAATGCTCGACGAGATTGCGTCCTTCGAGCACTGCGAGGTGTGTCTTGCCATCCTCGTGTTGATGCACCGCCATCATGTAGCGCCCGACCGGTTTACCCTTTCGGGTAGACCCTCGTCGGCGCTCGATCTCATCCTCATCGAGAAGGTCGTAAATGTTCACGCCGTCATCGAGCGGGTCGAGGTTTCCGGAAATCGGAGCGAGCGAGTCGGATCGGCGTTGCAAACCACCGGATTGGGAGCGCTCGGACTTCGCTGGCTGACCGCCTTGGCCTTGGTTCCCACTGCCCTGGGTACCGCGGCCGCGGCCGCCGCGCCGGCGTCGACGTTTCTTCGGGGCCCCCGTTGCATCTCCATCTGCAGCGGCGCTGGCCTTGCGCGGCGCAACGTCTGAGATCGGGGTTGGAGCTGGACGAGAATCTCCGACCTTCGGTCGTGGCGGAGGCGGTGGCGTGGTCGTGAGGCGCGCATGTGGACCACCGCTCGGGATGCCAGCATCCTCGCGGGCATCCGCTGCGAGGTCTTCGCTCGTCAGACCGCGATCCGCCGATGCATCATTCCAGGACTGCGGCTGTCGCTCGCGATCAACCCCAGGGGCGCGATCGTCAGCCGCTCGATCGCTCGGAGAGGTGGCGGGACGATTGCCGCTTCGTGATCTGTTCTTGCCCCCGCGCGATCCGCGTTTACGCGGAGTACGGGGCGTTTGTGACTCGGCGCCACCCTCGGACTGATCCGGGCGGGGCTCCGTAGTGCCTTGAGGTGTTGATTCCTCCGACATGTTCGACCTTTCTCATGCAACACGCTCCTGAGCAATCGGCGAAACGCCGATGATCTCGCGGGCCAAGGGAGTGCACCGCTGGCCATCGTGTTGAATCCATTGTTCTTGGCGGCAGAAGCGTTCCACTGCGACGCGAATTCCGGTCGCCGTGGCACACGCCGCAATGAGTTCGTTCGGACGAACTCCCGCATTGATTGCGATCTCCGCGCAGATGATTGCGCCGAGCTCCGTACCTTCATGAAATCGGATATCGAGGAGCGCAGCTCGCGCTTCTGAGATCTTGATTTCACCTTTTCGTTCGCGCTCGACCTCGAGCGTTTCGAGCGAGCGAACACGCTCGAGGAATGTTTCGATCAACGACGAGTCGATCATGGTGGGCGTGCCCGTCACCGTCTCAGGAACGCCGGTCAGAGTGATCTTCCACTCGAACGCTGTGACAACCTCCTGTAAGGAGTTGACCTTCTGATGGATCTCGTGCACCTCGAGAATAGAGATCCCGTCCGGCAGCGCTGCGTTGAGATCCGACTGGAAT
>JBARPG010000258.1:0-5299 GCA_049642885.1 Acidimicrobiia bacterium | reverse complement strand
CGAACGCGCCATTTCGCGCGAAGGCGAATTCGATTGGGGCATTCTCGAAGCGTGCGGTCTGGCGGCGATCGGTGCACTCGCGTTTTGGTTTTGGCCTGAAGGTGTCGCGTGGAACCTTCGTTACCTCCCGTTTTGGTACCTGTTCATCTCGATCGCGGCCGCCGTTGTGATCGGCGAGGGAGCGCGGGCGATCGCACGAGCCATCGATCATTGGATTGAAGGCGATGTGCCCCAATTCAAGGGGTCGGCCCATACGGCGATCAATCGTGCACCGCTCGCAGTCATGACCGGCATCCTCGCTGCGACCGGACTCATCGCTACTTCCAGCGTTTGGGGCGGCTCCTCGGGCATTCTCCGTCAGTGGTCCTCGGGGAACTGGAACGGATTTGAGGGGTATCCCGGGTACTCCGAATACCGCCAGGTGATCCGAACGATGGAGAGCCTCCCGCCGGGTTGGGCGAAGTGGGAGGAAGCGACTGAGAACGGTTCTGACAACTTGGCGCGGTATGGATCTGATTTTGCCCTCGTATTGTTGCCGTTCTGGACCGATGGCAAGATCTCCTCCTACGAATCCCTCTACTTTGAGGGGTCCGCGAACACCCCGTACAACTTCCTCACCACCGGTCACGTCTCCCGGAATCCATCCAATCTCATACGTGGGCTGCCCTATGTGTCGGCACTCACGGATTTCGATGAGGGTGTGAACATGATGCGCACGCTCGGCATCCGCTATTACATGGCGTACTCGCCCGAAGCACTGGCGAAAGCATCGGCCAGTCCAGGGCTCAAGCTCATCAAGACGGTTCCGGATTACGACCGCGTCGCCCCGCTTGGATGGAGCATTTTCGAAATCAGGAATGCCGCCCTCGTTACGCCGCTCGATCGCGAACCGGTGGTGACTTCGATCCGTGATCGTGACGCGTGGATGCTGCTGTCAGCACAATGGTTCGAAGACCCAACGCTGGCTTCCCAGCCGATCGTGCAAGATGGCCCTGATTCATGGCGACGCGTACAAGCTGACTCAGGGAAGGAACCCGATCCAGCCACCCTCAACCTGCTCGACGTACCTGAGTACCGGGAGAAGAAGATCGCCGCGGCAAAGACGCTGAATGCAGTGCGAACGATGGCCCCGAAGGAACTTCCGAAGGTCAAGGTAACGAATATCCGGTCCACTCAGGATTCGTTGTCCTTCGATGTTGACCGGATCGGAGTGCCCGTACGGGTCCGGGTTTCGGCGTTCCCGAACTGGGAAGTCTCTGGTGGGAACGGTCCGTACCGCGCAAGCCCGAACCACATGGTTGTCATCCCGACATCGAAGCACGTTGAGCTCCATTTCGAGAGGACCGGTGACGAGTTGCTTGGCACGGGACTCACTGTGATCGGTTTCGGGTCGATGATTGGACTGTGGTGGTGGGAGCGTTCCCGTCGCCGCCCGGGACCTACCTCCGGGACCCTGTCGGGCGAACCGCCGGCGCATCCATCGGTCGAACCGCCGGCCGACCCCATCAGAGGCGAATCCTTGGAAGACGGTAGAATTGTTGGTCACTTCGAACACCTTTCCTCCGAAAGCACCCAACATGACAGACAGCATTTTCAAGGCATATGACATTCGCGGCGTTTATCCGACGCAGCTGAACGAGGACATTTGCCGTTATATCGGCAATGCATTTGTCGCGTTTACTGGAGCGGATCGTGTGCTCGTTGGCTGGGATATGCGCGTATCCTCGCCCGACCTCGCTGCGGCGTTCATTGAAGGTGCGCTGCTCGCGGGAGCCGATGTCGTTGAGCTCGGATTGGTGTCCACCGACGAGTGCTGGTTCGCGTCGGGTCGCCATCAAGCGCCCGCTGCGATGTTCACGGCTTCGCACAACCCTGCGGAATACGGCGGGATCAAGTTGTGTCGGGCCGGCGCCGCGCCGATCGGTGAAGAAACGGGCCTGCGCCAGATCCAAGCGCAAGTCAACGACAAAGTGCTCGTACGCGCCGAAGACATCGGAACTGCTTCAAGGCTCGATGTGCTTGACACGTTCAGCGAACACGTCAAGTCATTCGTGAATCTCGGATCGCTGAAGCCGCTCATCGTGGTCGCAGACGTCGCGAACGGTATGGGCGGGCTGATCGTGCCGAAGGTGTTTGAGGGCCTGCCCTTCGCCCTCACGATGATGTACCCCGAACTCGACGGAACCTTCCCGAATCATCCCGCCGATCCGATCCAGCCAGAGAACCTGAAAGACCTCCAAGCGAAGGTGCTCGAACTCGGCGCCGATGTCGGCCTCGCGTTCGACGGCGACGCCGATCGCGTGTTCCTCGTGGACGACAAAGCGCAGCCGGTCAGTGGCTCGACGACCACGGCCCTTGTCGCGCGTGCCATGTTGGAAGGGCATGAAGGTGCCAATGTCGTATACAACTTGATCTGTTCCAAGTCGGTGCCTGCGGTGATTGTGGAATCTGGCGGCGTCCCGATCAAGACCCGAGTCGGGCACAGTTTCATCAAACAGGTGATGGCCGAAACGGACGCGGTGTTCGGTGGCGAACACTCTGGTCACTACTACTTCCGAGACAATTTCCGCGCAGATTCGGGCTTGATTGCGGCCATGGTGATCTTGAGTGTGCTGTCGACCTCTGGGAAACGACTCTCAGAACTCCGCACTGAGGTGGAGCGTTTTGCAGCCTCCGGCGAGATCAACATGCGCGTTGACAACGCTGGCGCCGTATTGGAGTCATTGAAGGGCAAGTTCCAGCCCGCACAGGTTGATGAACTTGATGGTCTTACGGTTGATTGTGGTGATTGGTGGTTCAACCTGCGGCCCTCGAACACCGAACCCCTCCTGCGTTTGAACCTGGAGGCAGCCGACCCGGTTGCCGTCGCGGCCCGAGTCGCAGAAGTCCGTGAGATGATCTCGCAGGTCACGAGCGCGTAGCCTCAGCGCACCACGGGATTGAAAAGAATTCACCCGCACCGGAAGGATTGCAATGGCACTCGATGCGAAGTTGCTTGAAATATTGGCGTGCCCTCAGGACAAAGGGCCATTGCTCTATTTCCAAGAAGAACAGATCTTGTACAACCCGCGCCTCCAGCGGAAGTACTTCGTTCGTGACGACATTCCGGTCATGTTGATTGACGAGGCTGAAACGGCGGACGACGCCGAACACGCGAGGCTCCTCAAGCTGGCAGATCAACAGGGCATCGAGCCCACGTTTTCGGCGTGACCCTCGACACGTTGGGCTTTTTGGAAGCCGTTCGTGGGCTACCAGAACAACTCATCGCCGCCCACGCCACGGCGGCGCAGGTCGTGCCCACGAGCTTCGACGGTGTCGAGCACATCAGAAATATCTGCGTCATCGGCATGGGCGGCTCCGGAATCAGCGGAGATGTGCTCGCTGCAGTTGCGGGCCCGTTTCTGAACATCCCGATCACAGTTTCGAAGCAGTACGAGCTGCCGGCGTTCGTCGATTCCAACACGCTGGTGTTCGTCATGTCCTATTCCGGCGGAACTGAAGAAACCCTGACGGCGTATGAGACGGCGGTTGCTGCCGGAGCCCGAAGAGTTGTGGTGACCAATGGCGGCCCCCTTGGCGACCACGCGGAGCACGATGGTGCCCTGCGGATCCCGTGCCCCGACGGGTACATGCCACGCGCTGCGCTCGGAGCACTCGTCGTCCCCATACTCGTGACCCTTTTCCGCATGGGACTGTTGCCTCAAGCACACGGGTGGCTCGAGGCAGCGCAGGAACAATTGCTGCGTCGCCGCGATCAATGCGAACCCTCGGTTGAAGGCGCGGCAAACCCCGCGCGCGAAATTGCTCGGAAGATCGGGCGCACGATCCCCCTCGTCTACGGCGGCGGGCCCATTGGTGCAGTCGCGGCGTACCGCTGGAAGTGCGATATCAACGAGAATGCGAAAGCGCCAGCCTTCGCGGCGAACTATCCCGAGCTGGATCACAACGAGATTTGCGGCTGGGGTGTGCACGGCGACGTCACCCGACAGGTCATGTCCCTCGTCGAGCTGCGCCATGACAGCGAACACGCCCAAGTTCAGCGGCGTTTCGAAGCTACGCGCACGATCATTCAAGAGGCGCTCGCAGACGTCATCGAGGTGCGCGCCGAAGGCGACGGTCCCCTCGCTCAACTGCTTGATCTGATGTACATCGGTGATTGGGTGAGCTGTTACATGGCGCTCGACCAAGGCGTCGATCCGGGGCCGATCGACGCAATTATGCAGCTCAAGCAGCAGTTGGCGTAGCCAGCCGCTACAATTTTGACCCAGTCGGACCGTGTGGTTGTTACCTGGTGAGCCAGGCCGGCGCAGTTTTTGAACCTTCGCGTTTTGGCGCGTCATCACATCATCAGGAGTCCACGTGACAACTATTCAACGTCCAACGCCTTCGACTGGCTTTACCGATTTCAAAGTGGCTGACCTCAGCCTCGCCGAATTCGGACGAAAAGAGATCACCCTCGCCGAGCACGAGATGCCAGGGCTCATGTCCCTGCGCGAAGAGTTCGGCCCCACCCAACCGCTCCGCGGTGCGCGCATCACCGGATCGCTCCACATGACGATTCAGACGGCCGTACTGATCGAAACCTTGGTGGCACTCGGCGCCGAAGTCCGCTGGGCCTCCTGCAACATTTTCTCGACCCAGGACCACGCCGCCGCAGCGATCGCTGCTGTCGGACTTCCCGTCTACGCATGGAAGGGCGAAACGCTCGAAGAATATTGGTGGTGCACCGAACAGGTTTTGCAATGGCCCGATGGTGCCGGCCCCAATCTCATTCTCGATGATGGGGGAGATGCCACGCTGCTCGTGCACAAGGGTGTCGAATTCGAGGTGGCTGGATCGGTTCCGTCCCCAACCAGTGCGGACAGCGAGGAGTTCGCCGTTGTTTTGTCGGTGCTCAAGCGATCCGTCGAAGAGGATCCAAAGCGTTGGCACGGTGTCGCCGAGGGAATCATCGGAGTCACCGAGGAGACCACGACAGGGGTGCATCGTCTCTACCAAATGATGGAAGCAGGAGCGCTGCTCTTCCCCGCAATCAACGTGAACGACTCCGTCACGAAGTCGAAATTCGACAACTTGTATGGATGTCGTCACTCGCTCGTCGACGGCATTTGTCGGGCGACCGACGTGATGCTGGCGGGCAAGATCACCGTCGTTTGCGGATATGGCGATGTTGGCAAGGGCTGTGCCCAGTCGCTGCGCGGCCAAGGTGCACGGGTCATCATCACTGAAATCGATCCAATCTGTGCTTTGCAGGCTGCGATGGAGGGCTACGAAGTCACGACCCTCGAAGACGTCGTCG
>JBARPG010000257.1:0-6376 GCA_049642885.1 Acidimicrobiia bacterium | reverse complement strand
CCAGAGATGCGTCGGAGATTCTCGGTCGCGGTTCTCGCGTGTCGTGGTGACCGCTTTCCGATTCCGGCGTAGAGGGCGGTCGCTTCTTTCACTCGTTTCGTTTTCTCAAGTACTTGGGCAAGCCCACTTTGTGCTGCGATCGAGTTTGGGTCGATTCTCAGCGCTCGTCGGAACTGTGGTTCGGCATTTTCGACTGCGGCGATCTCGATCAGAGCGAACCCGCAGAGCTCGGCGATCTGACTCGAATCTGGGGCGAGTGCAGCGGCCCGGTCGACCGCGGATTCCACCTCACCGTCGAGGTTCGGATCAGCGAACTGCGAGAGACCTAACGCATTTTCCGCCCACGCCGCAGCGCTCTCTGGCTCCCGCCGCAGCCACTCCTTCAGATGCGGCATGGCAGCGTCACGGAGTCCGAGTCGCCACAAGTTCGTACCAGCAACCCAATGGAGAATGTCCGAATCGGGCGCGACGCGTGCGAGGGTCTCAAGCGATTCGAGCGCGGCGCTCCGTTGGGCAAGATGTCGATAGGCGCGAACCAGTGCGCCATGACACGAGGGGTCGTCGGGGTCGTGAGCGAGCTGCTGGCGAATGACGTCGACGGCGTCGCTGTAGCGCCCGCTAGCGATCAAGGAATCAGCGATTTCGAGTTTGTTCATGATGTCGCTTTTCGTGTGGGGCGCGGCGATGCGGGTGCCGCGTAACGAGAACGCGCGAGCCCGCTGCTCCGCGCAGAGGCTCAGCGTATTCGTCTCGTAGCGGTTCCACGGCTGCCGCATGAGGGCAGATCTCACGGAATCGGAAATTTCTGTTCTGTGTCGGGGAGGTCTCAAAACCGTTTTGTATGACGCGGCAAGTCTCTCGTCGTCCCATTTTGGGGTCTGACCTGGACATTCGCAGTATCTGCCGTGTCCGGCGTCCACGCGCGTATGACAAACAGGTTGGGCAACATCCGGAACGCAGCGGCACCAATAGTCCGAATCTGGTCCCGACGCCCCGAGCCCGGGCGATGTCCAACGTCGCGCAGGCGACGAACCTGGCAGCATTGCGACCATGACGACAAATGCAGTTTCTGTCGCGGGTTCTGCTCCCGCGTTGCCGACCTCTGCTGATGGCTTCGTAGTGGGCCTTGACCTCGATGGGACCTGTGCTGACTTCTACGGGCGCATGCGTGAGATCGCTGCCGAATGGTTGGGTCGGCCAGTCGAGGAGTTGTCGGCGCCGCCCACGTGGGGACTCACGAGCTGGGGGTTGGGTGAGGGCGACTACGAGCGGTTGCATCGGTTTGCGGTGACGCAGCGGGGGTTGTTCGAGACGATGTTGCCGTTGGATGGCGCGCCGCAGGTGTTGCGGCGGTTGTCGAATGACGGTGTGCGCATCAGGATCATCACGCACCGGTTGTTCATCCCGTATTTCCATGAGACAGCGGTCGCGCAGACAGTGCGGTGGTTGGATCATCATGGAATCCCGTATTGGGATTTGTGTTTCATGCGAGAGAAGGGTGCCGTGGGTGCCGATCTCTACGTTGAGGATTCGCCGGAGAACATCGAAAAGTTGCGTGGCGCGGGCGCCGACGTCTTGATCTTTTCGAATCCCACGAATGCGCACCTGGAGGCAGGGCCGAGCGGGCGTGCCGACAGTTGGGCGCAGGCCGAGGAGTTGATTCGACAGCGGCTCGCAGCGGCGCCGATTTGAACTATTGGTGTGTGCGAAGCATTGGCGGGTGGAGAAGTTTCGTCGCGCCTCGACGGTAGAGCGCTGCTGGCCTGCCGCCATTCCGGGTCGTTGTCTTCCCAGTTGCTGCGATGAATCCCGGGACGCTTGTGACCTTGCGATGAAAGTTCCGCGCATCAAGTTCAACATCCCATACAGCCTCGTACACGCGTCTCAATTCAGCGACCGTGAAACTTAGATCGCAAAACGATGTGCCGAGTGACGTGTATTCCAGCTTTGCTCGCGCTCGCTCGATGCCGTCGCGAAGTATGTCGTCATGATCAAACGCGAGCCCGCGGCGGGTTGACCGCAATTCGGAGATCGGCATCCACTTCGCGTCCTCGGCGTCGCTGCCGGCCGTTGGCAGCGGTTGGTCGGCAACCAGCGCCAAGAAGGCGATGCTGATGACTCTGCCCCGAGGATCGCGTCTCGGGTTGCCGTAGGTCTGGAGTTGCTCGAGATGTGCTCGGACGCGTCGCACCCCGGTCTCTTCGCCAAGCTCCCGGGCCGCGGCCGCCAAAAGGTCTTCGTTGGCGAGCACGAACCCCCCGGGGAGCGCCCAGCTGCCGCGATGGGGGCTGATGCCGCGCTTCACTAGCAGCGCGCAGAGGCCTTGTTCGCGTACGGTCAGCACTACGAGATCAACTGCGACCAATGCCGGGGTGGGTCCGCGATGCGATGTACTCGGAGACATGCTCGCAGTATATATCGTCAGCTTGACGAAAAGAACAGGATAAGTTATCGTCACTACGACGAAAAGAACGAGGGGCGCAGTCTCACGTTGAACGAGAGGAACGGTCATGGCAGATGTGAATAGGTATCCATTTCGGAATCACCTCAGGAGCGGGCCAACTGGCTATGTGCGCTACCAACGCAAAGGAAAAGAAGCGCGCGCCGGGGTCGGCCAGGCGTTTTGGTACCGCCCCCTCACGGCTGCGATCAGCGAGCTCCCCGTCGACGATCGAGAGCTGCCGGTGGTGTTCCACTGTCGCACCAAGAATTTTCAGGACGTCGTGGTTCAGGCCAACGTGACGTACCGGATCGCCGACCCAGCGACGGCCGTCACTCGCGTAGATTTTGGGATCGATGTCGAGACTGGAGCTTGGGTCGGACAACCGCTGGACCAGATTGGCGGCTTACTGACCGGGCTGGCACAACAGCATGCGCTTGATCTCGTCGCTGAGCTTGATCTGGTTGAAGCCCTAACTGTCGGAGTTCCTCGGCTCCGTGCGCGGGTAGCAGAAGGGCTTGGCAACGATGCTCGGCTGCGGGAGACCGGTGTTGAGGTCGTCGGGGTTCGTGTTGTCGCAGTTCGTGCAGAGACCGATGTGGAACGAGCCCTCCAAACGCCAACTCGTGAAGCAGTCCAGCAGGATGCTGATCGTGCGACGTTCGAGCGCCGGGCCACTGCGGTCGAGAACGAGCGCGCGATCGCCGAGAACGAACTTCAGAACCAAATCGCGTTGGCGAAACGTGAAGAAGAACTTGTAGCGCAGCGCGGACAGAACGAACAGCGCAGGGCAACCGATGATGCGGCCGCAGCACAGATCCGCACTGAAGCGGAGGCAGGGCGCAAGCGAGTGCTTGCAGATGCGAACGCGGACACCGAGCGAACAATGGCCGCGGCCAACGCCGAAAAGGCGCGGGTGGTTGGCCTGGCGGAGGCCGAGGCGGAGACTGCGAAGCTCGAGGCATACAAGGTGCTCGATCCGAATGCGCTGCTGATGCTTGCCCTGAGAGAGTTGGCACAACAGATGCCGAATATCGGGACACTCAACTTGACGCCCGACCTGCTCACACCCGTGCTCGCTCGCCTCGGGGCCACGCCGCCGGTACCAGCGGAGAGCGCACCGGCACGTGACGCGACAACGGAGGGGGCTTGGATGGAAGCTTTCACGGAGACGACAGACGCGGAAGCAGCCGGAGCCGCAGAACATGACGATGCGCAATGACACTCGCTCCACGGGCGGTGGTGATCCATCGTCCGACCGAGTTTGAGGAGTTGATCGCTCGGCATGGCACGCGTCAGCAAGCGGCGTTCTTCTTGGAAACTCGCGACCGCACGCTTGACGAGGTTTCTGAACGTCACGCCGTGCAGGGAGACGCGTTACGTACCGTCAATAACGCGATTCCGCTGGACTGGCGACGCGGGCAAATCGAACGGAAAGAGCTGAGTCGATTCCTGTTCGCAGCCGACGATGTCATTGTTGTCGTCGGCCAGGATGGGCTCGTTGCGAATGTGGCGAAATACTTAGTTGGCCAGCCGGTCATTGGGGTTGATCCAGAACCCGGACGCAATGCTGGTGTGCTCGTCCGACACAATCCGCAAGCAGTAGGCGGGCTGTTGCAACTCGCTATTGACCTTCCGTCGCACGCCGATCACATCGAGGCGCGGACGATGGTGGAGGCGCGTAGCGATGATGGGCAACGGGTGCTCGCGTTGAATGAGGTGTTTGTTGGTGACGTGAGTCATCAATCGGCGCGGTACCGACTTGTTGCGCCGGGCGAAGTCGTTGAGCGGCAATCTTCTTCAGGGGTGTTAATCGGCACAGGTACGGGTGCGACGGGTTGGTGTCGGAGTGTTTGGGGCGAGCGGCACAGCGAATTGCGGTTGCCGCGACCGGGGGACGCTCGCTTGACGTGGTTTGTGCGCGAGGCCTGGCCGTCACCTGCAACGGGCACAACCCTTACCGAAGGCATTTTGAACAGTGGCGAGACGCTGACTCTCGTGGGGGAGTCCGAACGATTGGTGATCTTTGGAGATGGCATCGAGAGCGATGCTCTGCAGCTCGGATGGGGGCAGCGAGTGGAGATTGGTGTGGCCAGCGAACGTTTGCACTTGGTGGTGTGATGAATGAATTGGGCGGGGCGCCCCGAGAGTTGGGCACAGCCTGTTCGTTAGCGGGCGAGCTGCCTGGATTTCGTGGGTAACGTCGCGACGTGACACGTAACCGTGAACCGCTTCAAAAGGGCGACGGCCTCCTGATTGAACTGGTCGACGATTCAGCGAGCGGTCGACGAAGCTTCGGCGGGGCCTTCCGTCGGTGGACCGGGCCCAACGCCGACGTTCAAGTGCTGTTCACTCCCGATGTGCTTATGGCCTTTAGCTCGGATGCCAAGCGCGGCTACCTCTATGACGACGGATGGTCTGTTGAATGTTGGATCGAGCGTGGCGCGAGCGATTTTATGCAGTGCATCGAGATCGAGTTCGGCAGAACTTGGGCAGACGCGGTTTCTGTGACATGCCCGCAAGAGATCGACACGATGTCCGGCCTACTGGATCTCGCATTTCGGCACGGGCACCCAATCGCTGAAGTTCAGCATTTGATCTAGAAGCGCGTTCCGGCGGTCGCGCTGCCTCCCAATTGTGATGCCCTCCCAGGGCATCACAATCACGTGCACCTCTACATGTCAGTAGCCCAACGATGCAAAGTGCTTACAACATGGCTCCACAACTACAAGTGTCACCGACGCCGCAGAGCCATCAGCGGCCAACCACCCATCACCCGCATCAACAACCTCCCTGGGGCATTGCGCCTAATGCATCGTTACGGTGCCTCCAAGCCCCGGGTACTGTCCACCGGTTGTCGGAGCGCGGCACTCAATGAATGTGCCATAGTTGATGTCACACAGAGGTTCGCTGTTATTGCATAGCAGCGCAACTGGTCCGTGTTTCTCGGTGCTTAGCTTGTCCGCTCGTAGCGCCGCGCTTTCAACGAGAAGCGGCCAGTCGGCCGAACGCGTTAAGCCCTCGTTGTCCACCTTGAAACTGTCCATCGCCCACTCCGCCTTCCCGGCGTGGGTTCGTGCCATTAAGGCTTTTGCAAAGCAATCGTCCATGTTTGTTACGGCATCGAGTGCGCACTCACGCAGCTCAATCTTCAGACGTGCGGCAATCCATAAACACCAGGCGACGACGTTGCCGTGTTCAAGCGGAGCAAACCGTTCCACGAGCAACACCAAGGTCTCCTCTATCTGGGCAACGAGTTCGGAGGAGAGGGAGATCCTGTTGTCCTGTATCTGCGCGATAAACCGCGAAAATCTCAAGGCACACGAAGGGTCGACCAGTAGTGCCGGCAGCATTGCTTCGAGAACCTCTGTTGAGTTGTTTTGAGATTCTGGATGTCGGGCAATGCGCTGGAGGGCGTAACTGATTGCGCCGCACGTCGAATCTCTGGAACGGATGTCAATCGCGGTCGCTAGGAGATCGCGCACGTCGTTGATAAATGCCCCTCTGCGTGCGTCCCGTAGCTGGAGGGTGCGCAGTTGCCGGGCCCACTCGGCTGAGCCGACCACCGGGCCGTCGACGATTTTGGTCTTCGTTGTGTTTAGGGCCAGGCCGTAGCTCGCTAGTTCTCTCTCGAGTGTGAGCAATACGTCTTCGGCTTCGCCTCGAGAGGTCGTGAAGAATAGAAAATCATCCATGTATCGGACGCCATTTGTTCTTAGGCTCGGATGCGCGTCAACGACAGCTTGGTCGATCGCACTCAACACGATTTCAGCCGCGACAAGTGAGCTATCCGGGCCGATCGGGATTCCTACGCTTTGGCCGTCCTGCCCGACCCTCAGCTGGGTGTCAAGTGTTTCGGAGAAATGTTTCGAACCGTGGTGCTTTCCCAGATGGGCTTTAGCGGCACTCTTGCCCATCAGTGCCCACGAAATTGAG
>JBARPG010000256.1:0-7117 GCA_049642885.1 Acidimicrobiia bacterium | reverse complement strand
GCAAAGAAGGCTCCGGCCAAGAAGGCAGCAAAGAAGACGGTAAAGAAGGCTGCAAAGAAGGCTCCGGCCAAGAAGGCTCCGGCCAAGAAGGCAGCAAAGAAGACCGTGAAGAAGGCTGCGAAGAAAGCTCCAGCCAAGAAGAAAGCTGCAAAGAAGGCTCCGGCCAAGAAGGCAGCGAAGAAGACGGCGCGCAAGCGCTAGTTCTGCTTCAGAACATTCGTATTGAGGGGGCCGAAAGGCCCCTTCAATCGCGTCTAGGGGTTGGAATCACTCACGTTTTAGATGTCCGCCATCTCTGCGAAGTTCTCCAACAACACGTCAGATTCTGAGCCTGCCCTGCTGCGAACGCGTGCGGCGAACGATGCACACTCCATTGCTTCATCTGTATCGCGTCGGATTCCCATCGTCGATTCCCACTGCGATCGATGACAGAGCAATGCCGCAATTTTCGCGTCGATCGACGTCGTGATTGTTTCGACGTGGTGCACTTCATCAGGTTCGAACAGCAACACACGCGACGGTCGGTGCGGAGCCAGTTCAAGTTCGGGAAAGAACAGATGATCACGCGCGGCAACGAGCGCATCGAGCGTGATCCAGCCAGCAGCACGATGATCCGGATGAATTCTGTATCGTTTCCAAGGATCATGCCCGAACACGACGTCAGGTTTGAGTTCACGAATGAACGCACAGACGCGCCGTATGACATCGGTATGTGCCCGAAGCATTCCGTCCACCTCACGCACGAACAACACCGAGGCCGCGCCAAGAGCGGACGCTGCAGCGCGTTGCTCCTCTTCGCGGACTGCGATGAGTTCGCGTTGATCCGCGGATTGCTCCCACGATCCCTTCGAGCCATCGGTCAATACGAGCAGCGAAACAGAACATCCACGCGACGCCCATTTCGCCAGTGTGCCGCCCGCACCGAACTCGATATCGTCGGGATGCGCTCCGATCGCAAGCGCGCGCTCTGGAACAGCGGAGTCTTTAGTCGGTGTGTGCATCAAGGAACTCCAGATCAGCTTGCGTATCAATATCAATACCGAGGTCAGTGTCGATCAATGCGTGAAATGCAAGGCCCCGCCGTTTCGCCTCCACTTCGTGACGCAGGAACGAGTCGACGCCGTACGAGAAGGTGAACTCCGTGTGGGTTGGTATTGAAATAACGGGTGTGCCGTGATCTCGATGACTTTGCACGGCCCACACCTCGTGAGCGAGCGGCGCAGTGATGAGCTGGTCGATTCCGCCAGGGAATGCCAAGTCGGCGTGCGCAATTACGCAACGTTTCCAGGCACTATGGCGCGCCCAGGACACGGCGGATTCCGCTGCCCCGTTCAGCGTTCCGGGGTCGTCGATGAGGTCCGCGAAGGGCTCGGCCCAGCTGCGCACTTCGGGATCGGAGCTCACAACGAGTATTGGAAATGCTGTCGCTTGGACGAGTGCCGTCGCCAGGGATCGAATGAGGTCGGCACGGGTCTTCGTCGGCAATGAGAGTCGGAGCTTGCCTTGGGAAAAACTGCGAATCGGAATGGCCACGCCACCCTGTCTTGAGCTCATGGTGGTCGTAGGCTACCGGCGATGGATCTCACATATCGCGTCGTTCGAGGAGTTATGGCACCGTCGCTTCGCGCGGGCTTTCGTTGGCAGATCGAGGGCGCTACGCGCATCCCGCCGCATGGGGCCGCAATCGTCGCGTCGAACCACACTTCCTATTTCGACCCGCTGTCCCTCGGACTTGTTGCTCATCAGCGGCATCGATCCTTGCGATTTCTTGCCAAGACGGAACTCTTCGAGAAGAAGGGTGTTGGTGCCGCGTTCCGAAGCATGAAGCATGTCCCGGTCCATCGTGGCACCCAGCACGCGTCGCACGCTCTTGACGCGGCAATTGAGGCTCTACGTTCTGGCGAAATCGTCGGCGTATTTCCCGAAGGAACGATCTCCATTGACCTCGAGCCGAAGCCGGCCCGAACCGGTACAGCTCGGCTCGCACAAGCAGCGAGTGTTCCGATCGTTCCCGTCGGACTCTGGGGAGCCCATCGCGTAATGACCAAGGGACGCAAACCAAATTTCCGTCACCGCGTGACAGCGATGGTGATCATCGGTCGACCGTTTCGAGTGCGTCCGGAGGACGATGTTCGCCAAGCCTCCGTGCGATTGATGGACGAAATCGCAGATCTAGTCGCGATTGCTCGCGAGCGTTATCCGGAGCGACCGCGCCCGGGCGAAGACGACTGGTGGGTGCGCGGTCCCGAAACCGTGCGGGTGCATCTTGATGAGGCGGGTCAGGCCGAGACCGCGAGCGCAGGGTGAAGATTTCCGTCATTGGCGCCGGATCCTGGGGGACTGCGGTCGCCATGGTGTGCGCGACCAACGGCGATGTGAAGCTGTGGGCACGCGACGATGAGCTTGCACGGACCATCAACGAGACACATATCAACTCCCGCTACTTGGATGGGATCCCTCTCCCGCAGGGCATTCGCGCAACGTCTGATCTTGCCGAGGCAGTCGCTCATGCGGAAGTGCTCATCATGGGCGTGCCCTCGCACGGATTTCGCGAGGTTCTGGCCACCGCACGAGATGGCATTGATTCGCGCGCTCCGATTGTGAGTTTGGCGAAGGGTGTTGAGCGCGGGACGCTGATGCGAATGACGGAGGTGATCGCGGACGTGTTGCCCGACCACGACACCAGTCGAATTGGCGTGTTGACCGGTCCCAACCTCGCTCGTGAAGTCGCCGAAGGGCAACCCGCGGCGAGCGTGATCGCTCTGCGTGCCACGGGGACTGCCGCACGGTTGCAACAAGCATTTATGACTGAATCGTTTCGGGTCTACACGAACCCTGACGTCATCGGCTGTGAAATTGCCGGTGCACTGAAGAACGTGATCGCTCTCGGCGCAGGAATCGCGCATGGGCTTGGATTCGGAGACAACGCGAAAGCCGCAATCATCACGCGCGGGCTCGCGGAACTGGCGCGGCTTGGCGTCGTTCTTGGTGGAGATCCGATGACCTTTTCAGGTCTCGCTGGCCTCGGTGATCTTGTGGCGACGTGCACATCGGAGAAGAGCCGAAATCGCACGGTGGGGGTCATGCTGGGGCAAGGACGGTCGTTGGAGTCCATCGTCAGCGAGATGAAGATGGTTGCCGAAGGGATCAAGTCGACCGAAGCGGTGTTGGCGCTCGCGGAACGACACGGAATCGAGATGCCGATCGCCGAGATGGTCGGGAGGGTGCTGTACCAAGGTCAAAACCCAGGTGTCGCAGTTGCTACTTTGATGAGGCGCGACGCCAAACCAGAACTTCTCGGAATGCGATGACACAACACGGACCACAACTCGGCATTCTCGGGTCGGATCTTCGACTTGGTGTCAACGCGTTTGGAACCATGATCCCGAGCCATCGTCGCTGGACGATTGGCCTGGTCGTGGGCACCGAAGATCGATGGCGTGATCCACATGAGGAACCGAGCACCCGCCAGCGATTTGTGAGCGGCGCACCGATCGTTGAGACCGCGCTCTCGGTCCCTGGCGGTGCGGTGCGGTGGCGTGTTGCGGTAGCTGCCGGACCGGTTGGCCTTGTCGAGATTCACAATGACTCGCCAGCGGCGACAGCGGTTGCATTCGTCATTCGATCCGATTGGGCACTCAATGCTTCGCATACGGAGGTGTCAGTCGGTGGCGATGTCGTGATGAAGTTCCCACGCCCAATGACCTTCGGTGCGGCTGGACGCGGCGAGCGTTCCGCGCTCGACATTGCGATGCGCGGAGCGGCCGAACGAAAAGGGTCGTGGGTCACCGCCGGCCCCAATGCTGAGATGGTCGTCCTGCTGCCGCTCGGCCACGGTGCGTCGGTGACGGTAGAGGTTGTCCTTGAGAGCGATGATCCAATACGCCCGACTCGTTACAACCTCACACAGATTGCCCAGGGCTGGGAACAACAGCTGACCCGAGGTGCGCGCATCGTCCTTCCAGATCCAGTCATGAACTCCGCAACGCAAGTTGCGCGCGGTCTCGTGGTCTTGGCAGGTGCGCACAATCCTTCGGGCGCAACGATCGCCGCACTCGAGGATTGGGGCTTCGATCGCGAAGCGGAACTTGCATGGCAGTCCGCTCGTTTTGGCCAGCGACGGGTGGCACGGAGTCGTGCGCATCCTGCAGAGGGACGGGATGCGTGGGACCACCTCGTCGCTCTCTGGTCTTCGATGCGCGGCGCTGCATTCCTTGGTCGGAATGCGGGCCACGCGCCAGATTGGATGTCCGCGGTTCGTGATCTCGTGGTCCTCGATCGAGGGCGCGGGCATGTGGAGTTGTTGAGGCTGCTGCCCGCTGAATGGGCAGGTGCGCCGCTTGAGGTCTACGACCTACCGGTGAGAGGCGGGTCGATTTCCTACGCGCTGCGGTGGCATGGGATGCGGCCAGCGTTGTTATGGGAATCGCGCGGCGTTCGCAAGATCACGATCCCCGCTGTGGATCCAACGTTCGAGACGACCGAAGCACGTGGTGAGATTTTGTTGCAAGCGCCGGAGACCGCCGTGCCGATGACGGAACTCGGTGCGAGCTTCAGCTAGTCCGTGACGCCGACGTTGTCCAGGAGGAATCGCATGACGAGGGCTTCTTCTTTCCAGGACGCGTAGCGGCCCGATGGCCCTCCGTGTCCCGATCCCATTTCCATTCGGAGAATGACGGGACCCCGGCACGTGATGCGTGAACGAATGGTCGCAACGTATTTGGCGGGCTCCCAATATCCAACGCGAGGGTCGTTGAGTCCGCCGCTGACATGCATGGCCGGGTAGGTCGCATCCTGGAGGTTGTCGATGGGGGAGTATCCGCGAATCCAGGCGTACTGCTCAGCGATGTTCGGATTGCCCCACTCTTCGTATTCGAGGGTCGTGAGGGGAATGCTGTCGTCGAGCATTGTGGTGAGGGCATCGACAAAGGGAACCTCAAGGCTCGCCACAGCGCACAGATCAGGTCGCAGGTTCAGCACTGCACCGATCAATAGACCGCCCGCGCTGCGACCGCGGATCGCCAGGCGCTCGTGAGTTGTATGGCCCGAGGACACGAGATGGTCTGCCGCCGCAACAAAGTCGCTGAAGGTGTGGTGCTTGAGGCCCAACTTGCCGTCCTCGTACCACGGCCGCCCCAGTTCGCCGCCGCCACGGACGTGAGCGATTGCGAACACTGCGCCCCGGTCAAGCAGCGAGAGTCGCAGCGATGAGAATGTCGGGTCAACTGAGATCTCGTAACTGCCGTAGCCGTAGAGCAGACAGGGAGCAGTTCCGTCGAGGGGAACGTCCTTGCGGCGCGCGACCGAGAGTGGGATTTGGGTCCCGTCTTCTGCGTTCGCCCACAGGCGTTCGGTGACATAGTTCGACTGGTCGAACGTTCCGAGTACCTCTTGCTGCTTGCGAACTGCTTCGGCACCACTTGCGAGATCGACGTCGATCGTCGTGCGCGGCTCAATGAGGGAGGTGCGCGCATATCGCAATGGCTCGTCAGGCTCGTCATTTCCGAGCAGCTCGATGGTGGCGGCCTCGCCGCCGGTGATGACGCGCTCAGAGCCGTCGCGAAGGTCAACGATCCGAAGCTGAGTAGACGCTGCGTGCCGTTCGGCGATCGCGAGGTGGTGTGTGCTGAGATCAAATCCCATCCGCCGAATGCCTGGAACGTGGGGGACGAGGTCTTCCCACACTTCCGGGTTGGTGTTGTTGAGATTGCAACGGGAGATACGTCCGTCGGGAGCGTCGGTGTTGTGCAGGATGATCCACTGTGCCGGGCGGTCGTTGTCGCCCGGGTCGAAGTCGATGTCGTATTCAATTCCGGTCTGGCGAGTCGCAAAACAGATTGGCGAATCGCCGGGAGTTGCCGCGTCGAGGTAGTGCTGCTCGCTTGTCGTCGATGAGGACGAGTTGACGATGACGTATGCGTTCGTTTTTGTGGCGCCGAAATCCACGGAAAAGGACGGGTCGAGTTCTTCGAAGATGCACACGTCGTCAGTCTGGGGAGTGCCAAGTTCGTGGCGCCAGACCTGGTGCGTGCGGTGCGTGTCATCGACACGCGCATAGAAGAGCGTGCTTCCGTCGAGCGACCACGCTGCCCCGGGGGCAACATCTGAGACCACGTCATCGAGGTCTTTTCCGGATGCGAGTTCGCGCACTCGCAGTTCGTGCAGCTCGTCGCCTTCGATATCGCAGCCCCAGGCCATGAGCGTTCCGTCGGGGCTGACGGAAAGGATGCCCAGGTCGTAGTACTCGAGGTTTGCCGCGGCGGCGTTCGTGTCGAACAGCAGTTCATCGGGGCCGGGGTTGGCGAGTGGAGCTCCTGCATCGTCGCGGACGCGGCGGCGGAAGTGTCGAGCGTACTGATCGCCCTCATCTGTCTCTGACCAATACTCGAAATTGCCCTGGCGGCTTGGTACGGATCGGTCCTCTTCTTTGATGCGGAGGCGCATCTCTTCGTAGAGTGCCCCGGCGGCTTCTGCCCGCGGAGCGAGGATCGTGTCGGCGTACGCGTTTTCCGCGGTGAGGTATTCGGTGACGGCTGGATCGTCCCGTCGCGAAAGCCATGCGTAGGGATCGACTCGGGTTTCGCCCTGGGCGGTGCGTTCGAGCGGGCGTTGAGGGGCGAGCGGGGGGGTTGGCATCAGGACACGGTACGCGAAGTGGGGCGGCCGAAGCCGCCCCACCGTCGTACTGCTCTGTTGGAGTTGCCTATTCGGCGACGATCACTCCGAGGGCACCCTTGCCGACGTTCACAAACTTGTGTGTGACTATCGCGTACATGCCCGCCTTGCGTACCTGGAATTCAACGAAGCCACCTTGTGCCGGCTGCAGGTCGAGTGCCTGCATGCCGCCCTGTTCGGCGTTGCCTTTCCGCAGGACGTAGGCCCCCTCTTTGAACGCAGTGTCGAAGATGGTCCCGACCACGTGGAAGGCAGAGTTTTCGCTCGGTCCGACGTCGAGCACCCAAATGCGGATGCGGTCGCCGACCTTCACCTTGATCGGACTATCGGCGTACTGACGAACCTTGCCGTTGAACGCGATTGCGTCCGGTTGGAAAGCAAGCATCTTGGAGAGCGAGCCGGCCTTGTTCTTCGCCCCGAAGTACAGGTCACTCTGTACGAG
>JBARPG010000255.1:0-4193 GCA_049642885.1 Acidimicrobiia bacterium | reverse complement strand
CAACCGCCGTCACCGCAGACGGCACCGCCTGGTACGGCATGGGCTCAGGAGCCGTCATGCGCGTCACCGCCGCTGGTGTCGGTACTCGATTTGCGATTTCTTCGAATGGCCTCGGCGACGCTGCGGTCGGACCCGACGGCAACGTCTATTTCACCGATGAAAACGGCAACTTGCTATGGAAGGTCGAAGCCGATGGCACAGCGACCTCGTATAGCTTCGGTACCGCGCTCGTCAGTGGACCACGCGGCATCACCGCCGGCCCTGACGGACGCATGTGGATCGCAACCCACGCGCCTGACACCATCACGGCATTCGATATCGGTGCCTCGACCTTTGCTCCGTATGCGATTCCGGACCCGAATACCGATCCCCAAGATGTCATCGTCGGCTTGGACGGGAACCTCTGGTTCACGGGGCGCACGTCGGGCACGATCGGAAGTGTGACGACGGCGGGCATCTTTTCCATCTGTGGGCCACTCGGATTGAATGACCCGGCCGGCCTCGCACAAACCGCTGACGGAAACTTCTGGGCGACCGAGCGCGCATCGAATGAGATCGCCCAAATCACGCCCCTTTGCATGGTGGTGGAGTACCCCACTACGGGCCTCACGAGTCCTCGAGAGATCATCTCTGGACCCGACGGGCGCCTCTGGTTCACCGCGCAAGGAGCGCTTGCCACAATCACCACCACAGGCACCGTCGAAGCACACCCCGTGATTGCTTCGTCGCGGACCCCAATGGTCGCGGTCGCCGCTCCTGATGGGAGCGTATGGTTCTCCGAAATTGCGGGGAATGCAATTGGACATCTGCACCCTGACACTGGGGTGATCGACACGTTCGAGATTCGGACACCGGTCCTT
Organism: Acidimicrobiia bacterium; assembly: GCA_049642885.1. GTDB lineage: Bacteria > Actinomycetota > Acidimicrobiia > IMCC26256 > JBARPG01 > JBARPG01. Next base: position 3,333 of record JBARPG010000255.1, on the reverse strand, counting down.
TCGAACCCGAGCGATTGGCCAGTTGGTATCGCGCTCGCACCGGACGGCTCGGTGTGGTTTACAGAGCTGATCACGAGTTCGGTTGGCCACCTCGACCCGACCAACGGGTCAATCACCCACTACCCCCTTTCGGGTCCGTACCAACCGCTCATGATCTCGATGGGACCAGACGGCTACCTATGGGTATCGACGATCGCGGGCTACATGGTGCGCGTCGACCCGACAGATGGGTCTATGACCGACTTCCCACTGCAAACGCTCGGAACGGTTCCTGCCGCTTTCGGGACGGGACCTGACGGCAATCTGTGGCTTCCGGAGGAGTTTGGAGATGCTGTCACGGTCATGAACACCTCCGGCGTGGTCGTGAATCGCATTCCTCTCCCTGCAGGAAGCTTCCCAATCAGCGCCGCGCTCGGACCCGACGGGAATATGTGGGTCACCGAAGGACAGCTCGACTCCGTCGCGCGCATTACTCCCGCCGGCGTGGTCACACAGTTTCCGTTGCCAACGGCGGGCTCCATGGCAGGCATCGTCGTCGCAGGGCCCGACGGGAACATGTGGGTCTCGGAAATACGGGGCAACAAGATTGCTCGCATCACGATGGATGGCACCGTTACCGAATTCGCAATGCCCGAAGCCAATATGCGCCCAACGGGGATCGCGGTAAGTAGCGATGGCCACCTGTATGTCGCCACGCAACTTGGGAATCAGATCCTAAAGGTCAGTCTGGGGATTCCCTTCGCAAGCACAACCTTCGGAGGCGCGGGCCAGTCCGCGGAAACGGGCACCGCCTTCAGCACCAAGTTGAGTACACGCGTGACCGACAGTGACGGCGACCCCGTCGTTGGCGTGGCCGTCACGTTCACCGCGCCGACGAGCGGGGCCAGCGGCGACTTTGCGAGTTCGGGTATCACCTCGATTGCATCGGTTGGTGCCACGGTGCTCACCGACGCGAATGGTGTCGCGACTGCGCCGACGTTCACCGCGAACGGCACAGCAGGTTCATATGTGGTGCAGGCAACCGTTGCGGGACTCCCATCGAAGATCGTGAATTTCGCGATGACGAACACCGATCCCCCACCGCCAACGACGACGACCACAACAACTACGACGACGTCAGCGGCAGCGGCACCAACCACCGCGCCTCCGCCGACAACCGCGGCGCCCGTGACCAGTACTCCCGTTGGTGCGCACCCACACGTCGGCAGGATCGTTCCCCGTGGCGCGCTCATCCGCACCGGCAGCGACAGCACGACGGCCCTCGCACTCTCCGGAGCTGCACTATTGGGCCTTGGCGGTGGAGCGCTCGCATTCGCCGCTCGACGCCGTCGACGAATCGCATAACCCTGCTCAAGGTTGCGACCGCGTTGCCGATAGTTGACATATGAACCTTCGCACTCGCATGCCCGCACTCCTCGCCAGCGTGCTCACTGTCACCGGCAGCATCACTCTTGGGCTCGGCGTCACGCCCGCGTCGGCAGCGCCAGCCGGGACGATGAACTCATATGGCATCCCCTTCACTGCATCGACGTGGGTGACGGCCCTCGCGAGCGGCCCGAACGGTGACATGTGGTTTGGCGGCGCGGGCATCGGGATTGGTGGACAACCCGAAACAGTCTTCGGCAAAGCCACAACTGCGGGCGCATTCAGCGCTGTGTACGAGTACGGGTCTCACGGGCTGGCCACTTCCGCCGTGTACGCATCCGACGGCAACATGTGGTTTGGCCTCGATGCCGGATCGGTCGTGCGCGTAACCCCGGCGGGGGTCCTCACCGCATTCCAAATTGGAAGTTCGGAGATCGGCGACATCATCGTCGGCCCCGACAACAACCTCTGGATGACTGAACCGCAGCAAAACACGATCTGGAAGGTCGCACTCGACGGCACCGCAACGACGTATCCCCTCCCCGGCGGGTCGTCAATACCTTACGAAATCGCCACTGGGGCCGACGGCCGCCTCTGGTTCACCGCATTTGGATCAAACGAGATCGGCGCACTCGACCCGGGCAGCGGCACGTTCACGATGTTCCCCGGCGCCAACAACCCCAGTGGCATCGCGGCTGGAACCGATGGGAACGTCTACTTCGTTGACAACGGCAACATCACGGCAGTCGCGACCGATGGGACGATGACCCCGTGTGCCACCGGCATGCAAGGCACCGACGTTGTGCTGGGAGCCGACGGAAATCTTTGGATCTCGAACTTCGACAACGATTCCATCTCGAAGTATGTGAACTGCGGAAATATCACGACAACGCAGCTTCCGACTGGATCCGAACCGAGATCGATGTCGCTCGCAGCGGACGGTCGTGTGTGGTTTGTGACTTCGAACGAGTTTCTCAAGGTCGGCGCAATCGCAACGGACATGACCGTCGCGACCTATCCGGTCGATGTCAGCACCACCACCCCGACACAGCTTGTCGAAACCCCCGACGGAGCGCTGTGGACAACCGGGTTTTCTTCGGATGAGCTCATCCGTTTCGACCCAGTATCGGGCGCGTTCTCGAAGGCCACGCTTTCGCCTCCCCCGCCGGGTTTGCCAACCAACGGGCCGGTCGGGCTCACGCTCGGCCCTGACGGCAACCTTTGGGTGGCCGAGGTGTTTGGCGGCATCGAACGAGTGAATCCGACAACCGGCGTGGTCACGAATATTCCACTTCCGCACGCAAACAGCACACCAATCATGTTGACGAGCGGGCCAGACGGCAACATCTGGGCGACCGCCGGGGCAGGCGGTCTGCTCAAGATTCAACCGAGTACCGGGGCAGTGACTGAGTACCCGATCGCAGGATCACAGATACCCGCTGGCATCGCAGTTGGCTTCGACGGAAACCTCTGGATCACCGAGGAGTTCGGTGATGTGATCGATGTAGTGGACACAAACGGCACGCTGCTCCACCAGTACTACCTCCCGACACAGGGCAACTTCCCACTACTCATCACTCGAGGTAGTGACGGAAATATGTGGTTCGCTGAAGCATTCGGAAATAAGATCGCGAAGATCGCGCCCGACGGGACCATCACCGAGTACCCACTTCCGAGGCCCGACAGCTTCCCGGCGGGAATTGTGCTCGGACCAGACGGCAACATCTGGTTCGCCGAGAGTCCTGCGGTTGCTGGAATTATCGGAGGACCGTCGGGGAACGCCTCAGCGCTCGGCCGCATCACGCCCGACGGGACAATCACCGAGTACCCGTACCCCGATGCCCGGATGGGCGGGCTTGGACTCGTCTCCGCATCGGACGGCCACTTGTGGCTCGCCTCGATGACGACGAATCAGCTCACACAAATCAGCGTCGGAGTGCCGTTCGACGCGCTCGTGCAGACCGGCAG
>JBARPG010000254.1:0-1988 GCA_049642885.1 Acidimicrobiia bacterium | reverse complement strand
CCTACGGACCGGTCATTCTCATTGTGGCCGCAATTCTCATTATGGGACTCATCCCAGTGCTCGGTGCTGGACGCTCGCCGCATGTTCTCTATCGCCCCGGCGATCTCGATGTCGGCTTCGAGGATGTCGTTGGCATTGGCGTGGTGCGCGATGAGGTGATCAAGACTGTCAATCTGTTCCTCGCGTACAAGACCTTCCAAGACAGGATGGGTGGCAACCCGCGCAAAGGGCTGCTCTTCGAAGGGCCGCCAGGCACTGGTAAGACGTACATGGCAAAGGCGATGGCGAAAGAGGCCGGTGTTCCGTTCTTGTATGTGTCCTCGTCGGCATTTCAGTCCATGTACTACGGGCAGACGAACCGGAAGATCCGTAGCTACTTCCGATCCCTGCGCAAGTACGCGCGCCGCGAAGGTGGTGCAATCGGCTTCATTGAAGAGATCGACGCGATTGCCGCAGCGCGTTCTGGGATGCGAGCCGCACCGTCAGCGTTGTCTTCAACGGTGCATCGTTCCTCGATGTCCGAAGGCACCGCGGGAATTGTGAACGAGCTGCTCATCCAAATGCAGAGCTTCGATGAACCGACGAAGGGCCAGCGCTTCATCGGCGTGCTTGTGTCAATGATCAACGCGTTCCTGCCGCCGTCGATTCATTTGCGTCGACCACGACCGTCGAGTCCAAATGTGCTCGTGATTGCCGCGACGAACCGAGCGGCAGACCTTGACCCTGCGCTCTTGCGACCGGGACGTTTCGATCGCTCGCTTCACTTCGACCTTCCGAGTCGATCGGGGCGCCGAGAGATCATCGACTATTACCTGGATCGCAAGGTGCATGACGCCGAGCTCGACACCGATGACGCGCGCAACCGACTTGCGATGATGACGCACCAGTACTCGCCGGTGATGATCGAGCACCTCTTCGACGAGGGCCTCGTTTGGGCGCTGCGCGAAGGCCGCGATGCGATGTCGTGGAAGCACATTCAACAGGCGAAGTTGACCGAGGAAATCGGGTTGAAACAACCCGTTGAATACACCGAGGTCGAACGCCGAGCAATCGCAACACACGAAGCGGGCCACGCGACTGTCGCGTTCTTCGCAAAGGGTCACCGTCTCGAACTGCTCTCGATCATCAAGCGGCGCGATTCTCTCGGGTTGCTTGCTCATTCAGATATTGAAGAACGATTCACCAGCACACGTTCGGAACTCATCGACTCCATGCGCATCGCGTTTGGCGGCATGGTCGCAGAGGAATTGTTCTTCGGCGAGTCAGGTACGGGACCGAGCAGTGACCTCTCCTATGCCACACGCATCGCCGCGATGATGGTTGGCGCGCTCGGCATGGCTGGATCACTGGTGAGTTTTGATGCCGGTGAAGCGCGCGGCCATTCCTCGTCGCTCGTATCGCGAGTGCTCGGAGACGACAACGCGCGACAGTCAGTCGAACGGCTGCTCGACGAAGCCAAGACCTCCACCCGACGCATGCTGGATGAGAACCGGCACGTGGTCGAAGCGCTGCGTGACGCGCTTTTGGAACATGAGGAACTAGTTGGTGAAGAGATCGTCGAGGTCATTGGACGCGCGATTGAGCGTGCGGAACGGGGTCGTGAAACGACTCAGGCGATATCGGAGTAGGGGCCAGCGGCTGTTGCCAGATCACGCGCGGTGACAGCCTCCCGCGATGCGTTGCCAACACACCGAGAGCGCTGCCGCCGACCGTGAAGAGCACGACGGCGTTTATTGCTGCGCCCGCCGTGTCCCACGCAAAGGATGTCGTCAGGTAGTAGCGCCAGTAGTGCGCGATATTCGTCGCCATGCCGCCACCCGGCACCCAAGTGAGATCGCCGTGTTGACGAAGGAACGGCCAAGACCACACGTTGATGATCAGTCCGTAGATCATTGCGGCACACGCGCCGATTGTGGCAAGCAACGCTCGTGATCTCCGGCTCGCTCCTGCACGAATCCACCGAGAGCATCCCCCACAGAGTGCACCGA
>JBARPG010000253.1:0-3240 GCA_049642885.1 Acidimicrobiia bacterium | reverse complement strand
AGTCCGCCCCACAGGTCAACGACGGCTCGTCCGTGCGAATACACACAGACCGCCGCTCCGATCTCGCCGTGCTCATCGAAGTTCGCAGCGAATGCGTCCCGTACCGCCAGGAATTCGTGATCGCATGTTCCATGAATGTCCGCGGCGTTGCCCATCCGCCGATCGTATTGCCGGACGAGGACCTGTGCTTGATGGACGAATCCGGTGGGCATGTCCGCTGGCGCGGCAGCCGAAGCGAATGTGATCGACGGCGTATGGTGACCGACTGACACAGCGAGGAGACGATGTCGTGAGCACCTTGGCATTCCCGAAAGGTTTTGAGTGGTCGACTGCGACCGCAGCGCATCAAATCGAAGGCAGCAATCGGAACAATGACTGGTGGATGTGGGAACACGCGCCGGGCACATCGTGTGTCGAACCGAGCGGCGACGCCTGCGACTCATGGCTGCGATGGGATCGCGACGTTGCAGTGCTTGGAGAGCTGGGATTCGACGGATATCGATTCTCGGTCGAGTGGAGCCGCATCGAGCCTGAGGCCGGCGAGTTCTCGAACGCTGCGCTCGATAACTATGCCCGCCTGTGTGAAGCCCTCCTGACGGTCGGAGTTCAGCCGACCATCACCTTGCACCATTTCACTACTCCCCGCTGGGCGGTTGAATCGGGAGGCTGGACCTCCAACGAGTGCGCCAAGCGGTTCGGCGAATTCGCGCATCGCGTCGCGTCACGGCTCGATGGATTGGCAGCCAGGTATTGCACCCTCAACGAACCAAACATGGTCGCCGCAATGGGCTACCTGATGGGCTTGTTCCCGCCTGGCGGAGCGAACGACCGTGCATCCCATGACAGTGCCGTTACCAATCTCATCGCCGCTCATCGAGGAGCCGTGGACGCGGTACGCGCCGCGACGCCTGACACTCCCGTCGGCATCACCGTATCGATGATGAACTACCAAGTTGGTGAAGGTGGCGAGGCCGCGGCGGCGGAAGCCGAAGCATTCGAAGACGTGTTCCTTGATGCAACTGCGGGCGACGACTTCATCGGTGTTCAGACCTACAGCCGCATGGTGATGGGGCCCCACGGATGGGTCGGCCCGTTGCCCGGCGTGCCGATCGTCGAAACGATGGGATACGAGCGATGGCCGCAGGCGTTGGGCGCGTGCATTCGTCGTGCATGGGACCGGACTGGTGGACAGTTACCAATTCTGGTCACGGAGAATGGCGTCGCAACCGCCGACGACAGCGAACGCATTACCTTCGTACACGAAGCGCTGCAGTCGGTGCACGATTGCATTGCCGATGGCATCGACGTCCGCGGCTACACCTACTGGTCACTCCTCGACAACTTCGAATGGGCCTTCGGATATGTACCGCAGTTCGGCATCGTCGAGGTTGATCGTGCGACCTTCGAGCGCACACCGAAACCGTCCGCTCGATGGCTCGCCAAGACCATCGCCGCAAACGCCATTCCTCAGAGCTTGTAGAACGCGGGGCCAGTCGTACAATCGAAGTGCGAGGCCACACTGGCTTCGGGAAGGGAGAGCCATGACAGCTACTCCAACCAAGGCAACGGGCGTTGAACGACTCGTCGAAGCCATCGAAGGCACATCACGATCTGCCCTCGATGCCACCCGCAAGTTCGTGGATACCGTGAATGATGTGATTCCTGACTTGGGCACGGAAAAGCCGCGTCGTCAGATTATTGACGCAGCCTTCAAGATGACCGACCACTTGGTCGACACATCGAGCCGAATGGCAAAGAACGTCCTCGACATCACCGATGACGCGATCAAAGAGACCGCTAAGAAGGCTCCGGCTGCCAAGAGGGTCAAAGCCAAGGCCTGACGCGTTACGACTCAGCACAGAGGCGCTGCGCTATGTCCAGTCGCTCGCGAGCACCTTCGGAATTCACTGCACTACCGGAATGACGCGCCCTGAGAACCGAGACATTCCCCTCCGGACTAGCTCGGCGCAAACGCCTGGAAGAACGTCGGGAAGGTCCCCACGACCCCGAGACCGATCAGCACGAAAGCGATGATCAGAGCGCGGCGCGTCTCATAGGCGCGGGATCGGTAGGCCACATGCAGCACCGCCCAAGAGACCAGCCAGACGATGATGGTCATGATGACCTTGCCAGAAAGGGGCCCGACATCCTCATTAAAGAGCAGCCACTCCTTCGCTCCGGCGGAGGCCTCGGCCAAGGTCGTGAAGAACCCCATTGCCAACGCCACGATTCCGCCAGCGATGATGGCCGCGGCGATCGGACCTTCCGGCTTGTCCACGTACTGGATTCCGGCCGTCGTACCAGCGCTCTGCAGCGATTCGTTTTCCTGTGTCATCTGCTCATCCCCTACTTGACCGGGGCGACTTTGGTGATGAAGGCACCGAACCCGCCCGCAACAGCCGCGAAACCGAATGACATCACAAACAGCGTGATGGCGGTCTTACGAACCCGCTGGTGACGAATGAGATTCGTGCCGTAGTACAGGACGATGAATGCGACCACGGTGGCGAGGATGGGGCTGAGCCACGCGATGTGCTCCTTCCACTCCATTCCGAATTCGTGCCAGTCAGCGGTATCGGGGTTCGCCACCAGAAACGACTTCGCGCTGGTGGGCACCTTCTCCCGATACCAGGGGTACACGATCCACGTACCGGTCAGCACGGTTCCCCATGCCGCGACGGCCATCGCAACCGCGCCGATTTTCAGCCGACGCATGCGTTCGACGACGCCCTCTGAGGTGACCAACTCCGGGCGCAAGCTCCACAGGCCCGCGAGCCCACCCGCGAACCCGAGCAGCAACGCCGCTCCGGATCGAAGTGAACCGGCCAAATTGCGTGGCGACACCTACAACTCGGTGGGCGCAGAGGGACTCGAACCCCCGACATCTGCCTTGTAAGGGCAGCGCTCTAGCCAACTGAGCTATGCGCCCGAGGTCGGCAGGTTATCGACCAGCAGCGGTGATTGGTAACTCGCCGGTTCTCTCCCCGAGCGCAGTGAACGGCTACCGCGGTGAACGCACGGGAGAGCTGCGAAACTCATCCCATGGAAATCGCTCTGGCAAACGTCAACGTCGGAACTCCGAGCTTGCTCGCGGGCACCGGCGAGACAAGCGTGTGGAGCGGCATTCGCAAAGCTCCGATCGCTCCCGGAACGGAATTGTGGTTGTCGCTCGTGAATCTCGCCGGAGACGGTCAAGCAGACCTCAGCGTGCACGGCGGCGTCGACAAAGCCGTGTACGCC
>JBARPG010000252.1:0-4472 GCA_049642885.1 Acidimicrobiia bacterium | reverse complement strand
GGGCTCTGGCCCTCGATGATGGCGGTCATGTCAAGTCCTCTGTTCCAAGAATGGATGAGTACGTGACAACCAGAATCATGACGATCGCCATGAAGACGAGTGCGAGGGCCGCTGCCACTGGATACTGATTGAGCTGGAACTCGGACTGCACGACGTTGCCGATCATCTTCTGTTTCACACCACCGAGGTACTCCGAGTTCACAAAGTCGCCAGCAGCGGGAATGAATACAAGCAGGCTTCCGGCGAATACCCCGGGGAGCGAGAGTGGCACCACGACCTTGCGAAACGCGCCCCACGTATTCGCGTAGAGATCGCGCGCGGCATCAATCAACCGCGCATCAATCTTCTCCATTGCTACGTAGATTGGCAGGATCATGAACGGGAGGAAGTTGTAGACGAGTCCTCCGACCACTGCGAGGTGCGACCGCAACAATCCCCTGGGATTCGAGGTGATCCCGACTTCTGCGAAGAGGTTCGTGAGTTTGACGGTTCGAAGGAACTCGACGATTTGGCTTTGATCACCCACAACGGTGCGCCATGCCAACGTGCGAATGAGGTAGTTCGTCAAGAACGGGATGATGATCAGCCCCAGGAACACATTCTTGAATCGTCCTCCCCGAAACGCGATCACGTAGGCAATCGGGAATGCGATCAACATTGCCGCGACGGTCGCGATGCCTGCGTATGCGAAGGACCGCCCGAACTGTTCTCCATACTTCGACAATGCGTCACCGAAATTGGACCAATGCCAGTTGAAGACCGGATCGGCGTTGAATTCAGAAAAGTCGCTGCCGCCTGACGCGGAAGACAGCGACATCTTGAGCAGTAACACGAGCGGGAGTGCGTAGAACAGAACTAACCAGAGGCCGCCCGGTCCCAACATGATCCACGGTGCACGAATCCCGCGCTTGCGCCCATCGGCATCTCGCTCTTCGATCGCCGCCATGCTCTCGCTCCCGAGAAATCAGCCGTTGCCAAGGATTTGGGCAAAGCGATCTTCGAACTTCTTCTCCTCGGCTCGCTCGAGGGCACCGAAGATGGACAGTGTGTCGAGAAACTCGGGAGTTGGGACGACGAGCGGGTTGTCCACGAGTGCGGCGGCGTCTCCCCCCAACTTCGTGAGCTCATCTGCGACTTGTTCTACGGGGGAGATGTACTGGATGAATGCCGCCAGCTTCGCAGCGATCACCGGATCGTAGAAGAAGTTGATGAACTCGGTCGCCAGGTCAGGCTGGTCGGTTGTGTTCGGAATCATGAAGTTGTCCGACCACAATGTGGCCCCTGATTCCGGTGCCGCGAAATGGATTTTTGGGTTGTCCAGGGTCAGCTGAGCAACGTCTCCCGACCAGGCGAAGCACGCTGTGAGGTTTCCGTTGCCGAGCTCCGTCACGTAGTCATTGCCGTTGAATCCGTCGATCTTTCCGTCCGACACGGCTGCGTCGAGCGCATCGAAGGCACCCGCCGCGTCAGCAAAGCTCGGTTTCGTAATGTCCTTTCGATCAGCGAGCATGAAAATCCCGACCGTGTCGCGCATTTCAGAAAGCACGGTCTTGGTGCCGGTGGTGCTGAGAAACTCATCGAGCGTCTTGATCTCTTTGCCGTCGGTGAGATCGATGTTGTAGGCGATCCCAGCGACACCACTCGCCCATGGAGCCGACGATGCTCGGGTCGGATCGAATGACGGGGATTTCAGCGCCTCCCGCAGATTCTTCATATTCGGGAACTTGTCTTTGGCGAATGGCTGCGTCCACTTCGCTTGATTGATCATGCGGTTGGCCATCCAGTCGGTCAGGACGAATCCATCGCGCTTGATGGACTGCTTCCGCTGCAGGTTTGGCTTCACGGCATTGAAGTACTCGATGTTGTCATTCACATCTTCGACGTACTTGATCTTGATCCCGGTTTCCTTCGTAAACAACTTGAGGAGTGCCGTGTCCATATAGGAAGTCCAATTGGAAACAGCAATGCTCTTGCCCCTGCCGGAGCTGTTCGCGCCACCCGACGAATCAGTCTTCTTCTTGTCGTCACTCCCGCACGCGGCGAGGAGTGTCGGAGCGATCACGAGCCCGCCGGCGAGAGCGCCTGCGCGTCCTAGAAATCCACGGCGGTCGAGACCGTTCTGTGTTGGTTCCATCATGTTCCCCTTGGTCGTCATTTCGATTTAGATCGCGTCGTCCGTTGTTTCGATGAGTGATTGCCCACGCGCGGGCAGAAGCCTCGCGGCGTCAACATCCCAGGTCGCCCAGACCGTTTGGCCTGGAGTCAACATCGGGAGTTTGTCGTCACCGCCAAGGTATGCAACCGCGGTCGTGCCATCGGTGGTCGTGAGTTCGCATCGCACGACTGGTCCTTGGAACGTGAGGTCTGTGACGGCGGCCTGTACGCCGTTGCGCGTCCCCACGGGTGGTTCGAGCGAAACGGTGATGCGTTCCGGGCGAACCATCAACGTCGAAGGTCCACCGGGGGTAATACTTCCCGCGCTCGATCCCACGCCCATCTGTTGCCCGGTCACCGTGGCGGTGCGCTCATCAATCGTGGTAGCTGGAAAGAGGTTTGCACTGCCGATGAATCCGGCAACGAACACCGAGGCAGGCCGGTGATAGATCTCCTCTGGGGTGCCAATTTGTTCAACGATTCCATCGCTCATCACCGCGATTCGATCGCTCATCGTGAGGGCTTCTTCTTGATCGTGCGTCACAAAAATGAAGGTAATACCCACCTCGCGTTGAATGCGCTTGAGCTCCAATTGCATTGTCTGTCGCAGCTTGAGGTCGAGGGCGGCGAGGGGCTCATCGAGCAGCAAGGCGCTCGGGTAGTTCACGAGTGCGCGGGCCAGGGCGACGCGCTGCGCCTGTCCTCCTGACAGCTGATGCGCTTTGCGCTTCGCAAAACCTTCGAGGCGAACGATCTCGAGCATCTTTCCCACTCGCTCGTTCACTTCAGCCTTCGGGAGTCTCTTCGTACGTGGACCGAAGGCGATGTTGTCGAACACGTTCATGTGTGGGAACAGTGCGTATTGCTGAAACACGGTGTTGACGTTCCGCTTGTACGGAGGCGTGTTGGATACGTCGACACCTTCGAGCCGAATCTCACCGCTCGTCGGGGCCTCGAACCCTGCGATCATCCGAAGCGTCGTCGTCTTGCCGCATCCGGAAGGGCCGAGCATCGAAAAGAATTCTCCACGACGAATCGCAAAGGTGCTCTGGTGGACAGCGGCCACGCCGTCATAGACCTTGGCGACACGATCGAGTTCAATCACCGAATCGCGTGCGCTTGCCGAGTCCTCGTCGGTCACCCGATCACACCCCTCCCCTAGAAGCCGCGGCAACCCTTCCATTTCCGAGACAGATTTGCAAGGACATGCACGCCGGTGGCGTAGCGCGAGCGCAACGAAATCCATGCTGTTACGATCATGCAGCAACGAATCGAGTCGCGGTATTGCGACTTCGCCTAGGTTTTCGTACCTTGCGGTGGGGAGGGACCATGCAAAGCAAAAACTTCATCAACGGTGAATTCATCGAAGCCGCCGACAGTGGAATCGACACGGTGATGAACCCCGCGTCTGGGGAGCCAATCATTGAGGTGGCGAGCTCCACAGCGGCCGATGTATCTACCGCGGTGCGGGCAGCGAACGACGCGTTTCAGGCATGGTCTCGAACAACGCCACGCCAGCGCAGCGAAGCCTTGTATGCAATTGCGGATGCGATCGAACACGACCTTGATGAAATCAAGCGGCTTGAGATGTTGAATTGCGGCAAGCCTGCGTCGATCATCGAATTCGAAATGGATTTGACGGTCGACAATTGGCGGTTCTTCGCGGGTGCTGCTCGCGCGCTCGAATCGCGGGCGGCCGGCGAGTACCTCGAAGACCACACCTCATATTTGCGCCGGGACCCGCTTGGTGTCATCGCTTCAATTGCGCCGTGGAACTACCCGCTCAATATGGCGACATGGAAACTCGGGCCAGCGCTCGCGACGGGGAATACCGTCGTGTTGAAACCGAGCGAGATGACCCCGCTTACGGCATTGCGGCTGGCCGAGATCACCAAGGACATTCTTCCGCCAGGTGTGCTCAACGTCGTGCTGGGCACCGGACAGGCGGTGGGTGAGGCCCTCGTGCGTCACCCTGATGTTGCGATGATTTCGCTCACGGGTTCGGTCGAGACGGGCAAACGCATTGCGGCTACTGCTTCGGAGCGCCTCGCCCGCGTGCACCTGGAACTCGGCGGCAAGGCTCCTGTGGTGGTGTTCGAGGATGCCGACCTGGAGTGGCTCGTCGAATGCCTGACGGGAATGGCGTATTACAACTCCGGGCAGGACTGCACGGCACCGTGCCGCGTGCTCGTTGCTGGTTCCAAGTTCGATGAGGTCGCGAACGCGCTCTCGGCTTCGGTTGGAGCGATTGCTACCGGCGACCCCTTTGATGAATCGGTGGCGATGGGGCCGGTGATTTCGGCTCGACAGCGGGAACG
>JBARPG010000251.1:0-4324 GCA_049642885.1 Acidimicrobiia bacterium | reverse complement strand
TCGGTACGCTCACCGGATCGCCGCAGCTTCCGATCTCGCTGGCCGCGTACTACAAGGCCAATATAGATTGCTCTCAACGATCGGCGTCGGGGCCGCAGGCCGAGTGTACGCGGATGATGACACCCATCTCTCGCGTCGCGTCGCGGTCAAGGTGCTGCACGACGCTCTTGCGACTGATAACGGCTTTCTCCGGCGGTTCCGCGCCGAAGCGCAGGTTGCCGCGTCACTCAACCATCCCAATATCGTCACCCTGCACGATTGGGGTGAGGACGGCCTCCCATTCATGGTGCTCGAGCTCCTCAGCGGAGGATCGCTCAGGTCGCTGCTCGACTCCGGCGTGCGCCTGACGCCAAGCCAAGCCGCAAAAGTTGGAAACGAAGCGGCGGCGGCCCTCGCATATGCCCACGCACGCGGCCTGATTCACCGCGACATCAAACCCGCCAACCTCCTGTTCGATGAGCACGGCACGGTCCGCATTGCGGATTTTGGACTTGCCAGGGCCATGGCTGAGGCGAGTTGGACCGAACCTTCAGGAGCGATGCTGGGCACGGCACGCTACGCATCTCCCGAACAAGCAAGCGGCGCACCGCTCGACGGTCGGGCCGATCTATATGCGCTCGGGCTGGTGCTGTACGAGGCGGTGACGGGCGTTGTGCCCGGCGTTGCCGACACCACGATCGGCACACTCGCTGCCCGAACACAGTTCTCGATTCCTGCGAGCGATGCGCTCGGTCCGCTGTCCGCTGTCGTCGAGCGAGCCGGATCGGCGTTTCCAGAAGATCGCTACCAAGACGCGATGGAGATGGCGGAGGCCTGCGCTGCTGTTGGGAAGGAAGTCGACGCGCCCGAGGCGCTCGCGCTGACCGGCATCAAGGCGCCGAAACCTGACATTGACCTCACGATGATGGCCCCGCCCCCCTCACCAAGAGTCTTCGACCAAGACGAGCTTTCAGACATCGGAACAAGGACGCCGCCACGTCCGCCGGCAGTGAAAACGCGACCAGCCGTGTCCTCGGGCTGGGCTGTCCCGGTCCTCGTGATGTTGCTCATTATCGGAGCCCTCTCGGGCAGCGCATTCGCTCTCGCGCAACACACCGATACGAGTGTGGTCGCACCGCGAATTGCCGGGCTCACCTCAGAGCAAGCGTCGGCGGTGGCGAAGAAGGCAGGTTTCAAACTCGTGATCGGAGCGCATCGACCGACCGATGATCCGACGAGCGTCGTTGTTGCCCAGTCACCCGAACCGGGCGCATGGGCAGAGGCGCGAACAATTCGCGTCGATGTTTCGAACGGGCCGACTGCGATTGGGGTCCCGAAGGTTGTGGACTCATCGGTCGCGACTGCGACGGCCCTCTTACAGCAGAACAACTTTGTGATCGACACCAGCCAACACGAAAACAGCGAGACGGTGCCGAAAGATTCGGTGATACGCCAGGATCCTGCGGGTGGAACGCGCGTGGCTCCGGAGTCGAAGGTGACGCTCGTGGTCAGTGATGGACCGCCGGTGCGGATCATGCCAGCGGTCGTAAACAAGACCCGCGAAGAGGCACTCGCGGCGCTCACCGCGGCGAAGCTGCTCGGCGATGCAAGCGCAAGCGAGTACTCCGAAACGGTGCCGAAGGGCGCCGTCATTCGCGCGGATCACAACGAAGGGGATCAGCTCCCACCGGGGAGCAGCGTGGTGATTGTGATCTCGAAGGGATCGGCATTTGTCGTCGTCCCAGATGTTCGGGGCATGTCAGCGAACGCTGCCAAGAGTGCAATTGAAGGCGCGGAACTCACCGCGACCATCACCTTTACCTCCGGAAACATCGACCCGAACGCGTCTGTGATCTCGCAATCTCCAGCCCCTGGCTCGAAACTGACCCGAGGTTCGAAGGTCTCAATCTCCGCGTAGCTCGGGCTGCTTTGGGACTCCAGCGCCCGAAGTGCCTACCATTCCAAAACCCGATTGATCGTTGATTGAGGAGCACTAATGGGATCACTAGAAGGCCGCATTGCGGTTATCACTGGAGCTGGTCGAGGCCTCGGGCGCGAGCATGCGCTCTTGTTCGCCTCGGAAGGGGCCAAAGTCGTCGTCAACGACCTTGGCGGAGACATTCACGGAGCAGGTGACGACCGCGCCCCCGCGCAGCAAGTTGTCGACGAAATCCACGCCATGGGCGGCGAAGCCGTTGCCAACACCGACAACATCGCCGACTGGGATGGTGCAGCACGCCTCATCCAAACCGCGATCGACACCTTCGGCGGGCTTGATGTCCTCGTGAACAATGCGGGCATTCTGCGTGACCGAGTCTTGGTGAACATGACCATAGAAGAGTGGGACGCGGTCATCCACGTGCACCTTCGCGGGCATTTCTGCCCAACACGCCACGCCGCTGGCTACTGGCGCGAACAGGCCAAGGCGGGAACTCCGCGCAAGGCCGCGATCATTCACACGTCATCGACCTCGGGTCTCCTCGGGAACCCAGGTCAGGCCAACTACGGCGCGGCGAAGTCGGGTATCGCAACCTTCTCGCAGATTTGCGCGATGGAACTCGACCGGTACGGTGTCCGATCCAACTCGATTGCTCCGGCGGCGCGCACGCGTTTGACGGAAGCCACCCCAGGCCTTTCCGATGTCGTGAAAGATCCAGGCGAAGGGCACTTCGACGCATGGGACCCGGCGAACGTGTCCCCGCTCGTCGCGTACCTCGCCACAGAGGATTGTCCGTTCAACGGACAGACCTACTTTGTGCAAGGCGGCACGGTGCAGCGTTTCGCACCCTGGACGATGTCCGAGAAGATCGAGAAGAACGATCGCTGGACCGTCGCCGAACTCGCTGAACAGATGGCCGTTCTGAACGTCCCAGCTCCTTCGGGATTCCTGCCAGAGTAGTGACAGTGCCACGTATAGTGGTATCCAATTGTCCAGTTCCCGCATTTCATCCTGGGTGACTAGTGACTGTCAACCTCCAAAGAGGCCATAATTATGGCACTTCTTGGGGGTTGTCGCTACTCAATGTGGTTCGTATGATGCCCTCACGGACAGACCGTGTGACCGCAATGAGTGGTCACCGAGTCCGAGCAGTCATTGCGGAAATTGCGGGGGCACAATGCGGGGACTTGGAAGTGGTGGCACATGCCGCCCATCGATGCAGCGACCGGGAGCACGGTTCGGCACGACACCTGGGATTCCAAGACCGTCCGCTCGACTCGACATTGACGCTCGAGTTGCGGCGCTCCACGCCGACCATGGCCTGAGCCGGTTACTGACTACCGTCGACGCCTGATTCGAAGGTTCTCGAAACGGGTCGGGCTCATCGAACGAGCCGACCGCTAGCGTCACTTCGCAGTGGCCCACATCAAACCCGTCATCATCATTGACGAAGGCGAACGCAGCGACGTATTCGCGAGCACGTTGTTGGATGAGCCGACAGATGCCCACCCCGATTCACATCGCTGGTGGGTGCTACTTGCTGTTGTCGGTAGCGTTTTCTGCGCGGGATTGACGGTGACGATTCTCACCGTCGCAGTGGACGACATTGGCAAGGATTTCAACGTAAGCCGCGCGATTGCATCGCTCGTCGTCACGGCACCGTTCACCTTTCGGGCAGTGTTCATTCCCGCCTTCGGTCGCATCACAGATCGGTATGGTCGACGGCGCGTATGGCTCTGGGGATTTGGAGTTTCGACGCTGGCCTCGTTCGCGTGCGCCTTTGCTCCCAATGTCGGTTCGCTCGTCGCTTTGCGCGCCGTGTCAGCAATCGCGGGAGCGGCCGTGCTGCCGAGTTCGTTGGCGCTCCTGTCAGACGCGTTTCCGCCGCACGAACGGGTGCGCGCCATGGCGTGGTGGTCCGCAGCGAGCGGGTTTGCTCCACTGCTCGGCATTGTGCTCGGAGGAATTGCGCTCGAGCATCTTTCGTGGAGGTGGCTCTTCATCGGCCAAGCCCCGCCGTCCATTATCACTTTCATCGTTGGAGCCATCGTCCTTGAGGAGCGCGCTGGAGATCGGCGACCGATCGACGTGTACGGCATCGTGCTGTCGATCATCGCGTGCGGCGCACTGGTGCTCGCCGTGAACCGTGGGCTCGATTCCACCTGGGACTACCTCGGTGTCGGCACTGTTCTCTGTCTCAGTGTTGGTGGGCTTGCCGCGTGGATGTTCGTCCGTGTCGAGTTGCGTCATCCAGCACCGGTCGTGCCGATCCACCTGTTTCGCATTCCTTCGGTTCGCGCCGCGATGGCCGCCACGTTTTGGGTCAACTTCGCGTACTTGGGCGGCTTCAATGTCACGACCTACCTCATGCGTGACCCGTCGCTCTACGGGATGGGACCTCGCGAC
>JBARPG010000250.1:0-5254 GCA_049642885.1 Acidimicrobiia bacterium | reverse complement strand
GCTCCATACAACCTGTTCAAGCCGTTGGCGGCTGACGGACGACCAGACCTTGACACCGCGAGAGTGTTTCTCGAAGGGACGTCGCTCGGCGGATTTGTTGGTACGACCTTCCTCGCTCAGGCACCAGAAATCTCCGGAGCAACCTTTCAGGTGGCGGGTGCGGGCGTACTGCACACGCTTTCGAATTCCTTCTTTTGGAAGTACGGCTTCAGCGACAAAGGTGGATTTCGCGGCGTGATTCCCCGTGGTTCGACTGCGGGCGAAGCAGCTCTGCTCGTTGCCGCTGCGCAGTTCATTGTCGATGCGGGAGATCCGTTGAACTTTGCGGATCGTGTGGGCGATCGCAAGGTGCCGTTCCATTTGACCTACTCGGACGGCGACGGAACGGTCAACAACGCCAGCACGCGGGCACTGCTTCAACTCGCTGGCATCCCGATCTACGGACGGGTACTGGTGCCCGAGCCACATCTCGGCTATTCACCGGCGCTTCCGGCAGATGGTCGCGGTGCCTGGCAGATTTCTTCAAATGAGATACCTCAGTTAGGACCACTGAACGACGCTCGAGCCCTTCTCACTCACGCAACGTTTATGAGCGAAGCCGCATACGCAGAGACCGGTGCGTGGTTCAGGCAACGATTGAACTCAGCAGGTTGAGCCGCCCTCGGAGGGGGTGACGATCGGGTCGACCGGTGGGGTTCCGCCGGTTCCGATTGTTGGCAGTTTCGAACCACTCTCTCGTCCGAAGTTCTGCGTGGCCCATGTCGTGCCATTCACACACAGCACCGAGATGCCTACCGAATCGAAGCCGGGCGAAAGTATGTTCTTCCGGTGTCCGTCGGACCTCATCCATGCCACGTGGATCGCTCCAGAGCTAAACGATGCTCCCGAGCCCTTAAAGATGTTTTCGCCGAGGCCTCCATAGTGACCAAACGCCGGATCGTCGAACAGCAGATTCAGGTTGCGATGTTGGAAGGTGCCGGTGTTGTTCATGTTCTGGTTCCACTGCGCGGCGACGTCAGCGAGTTGCGAATTCCATTTCAGGGCGGGCAGGCCCCGGTTGGCGCGTTCTGCATTCAAGTCGTTCAGGATCTCCTGCGCGACTGCTGGCACAGCGGCACTTGCCGCCGCACCGGGAGCGGGGGCACCCGCGACGGTCGCACCGAGAACCTGGTTGCAGCTCGAAACGAGAAGAAGGGCGGCTGTGGCAGCGATGAGGTTGCGGACGATTCGTGTGCGCATCCCGTGCTCCCCCGTGTGCGTGACTGCGACCTTTTGTCAGCCAAGTGACAGAGCTATCGACGCTGGCCCCTCTACTCTTGAGGCACGCCCCTCGGGGGTAGCGGTTTGGTTGCAGCTGGCTCCAGGGATTTCATCACTGAGAACTGTGAACTGACCCGTGACACTCAAATCATCATCTGGCGCTCATGGCAAAACAAGGAGACTGGTCAACCAATGTGGAACCTGATCCGACGTGAAGTGCGTTCACGCATTGGTCGTTTGAGCTTGGCGGCGCTGGCGATTGCGTTGGGCGTCGCATTTGTGACTATGAGTTTCGTGCTAACGGACACCTCTCGAAACCGCTTTGAACAACTCTTTGCGCAGCTGGATGCAAATGCTGATCTTGTTGTCATACAGCCAGGGAGTTTGCAGTCAGGGGGAGGTCTCACCGGACCACAGGTGCCATTCCAGCGTTCTGCTTTGGATGTGATCCGTACCACTCCTGGCGTCGCCGCAGCGGATGGCCGGCTCCTCGGGCCTGCCCAGATCCTCAGTCCTGACGGCAAGCCAGTTCGATCGCGATTTGGGGCGACGATAGCGATGTCGTGGGGCAAGAATCGTGACCTGTCGCCGCTGACCATACAAAGCGGTCGACAACCGACCTCGGGCACCGAGGTCAGCATCGATTCGCGTACGGTGCGCGAATACCACTTCAAGCTTGGAAGTCGGATTCGTGTTTCGGTGGTCAAAGCGGCTTCAACCAGTGCGCCGTTTCAGCGCGATCTCAAGCTGGTCGGCATTTCTTCGTTTGGGTCGTCTGAGTCCTTCGGCTCGAGCACCATCATCGGCCTCGAAGAATCGTTTGCTGCGGAGTTCTTTGGTGCTCCTGGGTCTGTGAGCGCGGTGTTGGTCAAGGTGGAATCGAACGCGAAGATTCTGGATGTGCAGGCCGATTTGAACGACCGGGTGGGAGGCCTACTTGTTCTGACAACTGCGGAAGCCCAAGCGCAAACGAACAAACAAATCGGGGATATCACTGATCGAGCGTCGCAGTTTCTTGTGTTGTTCGCGTCGCTTGGTGTTATCTCCGGCGTTGTCATGATCGCCAACACGTTTTCGATGATCATTGCTCAGCGGTCACGTTCGCTTGCTCTCATGCGCGCACTTGGCGCGAGCCGGCGACAAGTGATGGCATTGCTCGCGGGGGAGTCCGCTGCGCTTGCGATTCTTGGATCGCTTGTGGGCCTCGCATTTGGGGCCCTTGCCGCGCGGGGAATTCTGTCGCTGTTGGCACGCTTTGCATTCGAACTGCCCGGCGACACGATCGCGCTGCAACCCCGGACATTCGTCGCTGCGGTTGCAGTGGGTATGTTCGGTACTGCCGCAGGCGCATTGCTGCCGACGCTTCGCACAGCGCGGCTCGCTCCGGTGCCGGCGTTGACCGATTCCATGGCGGCTACGGGTACGCCAAAACGTTTGTGGCGCCGATGGGTCGCGGGCGGGTGTGTGGTCGCCGGGCTGGTCCTCGCTTTCGTTCCCGAGGTCCTGACTCAGGTCAATGCTCGTGCGGAAACGGCCGTTCCTGTCGCTCTTGTTGGTGCATTGATGTTCGGGATTATGGCGGCGGTCGTGGCTGCACTTGTGGCGCCGAAGTTCGCTGCAGCGCTCGGAACCCGTGTGGGTGCAACAGGCTTGATTCTCTTCTCCGGCGTTGGGATGTTGCTGGCTTTCGGGATGCACTGGAACCTGATCCGCGTTGTGTTCACAGCGTCGCTTGTCCTGGTGTTGGCGCTTGGGGTTCGGGCCTTGTTCCGTGAACCAGGCCGACTTGCCAGTCGGAATGCGGGTCGCCACGCGATTCGGACGGGACGCACAGCGGTGTCCCTGATGATCGGAATCGCGGTGCTCTCATTGCTCGCTGTTCTCGTCGCAAGCTTGAAGGGAACGATTTCAAACTCGATCTTGAGCGGTCTGCGTGCCAGTGTCGTTGTTGCCGACCCCAATGGTCAGTTCATTCCGCCCGAGACACGTACAACACTCACAGAATCTGGAATTGTCGGTGTCGTTGAAGTGCACCGAGGGCAAAGCGCACTCGATGGAGTGCCGATCCAGATCAACGGAATCGAACCAAGCGAGATAGGCCGAGTTTTCGACCTCGGACTCTCTGCTGGCAGCATTAACGACGTTGGGAACGGCCGCGTGCTGCTGAATCGCGGCCGCGCTGACGCCGTTGGCGTTCACGTCGGCGAGGTGATCAACCTCGGCAGTTACGGCACTGGAGCGCGACAGCTTGTCGTCGCGGGGATTTACGATCGCACCTTGGTATCTCCGTTCGGTACCGTCGACCTCATTGCAGCGCCTCAGGATGCCGCCACATTCGGTGGCGCGGCGACAAGCGGCGTGTATGTGCTTGGCGTGCCAGGCGCTGCTGGTGCGGAAACGAAAGCCGCTGTGATTCGATCTCTGGATGCGGCCGGAGTGACGCAGCCGAGTGTCTACACACGAGCGGAATATGCCGAGCACTCTCGGTCCCAGTATGACTTTGCATTGCTTGCCGTCTATGGCCTTGTTCTCATTGGCGCTCTCGTTGCACTCATGTCGATCGCGAACACGATGTTTCTCTCGGTGTATGAACGCACGCGCGAGCTCGGACTTCTTCGCGGTATCGGCATGACCCGGCGACAGATTCGATCGATGATTCGAGCAGAGGGACTCATCATCGCAGTACTCGGCGGAGTCCTGGGGACAGGAGTCGGTGCGATTGGTGCTGTGATTCTCGTTCGGTCCCTCAAAACGCAGGGTCTCGACGTAATTGTTATCCCGTGGGCACAGCTCGGGTTTTTCCTCGCTCTTGCCGCCGGAAGCGGCGTGATTGCAGCGGTCTTGCCAGCTTGGCGAGCGTCACGCCTCCCGGTGCTCGACGCAATCTCGGTAGAATTTCACGACTCGGGCGACCGGAAGTGATGCCCCCGCTGCTACAGTGCGCAGCCGCACAGGGGCGATTAGCTCAGATGGCAGAGCACTTCCTCGACACGGAAGGGGTCGGAGGTTCAAGTCCTCTATCGCCCACCACCGGAGACCGTGGGTGTCTCGTGCGATCCCGCCAAGTTTTGCTCGGAGGGATCGCACACTCCGGGTTCTAGCGGGTTGTGCCCTCGTCCATCAGCAATGGATCTTCTTCGTCAAATGCCGGATCGTACGCGTCGTCATCCCACTCTTCGACCTCGGCTGCGACCGTGCCGTCAGCGTTTGTAATGTCGGCGAGCGAGGACGATCCCTCGCGAAACAGCCCATCATCAAAGCCTTGTTTGAGTTCTCGCGCCTCTCGGAAACGGCGCGCTCTGCCTTTTCTTGCCACTCTGTTCCACCTGCATCGTGCTGACATTTAGCGACGGGGCGTACATTCTGCCCTATTCCGCGCCGCATCTGCGGACGCGGGAACTAGAAGTTGCAGGCGCTACAGTGCGCATCGCTCAGGGCGATTGGCTCAGGTGGTTAGAGCGCCGCCTTCACACGGCGGAGGTCACAGGTTCGAGTCCTGTATCGCCCACTGGTATTTCGGTGATGTCTGTTGAAGGAATTGCAGCGGTCAACCCTCTTCGAAGAACATCCGAGAGTTTGCAATTACCTTGATTCAGACGCTCAAGTCAGGTACGAATGTGGTCGACGAACTGTCGGGTGCATAAACAACCGATAGTTGTCACAATGGGTGGCAATGGTGCTACAATTAGTGGTAATGGTAGGCGAATCAGTGGATGTCCGGGTATTTGAAACGAACCCTGAAGAGGTGAATTGGCCAGAGGTCGTTTCCTCTGGCGCGGTTCTTGTCAATACGGGTCCTTTCGCGCGGGAGCACGTGCTCAGAGCCATCGAACATGCCCTGCACACCGAGAATGTCACCCCGGACCTGCTCGTAGGAGCGCTCGCTGAAGGCCATGCCGACGTCAATGCGGCCATTGGAGCGGAGCTCGAGACCGCGCTTGGCGCATTGAGTGCAGCAACTGACGCAGTAAAGCAGGAGGAAGCGAACCTTGAG
>JBARPG010000249.1:0-2437 GCA_049642885.1 Acidimicrobiia bacterium | reverse complement strand
TGCACCGCTGGGTCGTGCCCGTCTTGAGATCGTGCTTCATCACGCCATCGAAGGCCAGGGTCTCCATCGGCGCGAACGTCGGAACGTACGAGTAACGGGTTGGACATCCGAGCAACTCATTGTTCATGCGGGGGAACTCGCCGAGTGTGTCGTCGAGCTGGGTTTCACGCACAGCTCCAGTGGCGAGGTTCAGATCCCAGCGATGCACCGCTGGGGCCAAGCGAAGGAATCCAATCTCGGGAATGGTCCGCGTATCCGTCGGGTTCGTTGGGTCGTTCGCGAGCGGGTCGGCGATTCGGCATCCGATGAGCGAGAGGATGTCCCCCTCTTCCCACGCGTTGATCGTGTGGTACATGAACATCGGTTCGACCTCGAACCATCGCACATCGCTGCCCGCGCCGAAACGCGGGATGACTCCGATACGACTCGGAGTGTCACGATAGAAACGGACTTTGGTCTGGCCGCGGGCGAGGAGATCGGCATCCCACTGCATCGACATATCGAAGAGCACCGTGTGGCGTTCGGTGATGGCGATGTCGTGCTGCAGCCGCGGTGCGTGCAGATCAACCTCGGTCCAGTGCGCCAATGTGCCGTCCGCCGACACAACTCCATACGACAGGTACGGCGGCACGGGGGAGTAGGCGAACACGATCAGCTCGCCGGTACGGGGATCGACTTTCGGATGCGCAGAAATGCGCTCGGATCGCTTGTCACCAAAATCCACCGTGCCGAGAGTGTCGAGGGAGGGCAGCTCGATTTCGTGGGGTCGTCCGCAGAGCCACCACATCGACAGCAAACGATTGGCGTGGAATACGAGGTCGGTGTTCGCCGTGTCCTTCCACACTCCATTTGGATTCGTGAAATCCGGTCGTTCGGTGATCCCCGTCCAGAGCGATTCGCCTGCCTCGCTCTCCTTTTCGAAATGTTCGGTATGCACGTAGCGATTGCGGTAGGTCGCAGATCCGTTCTCAAATGCGACTGCGTGAATCATCCCGTCGCCGTCGAACCAGTGGTACCGGCCCTTCGGGGCAAATCGCGGATTACTTCCCACTCGCGCGAAGGTTCCGTTGAGGTCGCTCGGCAATTCTCCGAGCACCTCGAGGTCGAACGTACTTTCGCGATCAGTCGGCGCGTACAAACCGGAGAGATACGGACTCGTCATTGTCATGAGGTCATTCTCGACGACTTTGACGGGCGCGGCAAACATGGTTGTAGAGCGATATCCACCAGTCCAACCCATCGCCCGGCTACCTTCCCCGTGGGGCACTTGGCCGGGAAGTGCGGGTTCGATGCAACGTTCTTGCGTTGTGGTTCGTCATAAGAGGTATGGCGGGCATGAACTGGGAGGCACAGGCAGTGCAACTACATCACCGCATTCAAGAAATGGCTGGCCCCATCGTCGGACTCACAACCGCCGGTGCTATCGCTGGCGGCATGGCAGGATCAGCATTTATGGGAGCGTTCGCTGGGCTCTCCGGAGCACTGGGCGGCGTTGCCATCGCACATGGTGAACGTGAAACCCGTGCAGAAGTCCTCTTGGCTCCGTACAGCCATGTGCGTCCGCGGATCGTCACCGCCGCGGTGCACCGCTAGTCCTTCGGGTCGATGCTCTGATCGAGGGACAAGGTTCCGAACCTCAGTGAACCGTCATGCCGCCGTCGACGACGAGGGTTTGGCCGGTCATGAAACTCGACGCGTCGCTCGCTAGGAACAGGGCGGCGGGCACCATTTCTTCGGGGCGAGCCATTCGTTTGATCAGTTGTGCGTCAACTGCAGCTGCCTGAAACTCGGGTGGCGTATTCAGGACCATGTCGGTCGCAACAGTGCCCGGGGCGAGCGCGTTGACCCGGATTCCATCGCCCGCCAACTCCGCCGCCATTGCCTGCGTGAACGTTTTCAACGCGGCCTTTGCTGAGACATAGAGGGACACGTACGCGCCCTGAGTGAAAATCCCGGTTGTGATGACGTTAACCACCGCAGCGTGGTCACTCGCCTTCAAGAACGGCAATGCTTCTTGAACGAGGAAGACGGGGCCACGCAGGTTGACATCGTGTGATTTCGCGAACGCTTCGGGAGTGATCGACCCAATCGGCTGGGCCAATGGAGTCGCAGCGTTGTTCACCACGATGTCGACGCCGCCAAATGTTTCGGCCGTCGTGGCGACGAGGTGAGCCAGCTGGGCAGGATCACCCATGTGCGTGGCGCACGCCAAGGCGGACCCTCCTGAAGCATTGATCGCGTCGGCCACCGCGCTGCAGGCATCGGCCTTGCGGCTTGCGATCACGACATGTGCTCCGAGGCTCGCAAACCCTTCGGCAATGGCCTTGCCAATTCCCCGGCTTGCTCCCGTCACAATCGCGGTTCGTCCTGCCAGGTCGAAGGTCTCAAGAAGCTCATCGCGATTCACGGGGTTTCTCCTCCAAAGGTGATTGGCGCT
>JBARPG010000248.1:0-5562 GCA_049642885.1 Acidimicrobiia bacterium | reverse complement strand
ATCCGTTTGCGGCGTGTCTGATACGAGGGTTGTTTTGGGCTGCGGGTGTTGGTGCGTTCACTGGGGATGCGAGCGATGCGGCAGTCGTCGCGTTTGAGGGGGTGGGCTGTTCCACAACAACGATTGGCCGCAAGGGCGCCGGACTGGTTGACACCCCCGAAGATCCCGCCCCCACACCAGCACGACCCGCCACACCAAACGCCGGGAACCCGGCAGATGGCCTCGGGGCCCGAGCGAACGAGATTCATGGGGCGCTCGATCCCATTGCGCAGAACAGTCGTACGACGGCGGTGATGAGCACCCGCGAGGGGACGACCGTGATCGCTTCGGGCGGGCGGGATCTCAGCCCGGCGCAGCGCGCTTTGGTCGGTCCGGAAGATGTGTTGGGCAAGCTGCCGGGCGCTCACGCGGAAGTCACCGCGATGGACGCCGCGGCCAAGGCGGGGCTGACGCCGGCTGAGATCGCAGCATCTCGCCCGATCTGTCCAGCATGTCAGGCGGCAATCACCGAGAGCGGCGGGCAGGTCTCCCCGAGCGGCTGGTGGGCTTGGTGGCCGCGATGAGCGCGGTGATCGCCGGCGACTACGACGAGGCAGCCATCAAGCAGCGGCTGATGGCTGTCTCGCCAGCCTGTCGGGTGCTCTTCGCTGCTGCTTGCGCGGAGCTGATCTTTCCGGCCTACCGGCACTTCGTTCAGACGACCGGGAACGGGGATGAGCGTGCGCTTCGGGCAGCACTCGACCTTGCCTGGCGTGTGCAGGGTGGGGCCCAGGTGACTTCAGATCAGGTCGATGGGCAGCGCGAGATCGCTGAAGCCTTGGTCCCGCACGATGGCGACGACAACTGGTCTGAATTGAGTCCCCTCGCGCAGAACGCAGCGGCGGCAGTGGCGTACGCATTGAGGGCGTGGTTATCGGCGGACGCGCAGGACGGCGTGTGGGCAGCGCGCCAGGCGTATGAGCTGGTCGACTTCCTTGCTCAGGCGGGTTCGCCGGTGCACGAGTACGTGGACCCCAAGGCGAGCCCGGCGAGTGCTCTGCTTGTCGGGGGAATCACCTCGGCGTTGGACGATTGCGATTCTGGAGACCCGAGCCGGTTGAGATCTCAGTCGGAGGAGGACGGCAGACGCTTGGTCGAGCTGATCGACAGTGACGACCGGTCGTGAGCCGAGCACGCGGGGCTTTGGCGAGCGCTGACGACAGATAGTCGGCGTCGTCGACTTGTGAACCAGCGCCGTTGTCATGGATGTGCGAGAATCATTGCTCGCACCCATGTTGAGTGCTGTGCGAGAATGCCCTTTGTGAATTCTCACATGCGGAGGGGCGACCATGTCCGGCAATCAGGAGTTCAATCGTGCGTGGGAAGCGCAGCGCAAGCCGGTTGCGGACTTCTTGCATGCGACCCTCGACGAATCTGAGTCGGTGGTTGCGAGTATCGCTCAGGCGAAAGAAAGTGGTTTGATTTCGCGTTCGACTCTCACGTGGTTCGTCGCTGTATTGGCTCTGGCATCGTTCGACGTGTACCGGCGACTCGCGCTGGCGAACGAGTTCCGTTGGATTAACCTCCCGAGCCTCGTCATAGCGCTGACGCTCGCGCACCTAGCGACCCCGCAATACGCGTTGGTCGCTACGGAGAATCGCGTGCTGGTCCTGCGAAAGAATCTTGGGAGCAAGACCGTCAAGGAGGTATCAAGTTCATTTGATCGAGGAAGCTGTTCGGTCACAACGCAGATCAGAACGAGCGGCATCAAGATGAAGACGCGATTCGGCGACTCGCCGCGGTCCTACACGGCGCCAACATTTCTTGCTGCTGATGTCGAGGCTTTTGAGGCCGCCTTGCACCCATTCTCCGCGCAGAAGGGTCGTGGTTGGGGTGCAGTGGAACAAGTTCCGCCCACGAGCGGTCCGACTGCATACCATCAGCTCCACACCAATGGCATTGAGAGATCCGCGCGCGCCGAAGGCGATTTCAGCGGACAGTAAGGCTCAAGTGTCATTCCACGAGTTCGCATGAGAATGAGTCAGTATGGGTTTCAAGCAATTGCCAAGTAGCGGCTTTGACGCCGCACGTGGTGCTGTCGCCGCCTTCGTTCAGCCCCAACTGATGGAAGGGGAGACGATTGAAGCGGGTGTTCCGATGATGCGACGAAGGACTTCCCTGCGTATCGGAATGCTCCTTCAGGTGAGTGGCCCGCTTGCGCTCTTGCTCCAGGCGACGGTGTTTCGGGAGCAACGGTGGCTGCTGGTCTTTATGGTCTTCTTTTGGTGGGGGGCGCTCGCCCGCAAGTGGTTGCCCTTTCGTTATGCAGTCGTGCTGTCGTCGCAACGGGTGTTTCTGTTACGACTCAGATTCTCTGGGCCAAACCCGAAACGCCTCGTCGTGGCTGCTGCACGATCCGAATGTCACGCCGACACGTTCCGTCGACCGACCGGCGCGAGGGTCTGTTTGAGGATGGCCGCAAAGAAGACGCAGTTCCTCGTAGACCTGAGTTTCGCTGACGATGCCGGGGCTTTCGGGCGAGCGTTCCCAGCCGAAACGGAATCATTGGCACTGGACTCCTGAGTCGTTCGACAGCGAATACCGTCTGAGACATCGACCTCAGGTGTGACGATCCCTCCACGCATGGCGGTACTCGAAACGATTACCACGCCGCGAGCGGATCACAGGGATCTGACGCCTTCATCTGCGTGCCGCGAGCAATCTGTCGAGTCCGGCAGCGTCGGCGGCGAGGAGTTCAATTCTCTGTCGCGGAGTGAGCCTCAGCACCTTCTGGATCCGTGAGCGGTGTACACCGCAACCCTCAGCTCGGCATGCGCATTATCGCCCGTTGAAGGGTCGTAATTACGCCCACTGAGGGGGCGAAATGTGCAACATAGGGGCATGAAAGCTCGCGGAGTCGCCGGCCGTATTCGGGCGGCGCTAGATCGTTCCCCCGTGGTCATTGTCGAGGGTGCACGTGCGGTCGGAAAATCAACGGCCTGTGCCGCGATCGCTCAGGAGCGAGGGTTTGGGAGTGTGGTGGACCTTGCTGATGCTGCCACTCGTGCCGCGGCGCGGCGGGATCCCTCGGGATTTCTCAATCAGTTGACCACGCCGGCGATGATCGATGAGGTGCAGCGTGTCCCTGAGCTGACTGTTGCAATTAAGGGCGCCGTTGAGCGGCCCGGGTCCGACGGGCAGTTCCTCCTCACTGGGTCCGCGCGCCTCGCTCGTGATGGGCTCGGCGGGAGCGACCCGCTCGCGGGCCGGGCGATCACGGTTCCGGTCTATCCGTTTTCGCTCTCAGAGCGCTGGCAGGCAGCTCCGGCATTGCAACGTCTGTTCGAAGGGCGGCTTCCAGAGCCCTGCAATTGGC
Organism: Acidimicrobiia bacterium; assembly: GCA_049642885.1. Classification (GTDB taxonomy): domain Bacteria; phylum Actinomycetota; class Acidimicrobiia; order IMCC26256; family JBARPG01; genus JBARPG01. Next base: position 2,207 of record JBARPG010000248.1, on the reverse strand, counting down.
GGCCCGGTATGAGCGAGTTACAGCGGACCGTTCCGCTGCGGGTTTGCGTGCCCTACGTGCGGTAGTCGGGGACCGTTGGATTGGTGGCTACGTGGTCCACGCCGGGGAGTGGTCCGGGGAGCTGGACCCGTCGATTTGGTCAATTCCCTTCGCCGATATCGCAGGGCTATCGAACCCGGCTCTCGTCCGGTAGCGCTTCGGCCACAATTTCGATGCCGCTATATACACAATCTAATATATTGGGTACGATCACGTCATGAACTCTGCAACGCTGATCCGAACCGCCCGCAACCGAGCTGGGCTCACGCAGGCGCAACTTGCAGCGCGTCTCGGCACCTATCAACCGGTGATTTCGGCCTATGAAAATGGTCAGCGTGAGCCGTCGATTGAGATGCTTCGTCGAATCGTTGGCGGTGCTGGCAGCCAGTTGCGCATCGAACTGAAACGATGTGAATCCTCGACGAGCGGCGTGGTCTCCGACGATCTCGCGTTGACGAGCCCCCGACACCATGCAGATGCACTCGTCGATGTATTGCTGTTGGCAGATGCTCTTCCTGCTGGTCGCAGGCGAAAGCTCGAGTTCCCAGGAATCGCTTCCACATGACCGGAACACGCGAACGGGAGCGATCCCTCCCGGAACGAATCGTCGCCGTGCACCGCGCCTTTCGCACAGTCCCTCACGCATTTGGCGGTGCGCTCGCACTCGCCTATTACGCCGAGCCGCGCGCGACTCGCGATATTGACTGCAATGTATTCATTCCCGCGTCGGCGGCACACAAGGCGCTGACCCCCCTGGCCAAGCTCGGTGTTGATGTCGAAGCTGCGGCCGAGGTTGCCGAGCGCGACGGCCAGGTCCGAGTCTTTTGGAATACGACTCCCATTGACCTGTTCTTCTCCTACGACCGCTTCCACGATGCAGCGCTCGACAGCATCATCACCGTCCCGTTCGCATCAACCGCAATCCCCATCCTGTCCGCGACGCACCTTGCCGTATGCAAAGTTGTTTTCAACCGACCGAAGGATTGGGTCGATCTCGACGCCATGCTCGAACATGGCACCGCGATCGACGCGCACGACGCTCTCAAATGGGTGGGGCGAATCTGCGGAGATGATGATCCGAGATTCGTTCGACTGGCCACGGTGCTCACCACCTGAGCGACGGGCACCCCATGCATGTGCACGGGCGAGTCGATCTGTTGAATCAGAAGTGCCGGGAAGAACTCAGATTTGGAGGGCGCGGCGCATGGGCGCGAGTTTTGATTCGGTTTCGGCCCACTCGGCATCTGGATCGCTCTCGGCAACGATTCCTGCCCCCGTGAACAACGTCGCTCGGGAACCCTCAAGCAGCGCTGACCGCAAGGCCAACATCCACTCGCCATCACCGCTCGCATCGGTCCAACCAATCGGCCCCGCGTAGATCCCACGGTCGAAGCCCTCGATTTCGCGTTGTACCACGAGGGCAGCATCGGTCGGAGTGCCCGCAACTGCCGGGGTCGGATGCAGCACACGCGCCAGTTCCAGCGCCGACGCAGATGAACGGCCAGAAATGTGCGTGATCAAGTGCGCGACATCGGCCAATACTTCAACAACCGGAGTACCAATCTCGTCGACCTCCGCTCCGAGGCGCGCAAAGGTTTCACGCATCGCCGCGATCACAAACTCATGCTCATGCAGATCTTTCGAAGAAGCCGCAAGCGACACCGTCTCAGTCGTCGCCGCAGTCCCCGCGATTGGTGCCGACTCGAAACGGTCGCCACGTGTGCGGATCAAGAGCTCAGGACTCGCCCCCACAAAATCCTGAACAGCAAACACGACACAACCGGGTTGTTGCGCTCGAAGATTCGCGAGCACTGCGCCTCGGTCAATCGCGCGATCGAACTCCAACACTTCACGTCGCGCGAGCACGACCTTGTGCAACTCGCCCGCCTTGATGAGTGACACCGCATCGGTCACGGCATCGACGAATGCCTCCTCCGCGGGCACTGCTTGACGCGATTGCAAACACGGCTTTGCTGCATCGCGACTCAGCGCCACACGATCGGATCTCGCCTCCGCACCACCAACGATGGTGCGCCAGTACCCGGTGGCGTCCCGGCCGAAGATCTGGGATGGAATCCATAGCTGAGCGACATGCGTTTCTGAATATCCGAGGGCGCCGACCACGAGCGGCCCGCGGTGTGCGCATCCGATATCAACGCCAGCATCCC
>JBARPG010000247.1:0-7116 GCA_049642885.1 Acidimicrobiia bacterium | reverse complement strand
GCTGTATCACAAGCGATTCGGCGCACCCGAGCTGGTTTGAAAGATCCGAAGCGGCCTTCGGGAAGTTTCATTTTCCTCGGGCCGTCGGGTGTCGGCAAGACCGAGCTCGCGAAGACGCTCGCTGCATTTTTGTTCGGTGATGAGTCCTCGATGATCCAGCTCGACATGTCTGAGTACATGGAGAAGCACACGGTCAGCCGTTTGGTAGGTTCTCCTCCCGGATATGTCGGTTACGACGAAGGCGGCCAGCTCACCGAAGCTGTGCGCCGCAAGCCGTTCTCGGTGGTGCTGTTCGATGAGATCGAGAAGGCTCACCCCGATGTGTTCAACACCTTGTTGCAGATTCTTGAGGATGGGCGTTTGACGGACGCGCAAGGCCGCACGGTTGACTTCAAGAACACCGTGATCATCATGACTTCGAACCTTGGAACCGCTGATCTGCGTAAGGCGGGCATCGGTTTTGCAAAGGCCGGTGAAGGCGTGACCTACGACTTCATGAAGGCAAAGGTCAATGAAGATTTGAAGAAGGCGTTTCGGCCGGAGTTCTTGAACCGCATCGATGAAGTCATTGTGTTTGCGGAATTGAGCCCGCAGGAGATCACGCAAATCGTTGATCTCATGACCGTGCGCATTGTCGAGCAAATGCAGTCACAGGGCATTGGTCTTGAGTTCACGCCCGAGGCGAAGTTGGTGCTCGCAGAGAAGGGTTACGACCAGACAATGGGGGCCAGGCCTCTTCGTCGTGCGATCCAACGTATGGTCGAAGATCCGCTTTCGGAGAAGCTGTTGTGGAAGGAATTCCACGCTGGCGAGACCGTCATTGTGGATGCTCTCGATGGCGAAGTGACTTTCCGGGCGATTGAAGGTTTCGAGCCTCCGCCGCTCGAAGTTGCCACGTCCAATCCAACTGAGTGAGGCGCGTTGCTCGCGCCCTCGTGGCGCTGTGTTGTGTCATGTTCCTCGCCGCGTGCAATGTGCGCGTGCACGCGACGATTCGGGTGAACGCGGACGGTACGGGGCATGTACGAGCGCTGGTCGAGCTCGACAGGCAAGCGACGACGTTGGCAAAGCGCGACGGCGGTTCGCTCGACGGTGCCGTTCGACTCGATGATTTGAAGCGCGCCGGCTGGACCATTGGCCCCTGGCGCGAGCGTGATGGGTCGGCCTCGATCACGGTCGAGCGCGACACGAAATCGCCGGGCGACACTCAGGCCGCGATCGAAGATCTGGGAGGCGGTACTGACGGTGTACTGAGCGATGTTTCAGTGAAGGTTGATGCCGGGTCGTTGAGCACCGACACCAAAGTCTCGTATTCCGTCGACCTGACAAAGTTGAAGTTGACCGACGCCGAATCCATCGCCAAATTGAAATTCGTCGGGGTTGATGCGAAGGCCGTGACCGACCTGGCAGCGCATCGCTCAAAGAACGCCGTCACGCTCGAGATCAGCACCGACCTTCCGGTGGATGATCCTGTGACCGATACGTTTCCGTGGGGAGATGCGAGGACTGTGACTCGGGATACGACGGAGTATCACCTCGGTTCCGCGGCGATGATCCTCGGGGGAGGCGTGCTCGCAGTCGTTGGGCTCGCCGGGTTTGCTGCCTCACGCAAGGTTCGGCATTCGTAAATCGGTCCTCGCGTTCACGGCGCTCGCGCGTCATTGCTGCGAACTCCAATCTCGGGAGCGTCGGCGTCGAATCGGCAGTACAATCGGGCTGCAAACCAACGAGGGCAGAGTTCAAAGGGGGACTGAGCGATGTCACGTTCTCAGCACATGTTGCACGCCCTATCGCTCGTCGCCCCCGGCACTTCACTGCGTGAAGGAATCGATCGCATTCTCCAAGCACGCATGGGCGCGCTCGTCGTCATTGGAGACGGGCCCGACGTATTGCGTATCTGTTCTGGCGGCTTCCTCCTCGATGCCGAGTTTTCACCCCAACGCTTGAGCGAACTCGCCAAGATGGATGGCGCGATCGTGTTGGCATCTGATGCATCTCGGATTGCCCGGGCCAACGTGCACCTCGTGCCCGACCCTGACCAGCCGACAAGCGAAACTGGGACACGCCACCGCACCGCCGAGCGCGTCTCGCGCCAGCTCAACGTCCCAGTGGTCACCGTTTCCGAGGAGCTCCACATCATTGCGGTGCTCTACGGCGAGGAAAAGGCGCGGCTTGAAGACGCAGGCCGAGTGCTCGCCCGCGCAGAGCAGGCGATCACGATCTTGGAGCGCTCCATCTCGAAGGCTGATGCGGCTACCCAACGCCTCGCGGCACTTGAGATTGAAGATCTCGTCGCTGGCCGTGACGTGATCGCGGCCCTCGCTCGCGGTGAGATGGTTCGGCGCGAGATCGACGACCTCGAAGCACACGCGGTTGAGCTCGGCACCGAAGCGCGGCTCGTCAAGTTCCAGCTTGAAGAACTCACCGCGACCCGACGCGATGAAGGCCGCTTCATCGCCGCTGATTACGCGGAAGGCCAGGCCATCGAAGACGTGATCTTGGAGTTGTCGGCGGTTCCTGCCGAAGACCTTGTGGACCCACACGTCATGGCAGAGGTCCTCGGGATCCCGGCACTCATCGACCCCGACATCCCGCTGCAACCCCGCGGGTGGCGCGCACTCACGCGCATCCCCAAGATCTCAAGCGAGCAAATCGAGCACGTCATCGACCGATTCGGGACGCTCGCAGTGATCTTGCGGACGAGCCAAGACGAGGTGGCCGCGGCGCTCGACGGCGATGTCGAGACGGCGACGGCGATCAAAGACGGGCTCGCTCGCCTTGCGGAATCTTCAATTCTCGAGCAGTACAGCTAGATCTGGCAGCTGGCAGCTGCCAGCGGGCGGTTGACAGCTCACGTCTACGGTGCTCCGCAGCGTTCATGCGGGCGCGGGGAATCCGCCACGCGTGCAGTACTTTCACCGTTATGGCAGAACTCGTCCGCGGAACAACCGAAATAGAAACCGAGCACATCACGATTCGAGGCGCATCAGCCCCGAGAGTCGATGCGATTCACTCACGTCCCACCGGGATGCCCATTCGCGGCATCGTGTTGTTGCCCGACATCTTCGGGCTGCGACCGTTGTTCGAGGACCTCGCCGAGCGACTCGCAAGCCACGGGGCTGCGGTGATCGCGATTGAGCCCTTCGCCAGCACGCCGGCGGGTGAACGCGAGGCGATGACCTTTGAGGAGCGCGCAACGCGTATCAGTCACCTCGATGACGAAGAGCTCATGGGCGATCTTGAAAGCGCCGCGACCTTCCTCATCACCGAAGATGACGTGGCCGAGGTCGCGGTGCTCGGGTTTTGTTACGGCGGCCATCAAGCGTTCAAGGCAGCAGCGACCGATGACTTCGACCGGGCGGTCGCTTTCTACGGCATGGTGCACGCGCCGGAGCACTGGCAAGGACCAACTCGCACCGACCCGATGGCAGCAATCGGTGATGTGTGCCCGACGCTCGCGATCTTCGGGGACCATGACACGTTCGTTCCGAACGAACACGTTGAGGAGCTACGTAGCGCGTGGTCGGGTCGCAATGATTGCCAGATCCAGGTGTATCCCGGTGCAGAGCACGGTTTCATTCACGACCCAGCACGACCTGCGCACCTCCCTGAGGATGCTGCGGATGCATGGTCGAAGGTGCTCGCATTCCTAGGACTTCCGTAGTTATGACCACCTGGACAATCGTGGTCGCTGCTGGCTCAGGGCAGCGCTTCGGTTCTGACAAGCTCCTCGTCGACCTTTGTGGAACGAGTGTGATCGAACGATCCCTTGCAACAGCGCGCTCAGTCTCTGATGGCGTCGTACTCGTTTGGCGAGACGAACCGTGGACCGGCAGCGAGGTTGACTCGGTGGTGCTCGGTGGCGAACATCGAAGCGATTCGGTGCGGGCGGGGCTCGATCGCGTGCCCGATGATGCCGACGTCATCCTCGTGCATGACGCTGCGCGCCCGCTGGCCACGCGTGACCTTTTTGAGGCAGCCATTGACGCGGTTCACAACGGGGCTGATGCAGCAACCCCTGGAGTGCCGATCGTCGACACGTTGAAACGCGTTGACGGCGAACTCATTCTCGAAACCGTGGACCGAGACGACCTTCGCGCGGTCCAAACCCCGCAGGCTTTCTCCGCGGCGAAGTTGCGAGAAGCTCACACATCCGCACCAGTCGTCACCGATGACGCCGCTGCAATCGAAAGGATCGGTGGTCGAGCGGTGTGCATCCCAGGTGAAATCCGCAACCGCAAGCTCACAAGCGGGGAAGACCTTGAGATCATGCGGGCATGGTGCGCATGACCACGCGGTTCGTACCCCGAACCGGCCTCGGCTACGACGTCCATCCGTTTGAGCATGGTCGACCACTCATTTTGGCCGGTATCGGTATCGAATATGAGTTCGGTCTTGCGGGACATTCGGATGGTGACGCGGTGCTCCACGCGCTCACCGACGCGTTGCTTGCTGCCTCGGGCGAGCCCGACCTTGGTACGCGATTCCCGGCGGGTGACGATCGTTATCGCGGTGCTGATTCGGCAGCGCTCATGGCCGAGGTGATCGCCGAGCTGGGTGCAAGGGGGCTGCAGTTTGGCAACGCATCGATTGTGATCAATGCTCAAAGTCCTCAGCTCGCTCCTCACATCGACGCGATGCGCGCACGACTCAGCGCGTTGCTCGCACCGATCGACCCGGGAGCATCCCCCGAGGGCATGGCGCGCCGAATAGCAATTGCCCCAAAGCGCGGTGAAGGCGTTGGTTCCATTGGACGAAATGAGGCCATCGCCGTGTGGGCCTCTGTGATCCTCCTCGAACCCCTCCCGTAAAGCCTTCCTCGCGAACTACCCTCAACCATCGTGCTGCATCTCTACGACACCGCCGCCCGCGCCAAAGTCGCGCTCTCAACTCGTGACGCAGGACATGTGCGTATGTACGTGTGTGGACCGACCGTCCAAGACGTTCCTCATCTGGGGCATGGGCGGACGGCGCTCACCTTCGATGTTGCGCGCCGTTACATGGAATGGCGTGGGTACCAGGTCACGCATGTGTCGAACGTCACCGACGTCGAAGACAAGATCATCGCCAAAGCTCGTGCTGAAGGATTGACCGAGCCGGAGATTGCCGAGCGCTACGAGACCATCCATCGCGAGCAGCTTGAGCGACTCGGCGTGCTTCCGCCGCACGAAGTGCCCCACGCAACCGATTACATCGAACAGATGCTGAACCTCATCGGTGATCTCGTTGAGATGGGCCACGCGTATGCGGTGCCAGGCAGCGGTGTGTACTTCGAGGTGCCGAGCTACCTCGAGTACGGCTCGCTATCGGGGCGGACGATCGAGCTCCTCATGGAAAGCGCGGGAGCGCGTGTCGAGATTGATGACGCCAAACGATCGCCGCTCGACTTCGCGCTCTGGAAGGCCGTGAAGAGTGATGAGCCCTCGTGGGATTCTCCGTGGGGGAGAGGTCGACCTGGGTGGCATATCGAATGTTCGGCGATGGCGCTCGACCTTCTTGGTGAGGGTTTCGATATTCACGGCGGCGGCTCTGACCTCACATTCCCCCATCACGAGAATGAAATCGCGCAGGCCGAAGCCGGTGGGCACAGATTCGCGCGCCACTGGATGCACTCGGCGATGTTGAACATCAAGGGCGAGAAGATGAGCAAGTCGCTCAACAACTTCTTGACCCTTGCCGACTCGATCGACATTCACGGGCCGCGTGCGCTGCGGCTGTGGATGTTGCAGACCCACTACCGAACGCAGCTCGACGTGGCAGAAGATGCGTTGACGGCGGCCAAGGCGGCTCTCGACGGTCTCGACGCGCTCGCCCGACGCGCTCGGGTCGCCGGAATCGAACCAACCGTGGAACTTGAACGTGCCGACATCGACGCGTTCCGTTCCGCGATGGATGATGATTTCAACACGCCACAGGCCTTGGCGGCGCTCTTTGATTGTGCCCGACGCGCAAACGCGGCGATCGATCGCGGCGATCCTGAAGCCGCCAAACTCCTGGCAACTGCGAACGACCTCGCAGGCGCGCTCGGATTGTCCTTCGACGACGGAAGCGCGGCGCGTGACGACGCTGATGCTGGCGAGATCGAGTCTCTGATTGAAGCACGGGCAGCTGCTCGTGCCGACCGGAACTTCGCGGAAGCGGATCGGATACGCGACGAACTGATCGCGATGGGTGTGCACATTGAAGACTCGCCAACCGGTACGACGTGGCACCGATGAAATCGGAACGCCGACCTTCGCGCGCCTCGAACCGATCGCCCCGCGACGCCAGGCGTGGGGCACCCAATCGCGAGCCTGAACCGCAGCGGCGAACGCGTCCCGAAGGGATCGGCGGTGACCAGATTGAAGGTCGTCGCGCAGTGCAGGAGCTGTTGCGGGCACACCGTCGCCCGGTCCAGAAGATCTATATGGTGCGTTCGCGTATCGATGAAGACATCGTTGCGCTTGCGGATGAGCAGAACATCTCCATCCGGTGGGTGAGCAGTGAACAACTTGAGGAATATGCGCGCACCGACGCTCATCAAGGCGTTGTGGCGCGGAGCACACCATGTGACGCAGTGTCGGTGGCAGCGTTGTTGGAGCCAGAAGACGCATTCGTATTGGCGCTCGACCACATCACCGACCCGCGCAATCTCGGTTCGATTATTCGCTCGGCGGTGCAAGCTGGTGTGACGGGATTCGTCCTGCCGAAGAACCGTGCTGCGGCGCTCACTCCGACCGCAGTAAAAGCGGCCGCGGGCGCGATTGAATACGCGACCTTTGCAATGAGCGGAACTGCCAGCGCACTCGATATCGCAAAAGCCGAAGGCGCGTGGACGATCGGACTTGATGCGGGCGGCAACGCGGATATCTATGACGTGCCGGTCGCAGACCAGCGCATCGTGCTAGTTGCCGGCTCAGAAGGTGGCGGACTCGCTCCCCTCGTGCGGAAGCGATGCGACATGATCGCTTCCATTCCGATGCATGGTCCACTCGACTCGCTCAATGTTTCCGTTGCAACCGGGATCGCTTGCTTCGCGATCGCCCACCAACGATTTGGGGGTGAGCGCTCATGAACACAGCTGGTCTGCCGTCTTCCGCATTCGACCCCGGCCGCATCGGCGCGGTCGACGTTCGC
>JBARPG010000246.1:0-6364 GCA_049642885.1 Acidimicrobiia bacterium | reverse complement strand
CAGACCGTGAGCTTCCTCCCACACGGCAGCGAAGCGCTGCGGATCGACGTGGGGTCGGGCGACCATCTGTACGGCGAATTCGGCTTGCTTTTCGTTGGTTGATGACTTGCCGTGCAGGCGGGTTGCGGCGGCGGAAAAGTCCCTCACAAACACGTCGAATATCTGTTCTGTGGTGGTCGTGGCGATGCTGTGCAACTCGACGTTCTCAAGAATGAGTTGCCCATACACGACGAGTGAAAATAACTCACCGAGCGCCAAGAGAAAATCGATGTCTCGGGTTTGGGTGTCTTCGGGCGGCGCTGATGCGAGCATGTTTCGGAAGGTTTCAACTTGGCCACGGAAAATCTCGACGTTCGGCGAGTGGAAACGATCGAAGGTCTGCGCCCAATCGTGAAACTGAATCTTGCCAAGGCCACGGGTGGGAGCCTGTTCGAAGAGGTACGCGTCATGGCTGTCGTCTTGGCGCACGGGCACTGGCTCGTATTCCCGAGGGTTGAAGAAGTAGCTGGCCATGAACTTCACGATGAGCGCAATGTTCACGTGAACAGTGCCTTCGAGTTTGGGCAGCGCACGAATGTGTTTCGCTGCCATCTGGAAGTAGGTGTCTTTCTCAAATCCTTTGGCGGCGATGACATCCCACAACGCATTGACGACATGCTCACCTTCGGTGGTGACCTTCATCTTCACGAGCGGGTTGTACAGCAGGTAGCGACGGTCCTCGTCTGATGCGGATCGCATGTAGTCGTTGGCACGCATCGCAAACAGCTTCATGGCGGTGAGGCGGGCATACGCATCAACGAAGAGTTGGCGCACGTGACTGAAGTCGGTGACGAGGCCGCCATACAGATGACGATTGCCGGCGTGATCGATCGCCTCGTAGAAAGCATGGGTGCAGATTCCGATCGAGGCCCAACCGAGGTTGTATTTGCAAACGTTGATCGTGTTGAGCGCCACGTTCCATGCCTCAGGGCCGCGCACGAGAATGTCCGCGTCAGTGATCGGATATTCGTGGAGGGTGAAGGCCGAGACGTACATCGGCGAGTGACAGGTGTTCTTTTCGAGTTCGTATGCGGGATGTTTGGAATCGACCACGAAGAAGACGTATTCAGTTTCGGCGTTCGGGTCGTCGTTCGCGATCTTGCCGAATACCGACACGAGCGCGGCTTCGTTTCCGTTGCCGATGTAGTACTTGCTGCCGCTCGCCACGTACGTGCCGTCGCCGGTGGGGGTGAGGGTCATCTCGCTTGAGTAAATATCTGCGCCGTGCTCTTTCTCGGAAAGCCCGAACGCGAAGATGCCACCGTCTTGGAGGAGGGTGGCGGCGCGAGCTTTGACGGCTTCGTTTTCGCCCATCCAGATGGGGCCAAGACCGAGCATCGAGACCTGCCATGCGTACCAATACCCGAGGCTGTAGAACGCCGTGATTTCTGAGAAGTGGCAGTTGCGCCAGGTATCCCAGTGTGAGTCGGGCGCGCCGTAGCCCTGTGGGGTCATGAGCGTGGCGAAGGCTCTGGAGTCTTTGAGGAATTCGCAGAAGTGGCCGTACCAGGTGCCCGCGTTGTCTTCGGACGTGATGCGATCTATTCCGAGCGATTCGAAATACGCGATGGTCCGTTGCATGAGATCGCGAGAGGTCGAGTCCAGCTCAGGCGCGGTGTACGCGTGGGGGTTGAGCAGGATTCCGCGAGGTGAGGTCTCGTTCGACATGTTGCTCCTTTGGGGTGCTGCGCGATGCCGGGCCGAATGATCGCGCTCAATGCGACCCTACGCGATTGGGCGCGCCGACGAATCCCGATTGGTATTGCATGTTGAAGGCGTGTCCGTCCGCGTGGAGAGCGAGGGAGCCTTCAGTGGCACTGCTTTAGTTGGTCGTGAATTGCGGAGATCAGCACTTTCTGACCTTTGGCATTTGGGTGAACGGTGTCGTCGATCAGGGTGCTCTTGCCGGCGTGTGCGGCCATGTCATCCGTGACGATGGTGTTCCAATCGACGATCGAGATTCGTTGATCTGCGCTCGCCAGTTTGAGGAGCACGACGTTGAGCGCTCCCGCAGTCTTTGATTGAACGCCCTTGCCGAAATCCATGTGCGTGTTGATGCTGACGAAGGTGATGCATTGCGTATCAGGAAAACCCGCAAGCAGCGTTCGGTAGTCGGCTTCGGTTTGCGAGGCCGGGAATGAGCGACGCACGTCATTACTTCCGAGATTAACGACGAGTTGTTCGGGGCGCTTCTGTGCGAGTTCGGCTGCTGCGGGGAGCATGTCGCTCGCCGTCGCGCCGACGACTGCTCTCGTTGAGACCTCGTACGCATCGAGTTGGTCGGAGATCTGACCGGCGCTCACGACGGTGATGGAGTCGCCGACGATCGCGACCGGCGGGCCTTCACTGAGCATGTACCGGATAGCGAACGCCATGACGACGAGTACGAGAACAACGGGTATCAGTCTCGCGGCGATGCTTGCGCGTTGATTGCGGCGCGTGGAGTCATGCGTGTTGTCCATTTGTTCTCGATTCAAGCACAGCGTGTAGGGGAAATTGGGACGCGAGTCCGACGCGGCCTCTCGGTCTGTCGGGATAGATTCTCGCCATGATTATTTGGGGTTGGCGGCGATCATCAAAGGACTTGGGAGAGTGCGTCGGGGCAACATGTCAGACGTGTGAGAACCGCGTTGTGTTACATCTGCTCCTGCTGAAGACCTTCTTTACGCTCTTTTTCATTCCTCTCATCCCGTTGCGATTCAAGCGCACGCTGGTGTGTCCTGTGTGCCGCACGTCGTTTCCGGTCGCGCACCGAAATCTCGAGGCGACAAAGGACATGCTCGACATGACGGCTGCCTGGCGCGCCCACTCGATGAGCGATGCGGACTATGACATGCGAGTGCAGGCGTACTGGGCGCTCACGGCAAGCGGGCCGATGCGTGGCACCTCCGAATTGCCGCCGCTGGGTGCGGGGCCAAGCGATCCGTCAAAGTTGCCACCCCCTCCCCCAGGAACGTAGAGCTTGGCCATGTCACTGAGAATTCAAATGTGCGCAGCGCTGTCGGCGGTCATATGCCTCGCGTCATGCGGAAACAGTTCAAGTGGCACAGCGACTCGGGAATATGACCTGAACTCGCGCACCGGGCGCATCGAATGCGTGATCGATACGACGCCTGATCGATTGGCGGCCGAAGCGCTCGTCGCCCTCAATACGCTCAACCTTGCTGATGAGCAGCACGCCTTCACGAAGGCCGCGTTCGAGCCGCAGAGTGAGATCTTCATGCAAGTGGGGGCTGAACCTGCGAGCATCGATGCCGTCCGTACCCGACTGACAACCGATGCAAACGTGCAATCCTTCAAGTTCATCACCAAAGACGCGGCCTATCAAAGGTTCACCCGCTATTTCGGGAAGGGCCAACCCGGACTCGTCGCTCAAGCGACCCCCGATTTACTTCCGGAGTCGTTCAGTGTCGAATTGTCGTCGGTGAATGCGAGGAAGTCGTTCTACAAGAAGTATTCAGAGATGGATGGAGTTGATACCGTTTTGTACAGTTCGCTTCTTGAACCGGCGACGCGGCTTCCGCGGCTCTCACCGAAATCGGTGAAGGCGGTCGTCGAGTCCATTCGAAAGTGCTATCCAAACCCCGACGTCGCGAACACTGTGAAGGCGGCGTACTCAATCCGACTGTGATCCGCAGACTCGTCCTCTTCAATGCGAAAGTGACTGCCTAGGCGCTTATGTCCAGGGGTTGACGGTTGTGATGCGAGTGTCGGCGAAGTCTTTCGTATTGCGCGTGACGAGGGTTGCGCCGTTGAGATGGCAAATGGCCGCGATCATCGCGTCGGCCATAGCGATCGGGCGGCCAGCGTGTCGGGCGCGTGCGCAGATGGTTGCGTAGGGGTGTGTGGCGGCGTTGGTGAATTCGAGGATCCGGTTGTCACCGAGTTCGCCGAGGAGCAGGTCGAAGGCCTCTGCGAGTCGCCGCTTCCGTTGTCCGTTTGGGAGCAGAGCAAGGCCGTAACGAATTTCAGCCACGGAGATTGCGTTGAGCGCGATCGTGTCGGCGGCGCGATCAAGGAAGTCGATCACCGCGGGCGTGGGTTCGGATGACATGAGTTCGGAAATGACATTGGTGTCGAGCACGAGCATTGGTGCGGTGTCCTAGCGCGGGAGTTTGGCGGGTCGTGCGCGTTCCTTGCGTGCGGGCGCGATCAGATCAGCGCTCTTCGCACGCGTTGGACTTCCGGTGTTGGCGAAGTGCGCGTTCGCCCACGTGCCGAAGCCGACTCGGGGCACGGTGTTGGCGACTTCGCTGGCGATGAGCGCACGGACGTGCTCTTCCATGGAGTGGCCTGCGTTTGCTGCGACGATTCGCAGCCTGGCTTTGGTCTCTTCGTCGATATTGCGAATTGTGAGTGTCGCCATGAGCGTGCCTCCGGTCACATCCCCCGGTCGGGGCGTTTGATAGCAACGCTAGCATTGCTGTCATTCCGTGACTGCGGCAGGGGTCTGTGGGGAGATTGCATGTCTCCATGGTCTCATCGCGCTGTGACAGGTCGCGCGCGGCGGAAAATACACGGCAATTGCTGCACTGTCCTGAGCAGTTTCGACGACCAGTGTTCCGGCACGATCTCGGTGACGCTGACGTGGCTCAGCGCAACCGCCCGGACCAGCGGCGGCGCTTGTTCTCGCGGTTCCCCGAATCCCGTACATAGAACGGGGGAACACTCGACAGATAATGATCGTGTCGATCGACGCTGACGTAGACCGTGTCCATGACGTAACCATCTGGAAGCGCAGCAGAAGCGACCGACCCGAACTGGTCAAGGGGCGTATCGGCATCCTCCTTGACGACGACAAGCAAGTAACCGGGCTGAGAGCCTTCGATCTCTCGCCAGCCGAGATGAGCAGCGAACACCGAGGGCTCTGTTGTAAAGAAGCGACGCAATAACTCCGTCATCTCCGGCGGAACATAACTGGGCGCGCCGACACGCACCGACGTCGGCCTTTCGACCACGAGAGTGGTCACCCCAACGTCCAGACCGTGCAGCAGCGAATCGATTTCTGTCGGCAGGAATTCCTTTCCATAGTCCGAGCCGAGATTCAGCACGAGTCGCTCACCGATGGTGATTTCGAACAATGCTCGGCACGAAATCCTCAGGTATGAAGGTGAGAAGCTGGGGGCCGTCGCCAAGAATCGTTCGAGCGCTTCAAGTGACGTGAAGAACGCGACCACAGCCCCCGTTTCGAGTTCAACATTGCTCAACAACACCCGCGCGCCAGCATCCACGTGGCCGTCGGGTCCAGGTGGCGGATCCATTTTTCCGAGGATGAATACTTCGGAATCGAGCAGTGCCTTCGAAAAGGCCGGGCGCTTCGCAGCGTCATCCGCGGCAACCCGCAAAAGGGACTCGACTTCGTTGGACACGCCATCATCCCCAATGGTCATCTGTGTATTCGACAAGGTCATCACCGTGGAGTTGCTTTGTTGCATTCCCAATTCGTACCCAAAACTCCTGGCCTGCGTCGGGACCAGACCCTTTCGGCGCCCCTACGAATACGGGCTTCCCCGATGCGCCTGCGAGGACGGGCGCTCGGTTTTCGAGCGAGTCTGGGAGTTTCGCTGCACGTTCGAGCACCTTTGCCTTGGTGGGTTCGAGTACGCAGTCGATGCGGCGCAGGACGGTGAGCGGCAGGATGACCTTGCCGTATTCCGACTGCTTGTAGTCGCCGCGGAGCAGGTCGGCGACTGACCAGATGAACGCGGCGTTGTTGTTGATCGTTTGGGATGTCATCGCCGCACACGGTAGTGGGCGCCCCGACGGGCGAGCACCTTCCCGACTTCACTCGACGTGGCCGACGAAGAACCACCCCGAAACAGTTCCCTGCCCGAGCAGTACGATCAACGTGAGGATTGTCTGTTCAACATGACCGGACTCGAAGCTTTGGCAGGACTCTTGGCACCACACCTCACGACTCAATTACTTCAGAGTGGCCTCCTTCCCGTTGAACTCCCGCCATGCTTCACCACGCGTGCGCTCGTGCCGGTCGACAATGTGGCAAGCGGGAAATCGTTGTGGTCTGCCCCGGCAGTTCACAACCTCTACACCGCAGGGGGGAAGCGTCGCGTTCTCAGAACCCCCAACCCGAGTGCATATGCGGAGATCAGTAGAACCATCGCCGATCATTGGAACGAAATTTACGAACACACTCAAGCAAGCCCATTCGGCCTAACGAAACCGTCAATCGACCCGACAGAGAAACGCTCCATTTCGAGATCCCATACATTTGGGGAGCGCGAGACCGAGACATGGCGCCGCGCGCGATCCGGAGCATTCACAGTGATCGCAGACATCGCGAACTTTTATGCGTCGATCTACACAC